>DASPPQ010000016.1:0-25417 GCA_035625415.1 Thermodesulfobacteriota bacterium
ACATTGTGCAGCCTCCTTAGTAATATGGGTATGGATAAGGGTGATAATACGGGTAGTATGGGTATGGACGATAATATACCCTTGGTAGAGGGCGACATTGGGTGGCTACTACCCTGTCTTGAGAAAAAGTGACAAGACAAAGGGAATTGGTATTTGAAAGTAGTGCTGCTTTTTGGACCTCTAATGATTTTTTGATATTCCGCACTCAGATGATGTCTTTTTCCTTTCGTTTTCCTCACAAACCGATCCATCGAAAGCTCACTTTAATTCAACCCTTTCTCTCAATCTTTTGACCAGATTCTCGTAAGAGGACTGTAATATGATGCGGTTGAATTGGGTCCGGTAACTGTTGACAAGGCTTACGCCCTCAATCGACACGTCGTAGACAAGCCATTTATTTCCTTTTTTCTTCAGCCCGTAGCGAACGTGAATGTCAGTGTTTTTTTTTGTTACAATTTTAACCTTTACCATGGCATACCCATTGTCAACGGACTCCCCCTCATAGGTTACCTTTTCTCCTGAATAACCCTCGACCTTGTCCATATAAGTCCGCTCCAGCAAGTCAGAATAGAGCCGGACAAATTCTTTTTTCTCCTCCTCGGTTCTCTGATCCCAATATCTCGCAAGGGACCGACGGGACATTTCTTCCCAATCGAATCGCTCATCTACCACTTTGCGAACCAATCTCCTTTTCTCTTCTTCCCTCGACGGATTTATTAAGGCCGGATCAGTCACAATGGAGAGAATCTTATTCGTGGTTTGTCGGATCTCCTCTTCTGGACCGTCAGCCAGCGCCGGGACAGCGATCCCTATGATTAAAAAAAGTACAAAGGACCAGCGATAGAGATAGGCTCGTTTTATGAGAAACATCTGTGTGTTCGTCCTGTGGCTCTGCGAGTGGAGGCCATCGTTGTGCTGGTACCCCTTTCCGTTTATCCACTTCCTGTCAAAACTTTACCGCTAACTTAATACCCACTTCTAAAGAATTGTTTTTTGTTTCCATGAGTATCCAATAGCAATTCCATTAGTTTCTGATTTTCGTATTGACCTTGCTGAGTCGCATCTCTTCGATCAGACTGGGGTCGTTTGGCTTGGGAAGCATAATATCAACAAGAGCTACGTGGTGAAGCTCGTGCAGAGCTAAATGCAAACCATCCTCACCATTGATTACGTGATCCGCTGCAAAGTCTTCCTGTCCATGACCCTTAATGATGAAAAAAAGGAATCTTGCTATCGTCTTCTACAAGGAGTACTCGCAAATTTCAGTTCCTTCACTATATTTGAATCAGTATAATTACGATAGAACGAAAACCAAGTTTCACAAGTGGCTGTGGGTATCTTTTTTAATCTTCGCCAAAACAGGTTATGTCGGCGTCCAAGATGAAACCTAACTAAAGCTTTTAGTGTCGCCTTCAGAAAATGAAATTATTAGAATGATTCTTCGAACCTTATCAAAACCGAACCTGTTGGGCAGTTGTCACGGCATTTCATGCATGCGTGCAAAAGACATTTATGAACGTTTTCTTTCACCAAATGGGATTTGGGGGTAGACTTAAATATATCCACTGGACAGCTAATAACACACATGCTTGCCCCAACACATGTTTCCTGGTTTATCTTTATGGTGGCCTTTCTACCCTGGTATTGCACCTCCCCTTCTGTCACATAGGTTAGAGCATCACCAAGTCCCATCTTCTGCGGCTTTTCCCCTTTTCTTCTCATGAATCCACTTTTGCCAAATTCGAATTGCGACTTTTAGCGCCATAGCAATTCCCAAAATTGGAGATGAAGTGCCAGTTTAGGCTTTGACCGGCGGGCGATTTCACTACTAATGCCTATGTCAGAGTAGGTCCTTAAAATGAAGATTTCGGATTGAAAGCGAGTTACTTGTCGACCCGTTAGTTTGGCTACGATTCGATTAGTCACGAGGCACGAATAACCGTTCCTTCCCTTTTGTTGGATTTGATCACAAAAGCTTTGCTCTCCGAGAGAAGGGCAACTTATCGAGCTTATTTCTGAGACGACATGCTAACAATACTTAATTAAGAAGAAGAAAAAAGCTGTCCCGAAAAGGAATCATAATGTCTTGATTCATACTTTAATACCCTCCTTTTTCTTATAAAATAAGTTTAAATTCTCAACCTCTGTTAAAATTTGGCCTTGGCCATCTTCGGATTGCAGGACCGCCATGCTGTTCACAATTCTTTTAACCGTATAATACTTGTCATTTAAGAGATTTTTTACTATATCCCCATCTTGGGTTTTCATGGTAATTTCTGCTTTCATTTCCTTTCGGCCACAGTTTCATAACTTAACCTTTCTGATCAATTTTCAGATGACCCATACAGAATGATCTGCTGGCCAAGGAGGGCCTTCCTGTTAAGATTCTTGATTGCCGCTCGCGCCTCAGCCTGGTCAGGCATCTCTACAAACGCAAACCCTCGTAACTGGCCATTATATCTGTCCTTAAAGACCGTTGATGAGATGATTGCAAAGCTGACCTGACCAAAAGCTTCAAAAGCCTTGCGAAAATTACTCTCTGCTACATTAGGGGATAGATTCCAAACAAAAATGCGCATGGTTTCCTCCTTATTTTGAATTCTTGTTGGTAACCGACGAACCCCCCTTTCTTCCCTCACGTAAAAAGCTCAAAGGTGATACCTGGTAAGCCTTCCATGACAAAGCCTGATGTGCTCGTTCATCCCGAAGATTTCTGGAATGACCAGAATGCAGCCGTTGGAATCTCCTGCTAAGAACACCCTTTCAATTTTAGGGTTATTCAAACTGAACCGAATCTTCTTAGTCTCATCCTTGGTAGTCTCAGATGATTTATGTTCCACTTTTCTTCTCCTTATCCCTGCATTAGTTATCTGCTTTAAGATCTCGTTCAATCGCCTCTCGATTTCTTTTATAGGCCTGGCGTATGTCTCCTTTTCCAAAAATGTGGTCTTGAACGATATTCCATCTGATAGACGCTGTCGGACTACTTCTTGGCTAACGAGAATTCGTGTCAACCCAGCTTGTAGGTTTCGTTCGATCCATGGCTATTTCTCGACAATTAGTCAACACCGCTGATGGAATCATCTTTTTGAAGGCCAAAACAACACCCCGTGGGACCAAGACAAGATGATCTAGATACCCTATGATAGGGACGGAGCTTAGCCATTTGTCTATGCTATAAGGTACAATATCGATTCGATAAAGGTTAATGAAGAGATGCGGGTGTCTTCTCAACAACGAAGAACAACAATTCTCTGACGGAGAGAATGTACTTGGGGAAACAAATGGAAAGACAACTCGAAGAGATCGGTGTCCAAAGGGAATATAATTAACAGGGCACTTGATCCATATACCTTCAATTCCTTCTCATTATCGGGCAACCCCTCTTCTTGATTCGGATTCTCAAAGCTGAGATCAGAAGAAAGGAATTTGATTTGTGACAGCTGGGTGCAACGGAGATAAGCGGGAAGCGCCAGAATAAAAAGAGAAGTTGCTATAACCAGAAAGAATTGTATCCCTTTGAATCTTTTCTTCATTTTTTGAAATTTATACTTCATTGATCAGGTGGATTAAAATCCTCGCATTCACGAAAATCACAAATACGGCACGACGTATCTTTATCTTAAGTTGCTTAATGTCAACAGAAAAGCCTTCCCGAAATCTACAAATATGATTAGATAAAATCCTGCATGTTGCTTAATGTTCTAACGCTGGCTTATTGGCTTTATTATCGGATCGACCCCTTTGCCTTAATACCTTTCTAACACCGAATAGAATTAAAGAAAGGCAAAGACTGCATAAAAAAGCTGCTATTGCTTCCACAGATAAAACCTCCAAGTCAATTTCAGGCACCTCGAATGGAGTTGGAAGAAGTCTGAAAATCCAATCCCACTTTAGTCCTACAATAATTCCGGTTTCTGTCATCACATGAAAAGGAGGATAAACACAAACAACGAATAGAAGGATGACAAGAATAAACCCAAATGCTTTTATTTTGAAAATGTCTCTCACAGTTTATTCCATTCTACTTGCATTTCTTCAGTAGTGTGATTTAATCCGAATCATCTATCTCCAATTCTTGATCTCTTCTTTACCCAATCAGACTCAAATGGAATGGTGAATTGTTTAAATCCTTCAATTTCTCTTTGACGATCCTTGAAAATTTACCCCTTTTTAATCCTCAATGCCACATTCTGGGGCGAAGAGGTGGCCCATCCCCCAACCATAACCCATCATCTGTCCACGGCTCCTTACTTTCATCATTTTCACCTCCGAACCAGACGCCTCCTTTTTTAAGTGATGCTTTTTGGAAAAAATATTCTGCTTTGTTCTTGAGGAGACGGTTGTGGAAGACCGTGAGGACTGTAAATGGAGGGTAAAGAATGATAACGGTTTTAAATAAGTGGATGAAAACTTGTAACGTTGGAAAATCCGCAGTCAGGCTGAATATTCCATAAAATCCAAAGATAAGAGGCATAATTGTTCCTACGTATTTCCCAATCATCCTGATCTCTTGATCCTTCGGGTTGACATATCTTATCCCCACATCATCGAGGGTCCAGAGAATAGATAGCAGAAGAGAGATAACCACCGCGATCCCGCTGATGACCAACAAGCGGCCGGGCAGAAACTGACTTTGGGGGAATAAAGGAAAAGGCTTGGTCATCACACCTGTGATTCCCTGGAGGGCTGTAAGTAATTTTGTTTCAAAGAGAAGTCCAATGCCAATTCCTTGAAAAGGCCGAAAGATCCAGTGTTTAATAGGAATGATGTGCAGTTCCTGGATCTTTTCCATCTGAAGAAGCTTTCCCCTGATTTTGCCGACGACGAAGCTATAGATGGGTGATAGCACATAAAGTGGAAGGCAAAGGAGTAATGTGAGCCGGAAAAATCGGAATAGTCCCCTGGTAGTAATCTCCCAGCCCTGGATGGGTGAATTGTTCAAAAAAAGGGAGAAAAAGATAGAGAAGAACAAAACGGCCAAAGCAGGAGATATTTCTTTCAATAAGTGACAAACACTTCCTCCGGTGATTTGAGAGGTCATGTCAAACCCTATTCGTTTTCCGTTTCAAATCGATGTGTATTCCTACTGCCACATTCCGGAGTGGCCCATTCCTCGGGCGTGGCCCATCCCAAAACCATGGCCAAAACCCCTCCGACCCACCATTCCAAGCTTCTGAATCTGCTCGGGTGTGAGAGAATTGCGAGCTTCCAATCGATATTGGATTACCTTGTCCCTCATCCGGTTTTGAAGATCCCTTAACTCTCTTTCCTTGGCCAGAATGACCTGCGAATCAGCTTTTGGATCAGCCCAAAGTGACCGAAGCTCCAACCGTTTAGCCACAAGTCCTCCGATGAGTTGAGCGTTTTCTCCTATAAACTTTCGACGCAATTCCCGAAACTTTGCCTTCTGCTCCGGGGTGAGGTTAAGTCCCTTCCCATGGCCCCAGGATTTCTCGCCTTGCATCCACCCATGCCTTGGAGGGTCACCCTGCTCTTGCGCATAGACATATGAGACGCCAAATAGCATTACAACTACCAACCCTAGTGCAATCATTGCCTTTTTCATAAGCCTTACCTCCTTTTGCCTGCTTTCTTTTTTTGACGCATCATTTAGGTTTTTTATTCATAACTCCTTATGCTTCCGAAAGTTCAAGCATTTATACTCAACCCGAAACTAACCATCTGTGCATTTATTATGAACGCAACTCCTGTGCCAATCTATTTCAAAAGAATTCAGAAGACATTCTGCAGCATCCTTAGACTGACTTACCTAATATATTTAACTGCTTAATAGGGTCTACGGTAGTTTGATCATTTCGATTCTTGTAAAACGTGGAGCCTTAAAGCTTGGCTTTAAGCCGGAATGGTTTGTCGACCTTTTTGGAGCGGTAAGTGCTTTCTTTTTAGATTTCAATCAATAACGAGTTTCGACAATTTTGGTGACCGATTCGACAAGAATTTCCGGGTGGATGAATAAAGGAAGAGAAAGAAAGAGGGGGTATCAATATAGAACTCTTTCAATTTGACCTACAAGGTCATAAGGCAAGGCTTGGGTGATTCGAGCTTCTACCCAATCGCCAGGCTGAGCTTTTCCGTCCAGGAAGACAGAGCCGTCGATCTCAGGGGCTTGTGATTGAAGCCTCCCCCGTAGAACCCCTTGCTTACGTTGGGGTCCCTCGACGAGAACCACCCTCCTCTGTCCCACCATTTTTTGATATTTTTTTAAAGAGATCTTTTTCTGAACCTCCATCAGGGTTCTAAGGCGTTCCCCCTTGACCCTCTCCGGGACGCGGTGAGGGAGTCTGGATGCAGGCGTTCCCTCTTCCGGGGAGTATTTAAAGGCACCGAGGTGATCGAACTGAACTTCCTCGACAAAAGCGAGCAGTGCTTTGAATTGGCTTTCCTTTTCCCCGGGGAACCCAACGATCAAGGAGGTACGCAGGCTGATTTCCGGGAGAAAAATCCTAATCTTTCTTAGGAGACTCCGAATTTCTGCGTCCTTGGCTCTTCGGCCCATCCGTCTGAGGATTTCATCGTCGATGTGCTGGATGGGTAGATCGAGATAGGGACAAACCTTATTTTCTTGAGCTATGAGTTCAAGAAGCCTGTCGGTGAAATGGTCGGCCTTTGGGTAGGAATAGAGGACACGGATCCAGCGAAGTCCATCCACTTTTACAAGGTTTTTCAAGAGCTTCTCCAAGTTAGTTCCATCCCGTAGGTCTCTTCCGTAGGCGGTCGTGTCTTGAGCCACCAGAATAAGTTCCTGAACCCCCTGATCTGCAAGCCTCCGGGCCTCTTCCAGGACGGACCGAGGTTTTCTACTTCGGTAACGACCTCTGATCTTCGGGACCGTGCAAAAGGTGCAGGCATTCGAACAACCCTCTGCAATCTTCAGGTACGCGATGAAAGGAGGGGTGGAGAGAATTCGAGGTGTTTCTTCATTGTAGAGAAAAGTAGGTTTGGGAAGAAAAGTCTTTTGCTTCGGTTTGTGAGAGAGCAGCAGGGGAAGCTGTTGAAACGCTCCGGTGCCGACAAAGAGGTCCACCTCGGGCAATTCCCTTTCCAAGACTTCTCCGTATCGTTGGGGGAGACATCCGGCAACGACGAAAAGACGGCAACGGCCTTCTTTCTTAAGGCTGGACAGTTGGAGAACTGTTTCGACGGCCTCCCTCGTCGCATCTTCGATAAAGGAGCAAGTGTTGACGATGAGGACATCAGCCCTTGAAGGATCGGTCGTTAGGAGATATCCCTCTCTTGAAAGAAGGCCGAGGATCACCTCGGAATCGACTAAGTTCTTGGGACATCCCAGACTGACGAGACAAGCCGTCTCTTTCATATGAAAAAATTATAGCCAAACAGAAACCATTTTCCAATGGGAAGAAGAAAAGGAGTTGTTTTGTCAACTCAAAAAGTGCAAAATTGGTTTAGGAGGGAGAGTTGAGGTTTCTTTTCTTCTATCGTTTTTTCCTCTTTAATGCAATGACCCAATGACTCTATGACGCAATGATCCAGGAAGGTGGTTACATGGGGTTAATCCAGAAACAATACGATGCCTTAAGGAAGAAAATAAAAAAGTCTGAATTGGAGAACCAGAGGCGTGCCTTCAAAGAGACACGAAGCCGTCAGAGACAGAATCTTGCCTCCATCGATAATTTTGAAGAGATCAAGGAAGAGGTAAAGCGAATTCGCTCTCAGTCCGTAGGAAATTGGGATCTTCTTCAAAGGGCGATTTCCTCCCTTGAGAGGAATCGGTTCAAGGTGATTCAGGCGAAGGATTCACAAGAGGCTTGTGAAATTTTATTAAAAGAGATCGGTAAGGAACAACTCGTCGTCAAATCGAAGTCGAACATCTCCAAAGAAATTGGACTTGCCCCTTTTCTAATCCACCATGGCATTGAGTTGATTGAAACGGATATTGGCGATCGGATTAATCAGCTGACCGGAGGAAGAGCTTCCCACTATACCGGACCGATTGTTCACCTCTCACGTTATGAGGTTGCCGAAATCCTATCCAGACACCTGAACAAGAAGATCCCTCCTGTCCCGGAAGAGGAGATGCAAGCGGTGAAAGAGGATATCGAATTCCATCTTCAGAAGGCCAAGATCGGGATCACGGGAGCCAATGCCATTGCTGCGAAGGAAGGGGCGGTCTTAATGCTCCACAACGAAGGGAATATCACACGGGTTCGGACGAGATCAAAACATCTCATCATTACTTCTATCGATAAAGTCTATCCGAACGTTCAGGATGGGCTGCTCATGGCCAGGTTGGAAACCTATCTTGCTACAGGTACCATTTTTCCATCTTTCATCGATATTGTCGCAGGAAGATCCAGATCGTCGGACGTCGAGAAGACAACTTTCTATGGAATGCATGAGCCCAACGAATTGGTGATCGTTTTTTTAGATAACGGGAGAAGAGAAATCCTAAATGATAGGAAGGATTTCTCGGATCTTCTTTATTGTATCGGTTGTGGAAATTGTCTTCTCGACTGTCCAACTTACAACTCCGTAGGACCTTCCTTTGGGGCTGACGGGATGCTTGGTGGAAGGGGAGTTGCTCTCTCCTGCCTCCAGAGAGGGGTTAAAGAGGGCATCGAGGTTGGCCTCTTTCTCTGCACCACTTGCGGCCTCTGTAGAGAGGTGTGTCCGGTTGGAATTGATGCTGGGAAAAGGGTCAAGGATCTGAGGAGATTGAGTCTTAAGGATCCTGAAGTCTCAAATCAACTCGATGAGGTCAATCTCCTTCAACAAACCATCGATCAGTATGGAACGCCTTATGGGACTATGGCCACAGCTGAACTCTCGTCTTTTAAAAGGAAATCACCTCTAGTCCTGTACATCGGTTGCGTTGGAATGAGCACTGAGACTGAAACCGCAGTCCACGGCATCAACCTCCTCCAACGAATGGAATTAGATTTCACTTTGATTGATGAAGTTTGTTGTGAAGCGGTGAAGGCCGAAACAGGATCCCGGGCCGACCCGGACCGAATCAAACAGAACATCGAGAAGATAAAAGAGGCCGGAGGTCGAGAAGTCCTCTTTCTCTGTCCCACCTGCCTTAAAACTTTTTCGGAATATGATGGAAAATATCGAACCGGACTCATCTTTGAGATGCTTTCTTCCTATTTGAGTAAGCATTTCTCATTTACTTCCTTGGCGACCGATTCAGAAAAAGTGACTTACCACGACCCGTGTCATCTGGGAAGAGGGCTTGGATCTTATGATGGAGCAAGAGGACTGTTCAAAAGCCTGGGGAGCAAATTCTCTGAAATGGAACATCACCGCCAGGAATCTCTCTGTTGTGGAGCAGGAGGAGGGGTAAGGGCTTTCTATCCGAAGTTCTCGAGAGACATCGCGCGAAGGAGAGTGAAAGAGGCAGAGGAAGTAGAAGCAGCTATCCTTTTGACCGATTGCCTTTCCTGCAAACACAATTTGAAACAAGGGATTCCATCGGAAAGGAAACTCCGAGTGTTGACCACCTCTGAATATCTATTAGAAGGAATAGAGACGGGGAAGATTCAATTCTCGCAGAAGAAGGAATGATTCATCCCAATCCTATTTCCTTATCTCCTTTGATTCCAAACCCACGAAACCTTCTCGTTGACTTTTTCCCGTAGATCGAATAAGCTTTAATCGGTAATAATTACTGATACGAATGCGTTTAATGGTTTGAAATGGAGGCCCTCCCGTCCCTCTCCCCGCTGGGGAGAGGGATGGGGTATGGAGCAATTCAACGGAATGTAATAATACTTAATGCGTTTGTATTAATTCTTTCCTAAACCATCGATCAAAAAACCAGAAAAACTTGAACCTCTTGGAGTTGCAGCGTATCACTTTTTCCGATGGAAGGCATGGAAATCGGGGGGCCTGTCAGTCTCAAATGTTAAGGAGTCTATTTCGATAAGCTTCAGCTCATCCTTCCGGTCTTCTGCCTCCAGTCTCCATTGAATGATATCTTGTTTTAAGTATTGACAAATCTTGGTTTCGTGGTAATTTTCTTAAATGGATCCAGGTTAAGAGCCATGAATTGGGACTATGACGTGATTGTGGTGGGTGGAGGGCCGGCAGGTTCAACGGCGGCAAGGTTCTGTGCCAAGGCAGGCCTGACGACACTCATCATTGAAAAAGAACGGTTGCCCAGATATAAGCCCTGCGGAGGCTGCCTTTCTACCAAAACCGTTCGTTTGCTCGGCTTCGATCTCAGTCCGGTTGTTGAGAACACTATTTACGGGGCCAAATTCACTTACCGTTCGGAAGACCCTTTTGTCATCGAGTCCAAAGATCCCATTGCATTTTTGGTGATGAGAGATCGGTTTGATCAGCTTTTGGTCAATAAGGCTTTAGAAGATGGAGCTGCGATCCTGGAAGGGGAGAAAGTCAAAAGAATCGAAGAGAAGAGCGGCGGGGTTGAGGTGGAATGGGGGGAGGGAAGGAAATTTCATTGCCGATATCTCATCGGTGCGGATGGAGCAAGGAGCACCGTTTCCAGGTCTTTACCCCTGCCACTGCAGAGGAACGATGGAAACGGAGTGGCGGTAGAAAGCGAGATTCCTTTTGATTCGTCGATCCATTTTCCGCCAAAGGAGCTCCAATTCATCAATTTAGATTTCGGAGGGGTTCCTAACGGATACGGTTGGGTCTTTCCAAAAAGGGAATGGCTTTCTGTCGGGATTGGGGGAATGTTTAGAGAGACGAAAAGAATGAACCCCCGCCAGTACCTCCAGTCCTTCCTCAAGGGGCTGGATTACATCCCGCAAGGGAAGGTAGGGAGGGTCGTGGGTCATCTTCTCCCTTCATTCTATGATGAAGAACAGAAGGTCTCCAACGGGAGAATTCTTCTGGTGGGCGATGCTGCCCATCTAATGGACCCCCTGCAAGGGGAAGGCATTTACTACGCTATTCGAAGCGGTATGCTGGCCGGCGAGGCGATCATGGAATGGAAGAAGGGAGGGATTGCTCCTTCGAACTATTATCAGAGGGCTGTTCATTCGGATATCTGCCGGAACCTGAAATGGGCGCAGACGTTGTCTCGTTTCGTTTTTCGTTTTACAAAATTGGCCTATCGTACCCTGAGACGCTATCCGGAATTGGGAGAATTCTATCTTCAGACACTGTCAGGGAGAGAAACATATCAGGGATTTGTGAGGACGGTCAAGACAAGGATCAAGGACTTTCTCAAAGGGCAACTGAGTGAGAAGATTAGAGAGGCGATGGCAAGGATGTGAGGGTTTAAGAGCAAAGGTAAGCAGGGTCACTCTCCTCCTGGAAAAGGAGTACGGGATCCCGCGAAGAGAAAGTCCAGGGGATCCCCTCGATGTTCTCATCGAGACCATTCTTTCGCAGAATACCAGCGATCAAAATCGAGACAAAGCCTACCGGAGATTGAAAGCACGATTTCCTCGTTGGGATTACGTCCTTGAGGCAAAGACAAGAAGCATCGTTTCAGCGATTCGACCGGGCGGACTGGCCGAACAAAAGGCAAGACGTATCCATGGAATCCTTTATTGGATCAAAAAACGTGAAGGAAGGATGAGTCTCGCCTTCGTAAGAAAGATGAGTTTTGAGGAAATTAAGGAAACGATTGGTTCCTTGAAAGGGATTGGCCCCAAGACACTTCACTGTCTCCTTCTTTTTGGTCTAGGGAGGGAGGTGTTTCCCGTGGATACGCATATCCTCCGGGTGGGCAAACGCCTCGGTTTTCTCCCGGAACGGATGGGTGCGGAGAAAGCACATCCGTGGATGGTACCCTTCCTTCCAAAAGGAAAGTCCTTATCGCTGCACCTCAACCTGATCCGATTTGGGAGATCCGTTTGCAAGGCAAGAGATCCGCAGTGTAACATCTGTTTTCTTACGAAGGATTGCCTTCATCCAATCAAATGAATAATATCCGTCCGCCCTTTCATGAAGGGGGCTGGGGGAATTTTGGGGGGGTATGAGATAAGTTGCTCCGTTTAAAAGATCTCGTTAGAAAACTTCTCCATATCAAGGATACGCCTGAAAGAACGGCGCTGGCCTATGCCGTCGGCATCTTCTTAGGGTTCTCGCCATTCTTAGGGTTTCACACCCTTGGCGGGTTAGCGATTGCTTTTCTATTCGGGTTGAACCGGGTGGCCGTTCTTTTAGGGGTCTGGACAAATAGCCCCTGGTGGATCGTTCCCTTTTATATGGGTGCCACATGGATCGGGATGCGGGTGACGGGGTTTCGGATTGAATGGACGATACTCAAGGAAATTTTTCAACTCGGATTGGATAGAGGGTTTCTGGGGTTCGATTTTTGGAGTCGAATTTCTGCCCAGCGGGGTCTTTTCCTCTCTTTCAATATCGGTTCGTTAATTCTCTGTACCCTCCTCGGTTTCACTGCCTATCCTGTCGCTTTGAAGTGGATTCGGTTCTATCGGTCACATAAGAGACCAAAGAACTAATACAAACGCATTAAATATTTTGTAGAGCAACCCTTTAGGGTTGCTTTAAGCAAGGCTAAAGCCTTGCGCTACATGTAAAATGATTTAACGCGTTTGTATTAGTAGTCATTTAGCCGCATAATCTGGCAGTCGTCTAGTCAAAAAATAAAAAGCTATCCGACTACAAAATTGTGAGACTACTCGACTATAGGACTCTTGTACTACTCAATCCTTGACACCTATCCCTTTTTGATTGAAGAATGAAGTGCTATGGCGGAACGGAAAAAGGAAAAATCCTATTCTCCTATTGATTTGTGGCTTGACTCCGGACTATGGAAGAAGGGGAGACGCATCGGGTTAACCGGTCTAGCGGGTGCTTCCAAGGCCTACCTTTTGTCACACTGGAGAGAAAAGATGAGGGGGCCCCTGCTGGTTATTGTCCCCCACCTGAGGAGTGCTGAGGTCTTCCTCGAAGACCTTCTATTTTTTACGAGAGATTCGGAGATTCCGTCTTTTCTCTTCCCTCAGTGGGAAACCCTTCCTTATGATGAAATTCCCCCTCATCCCGAGATCGTCCGGGAACGGGTGAGAGTCCTTTTTTCCCTTCTGAAAGGGGAGGAAGCGGTGATCGTCACTTCCGTCAAGGCCTTGATGCAGAAGGTTCTGGCCCCAGCCGACCTGAGAGAATCCGTTTTTTCCCTCTCTGTGGGAGAGGACGTCGACCGCGACCGATTGATCCGTTTTCTTTCCGAAGGAGGGTATACGTCGGCAAAGGTTGTCGAGGAGAGGGGGGATTTCAGCGTCCGGGGGGCAATCGTTGACCTCTATACTCCTTTTTATGAAGGACCCCTCCGGCTGGAATTTGACGGAGACCGGTTAGAGTCGATCCGTCCGTTCGAGACAGAAACCCAGCGTTCTCTCCCTCAGGGAAGAATGGAAAACGCTATCCTCCTCCCGGCAAGGGATATTTCAAAAGATGCCTCTGCTCAGCCCTTGAAGACTCTTCTGGATTATCTGAAAGGAAATGAAACCCTCTTCATCGAAGAAGGCGACGAAGTAGAGAAAGAGGCCGAGGCCTTTTTCCGCCTGATTGAGGAGCATTATGAGAAGGCCTTGTCAAAAAAGCGGGCTGTGCCCGTCCCGGAGATGACCTATCTCAGTGACAAAGAGGTCTCCCAACTTCTTGAAAGATTTCAAACGGCTTATCTCCAAGGAGGCCCTCTTGCTCCCTCCGCGTGTCAGGAGGTTTTTTCATTTGAGACGGAGACCAACGAGAATCTCCAGAGAGAGATGAAAATCGCCCTCTCCGGGAAAACGGGTTCCCCAGAAGCCTCTCCTTTCTCGGTACTCCTGAAACACCTTCATGATTTGCAGGAAAAAGGGATGAGGAGCTTCATCGTCTCCCATACCCAGGGCCAAGCGGAACGATTAAGAGAACTTCTCTCAGAGTATGGAGCGGAACCACGACTGGAAAAGGCGAAAAGGTTCGGAGAGACCCTTGATCCGTCCGAAGAAGGTCTCCTCCTTCTCGTGGGTTCCCTCTCTTCAGGGTTTCGAAACCCCCGGGAGGGATGGGTGATTCTAACCGAAGAGGAAATCTTCGGCGAAAGAAGAAGGCTTCCCGAAGGAAAGATTCGGTCTCCTCTCGGCTCAGCGTCCTGGCAAAAAGGGAGCCCGGCGCTCTCCTCATACCGTGAGCTTCGAGAGGATGATTTCATCGTCCATATCGACTACGGAATAGGTCGCTACAGGGGACTGAAACATTTGAAGATTTGGGGGGTCTCGAACGACTATCTTCTCTTGGAGTATCAAGACGGAGATAAACTCTATCTTCCCGTGGACCGGCTCAATTTAGTTCAGCGCTATATCGGAGGAGATGGGAAATCCGCCAGACTGGATAAACTGGGAAGTCATTCATGGGAGAGGGCGAAGAAGAGGGCGAAGGCCGCTGTTTCAGAGATGGTGAAAGAACTCCTCGACCTCTATGCGGCCAGGAAGGTTTTTGAGGGGGTCAAATTTCCTCCATTGGATCAGTTCTATAAAGAGTTCGAAGCCACCTTTGAATATGAAGAAACCCCGGATCAAACGCAAGCGATTGATGAGGTCTTCAAGGACATGAGCAGCCCTAAACCCATGGATCGCTTGATCTGCGGAGACGTGGGATACGGGAAGACAGAGGTGGCGATTCGAGCCGCCTACCGTGCCGTGATGAGTGGAAAGCAGGTCGCCATCTTAGTCCCTACGACGGTTCTGGCCCAACAGCACCACCAGACCTTTAAGGAGCGGTTCAGGATTTATCCGGTGGTCATCGAGGTTTTGAGCCGTTTTAAAAATCCACGAGAGCAGAAGGAGGTCCTTCAACGCCTGAAGCAAGGAAAGGTGGATATTGTGATCGGGACGCATCGACTTTTGCAGAAGGATGTGTCCTTCCGGGATCTGGGGCTCGTCGTCGTTGATGAGGAGCACCGATTCGGCGTCTCCCATAAGGAGAAACTGAAGCAGATGAGAAAATTAGTGGATGTGATCACGCTCACGGCGACCCCGATTCCGAGGACGCTCCAGATGGCCGTCTCTGGAATTCGCGATCTCAGCCTCATTCAGACCCCTCCCGAAAATCGCCTGTCGATTCGGACTTTGGTGATCCGTTATGATGAAGAGGTCATCCGAGACGCCATCCAGAGGGAGTTCGAGCGGGGGGGACAAGTCTTCTTCGTCCACCATCGCGTCCAAAACATCCATACGATCGCGAACCATTTGAAGCGACTGATTCCAGAGGCCTCCCTGGCTGTGGCTCACGGTCAGATGAGGGAGAGGGAGTTGGAGAAGGTGATGGTCCAATTCGTCAAGAAGGAGGTGAATCTTCTCGTCTGTACCAGTATCATCGAATCCGGTTTGGACATCCCGACCGCCAACACCATCCTGATCAATCACGCCGAGCGTTTTGGCCTGGCAGACCTCTATCAAATCCGTGGGCGAGTGGGGCGGGGAAGCCACCAAGCCTATGCGTATCTCATTATTCCCGGGGACCTCACCCTCTCCAAGGACGCCATGAGAAGGCTTCGGGCCATTCAGGAATTGAGCGAGCTGGGATCCGGGTTCAAATTGGCGATTCAGGACTTGGAGATTCGAGGAGCGGGAAATCTCCTCGGGCCTTCGCAATCCGGGCACATTGCTGCCATAGGGTTTGAGCTCTACACGCAATTGATAGAGAAAGCGGTCAAGGAATTGAAGGGCGAGGAAGTGGCAGAAGAAATCACTCCAGAGATTCGCTTTCATCTTCCCGCCTTCATTCCGGAGGGCTATGTCGAGGATCCAGGAGAACGGCTGAGTCTATACCGAAGGCTTTCTCTTTCTCGCTCTGATGAGGAAGTAGAAATGATTCGAAATGAACTGATTGACCGATTTGGAAAGATTCCCAGGGAAGTGGACCATCTCCTGGAAGTGATCAAGGTGAAAATTCTTCTGACGAGAATGGCCATTAAGAAGTTTGAAGAGACCCCGTCTCAATTTGTTCTTACCTTTGACGAGCGTACCCGGGTTCCTCCTCAACGGGTAGTGGATTTTGTGCATCGAGGGGAAGGTAAATATCGATTCACTCCCGACTCTAAATTGGTCATCGAAGGTTGGCCTGACGCAAGTCGAGATCCCTTTGGGGCGGCTAAAAAGCTATTGCATGCCTTGGCTTGATGTGGTAAATATCCATCGTGCCCCTTTTTGGCAAAGAGGGGAAATCATCTACGGGTAGATTCTTAAGGTGAGAGCATGGGGAAGAGATTGATTGTTTTAGGGATCTTGCTATCCCTCTCTTTCTTCTTGTCGGGCTGCCAGAAGTCTGAGGAGAAAGGGCTGGGGGAGAAAGACCTGGTCAGGATCAACGATGTTTCTATCTCTCTGGACGAATTCCAGCAGATGTTGGAAAAGCAACCCTTGGAAGGAAAGATGAGATTGTTGAGTGAGAAGGGGACAAGAGATTTTCTTGAGAACTATCTGATCCCCCGTGAGGTGCTCTATCAGGAAGCGAGGAAGAAAGGCCTCAACCAGAAAAAAGATGTTCTCGCTAAAATTGAGGATGCGAAAAGGGCGATCCTGATCGATGCCCTTCTTGAAGAAGGATTGAGAGGAAAAGGGGAAGTCTCGGAAGAGGAGATCCAACGATACTATAAAGATAACCGGGCCCTCTTTACGGAGCCACAGGAGATAAAGATTCGCCACATCGTTGTCAACACGGAGCCCGCTTTGAAGGAAGTGGTGACGAAACTCTCGCAGGGTGAGAGTTTTGAGAAGTTAGCCTCCACGTATAATATCGGTAACTTCAAGGCGGATGGGGGGAGTCTCGGCTATATTCGCCGAGGGCAGTTGGCACCTCCCTTTGCCCAGTTCGAAGAAGCGGCCTTCTCCCTCAGAAAGAAAGGGGAGGTCAGTGAGGTCGTCAGCACTCCCTATGGATACCATATCATCCGATTGGAAGACATGCGGGGGAGCACCTTAAGGCCCCTGAGTCAAGTCAAGGAAAGGGTCCGCTTTTTCCTGCAGCCGAAGAAAAAGCAGGAGGCCTATCTCGAATATGTGAAAGAGGCGAAAGCGAAAGCCAAGATCCTCATCAATGAGAAGCTATGGGCTGAAGAAGAAAAAAAGGAAGCGAAGCCCAAAGAAGGGAAGAAATGAAGAAATTTCCTGTTCTCCTCATCTTATGTATCCTTTTATTTTTCCTGGGGGGATGTGGCCAAAGGGATGCAGGGCTTCCCGGAAAAATTATCGCCCAAGTCAATGAGGAACAGATCCCGGTAGAGGCTTTTGACAAGGAGTTTAAGGAATTGATCTTAGAGCCGGGGAAGGAAGCCCCCGGGGCAGGCCATGGAGACTTGAAGCAAGCCTATCTCGACCAGGTGATCGAGCGCAAGATTCTCGTCCAAGAGGCCCGGCGCCTGGGGATCAAGGTCTCTCCCGAGGAGCTGAATCAGGCCGTCGCCGAAATAAAGAAGGATTATTCGGGAGGGGAATTCGGAGAGACACTGGGGCTCAAGGGGGTGACCCTGGAGGAATGGAAGGTCCGTCTGGAAGAAAAATTATTAGCGGAAAAGGTCATTCGAACCGTCTTTTATTCCCAGGGAAAAGTCGATGAAAAGGAAGCCCTTCGCTACTATGAAGGGCATCGGTCCTTGTTCCAGATTGGTCAGAAGGTAAAGGTGCGTCAGATTGTTGTGGCCGATGGGGAGGAAGCCATCCAGATCCTGAAGCGGCTAAAAAGGGGGGAGAACTTTGAGAAAGTGGCGAGCGAGAAATCGATTGGGCCCGAGAAGGTTCAGGGCGGGGATCTAGGGTATTTCGGCCGGGGGGAGAAGCCGAACGAATTTGATTACGTTTTCAGCATGGAGGTCGGAGCGATCAGTGAAGTGATCAAGAGCCCGTATGGGTATCATATTTTTAAATTGGAAGAAAAAACTGAGCCTCGGCAGATTTCCTTTGAAGAAGCCAAATCGGGAATTCTCCAAGACCTCGAGGAAAAGAAAGGGGAGGAGAACTATCAAAAATGGTTTAAGAGCCTCAAGGTGAAGGCAAGAGTGAAGATCAACAAGAAATGGCTCAGGTCATAAAAGGGAGGCGCGAGAAGATGAAAAGGTTTCCTGTGCTCTTTGGATTCTTACTCTTTTTATACGGACCGATTTCTTTCAGCGAGGCAGTCGTGGATCGCGTGGTGGCAGTGGTCAATCAAGAAATTATCACCCTCTCCGAGGTTGAAAAGTGGATCGACCCTCTTAAAGAAGAGATTACGGCGGCGGATCGTTTGGAGAGGCGGGACCGAAAAGAGCGACTGCACCGGCAGGTGTTGGACAGGCTGATCGAGGAGAAATTGATTGACCAGGAAGTGAAGAAAGCTGGAATCAAGATTTCCAGTAAAGAGATAGAAGGCACTCTGGAGGAAGTCAAGCGGCGAAACGCCGTCACCCAAGAGGCTTTGGAAAAGGCGTTGGCCGTCGAAGGTCTGACGGTGGAGACTTATAAGAAGCAGATCGAAAAGAGCCTTCAGCGCCAGAGGTTGATCGCCTGGTCGGTAAAGGTTGAAGCGAAAGCCGGAGAAAAAGAGTTCAGGGATTTTTACCAAAAGAATGTCGGTCGCTATCGGATGAAAGAAACCTATCGGCCCGGCCACATCCTCTTCGTCATTCCGAAAGAAGCCACTCCGGGGGAGATTCGCGAAATCAGGAAGAAAGGTCAGGAAGTCCTGGAGAGGATTAAGAGAGGAGAGGATTTCGGAGAGATGGCCGTTCTTTATTCACAGGATGCCTCGGCGAGGAATCAGGGAGATTTAGGTTTTTTTAAGAAGGGAGAACTCTTCCCCGCTTTTGAAAGAGAGGCGTTGCGTCTCAAGGTCGGAGAGGTGAGCGGGCTCGTTCGAACGGAATTTGGCTTCCATATTATTAAACTTCTAGATCGAAAAGGAGTGGAACCTCTCCCCTACGAGGAGGTGAGTGAGAAGGTGAAGGCAGATTATTACGATGGTGAAACGGAGAAGGCGTTCAAACAATTCCTCGGCACGCTAAAAGAAAAAGCCGTCATCGAAATCAAACTGTAATCGTTCCGTTTTATAAGTGAATTCGAAACCGAGAGTTCTCTATTCCGCATTACTCGTCATCGAAACCTATCCTACTGCAGATATATTGAGGACATCATCAATAGACAGATTCTCTTTGACAATCGGAATGTCAAAGTCAGCCTGTTTCATACCCACCTCGACTTGGATGGAATAGTGTCCGCTCCGCAATTCGTCCTCATAGGCCACTACGGACAATTCAATTTGCTTTTCGCGAGAGGTTGCAAATACGACATGATTAACACCCAGGTTGTCCGACTTGATGGGGACAAAGACGTCCGGACCAAATCGTTTGATGATTGCATGATAAAGCCGAGTGATTTCTGAGTTCTTATTGTGTATAACAATAATTGATTTGCAATTTGAAATTTCATGAAATCCTATGCTTACTGGTCGGTTTTGTCAAACAAATTTTCCGCGGCATAAGGAGGTTCACCCTGGCTCCAACTGGCTGATTATTGATGGTATTTCCGAGGGTTGGCGCCTTAAATGTGGCTATAGAAGTTGTTTTGACCTGAAATGATTTGTTTGAATATTAATGTTATATTGCATATGAATAAAGCCCCAAATTTATTACTGAGAGACAGTGACGGATAGACAAGTAGGATGCTCAGTGATTTTGAGATGTTTGTTTCACGGTTTGCGTAAGAAAATACGGCCACTCGATTGTTGAAGGGTTTATTAGTTTGAGAGGTCATTTGGATTGAAGACAATGAAAGTCCTACTCATTTCGGCCAACACGGAGAAGATAAATATGGCCACCCTGCCTCTGGGGCTGGCATGCGTTGCCGCCGCGACGCAAAAAGCGGGGCATGAAGTGGCCATGGTAGATTTGATGACCGAAAAGGATACCCAATCGGTTCTTAAAAAGACTATCGAAGGATTTCGTCCCGATCTCATCGGTATATCCGTCAGAAACATTGATGACCAGAATATGGTACACACCAGATTTTTATTGGATCCGGTCAAAGAAATCGTAGCGGCTTGTCGCAGTTTTTCAGGAGCTAAGATTGTTTTGGGTGGAGCAGGTTACAGCATTTTCCCGGAAGTCGCATTGTCCTTCTTAGGTGCCGACATGGGTATCCAAGGTGAGGGAGAAGTGATTTTCCCGGATTTATTAGAACGGATAGAGCGGGGTGCCAGCCTTCTGGAAACGCCGGGTCTTTACCTTCCCGGTCAGGGCCATCCGTGTAAAAGAATTTTTGAAAAAAGTTTGGATCGGTTGCCCCTTCCTAACGCCGACCTCCTATCCTTGCCGTATCAAAAAGAAGAACTGTGGATGCCGGTTCAGACGAGACGTGGATGCGCTATGAGCTGCAGTTATTGTAGTACGGGAATGATTGAAGGTCAGATGTTGCGAAAACATACTCCGGAGACGATGGTCGACTGGATCGCTCGGTGGCGGAAAGCCGGGGTTCATCAGTTCTACTTCGTTGACAATACCTTCAACCTTCCACCCTCTTATGCGAAGGAAATCTGCCGTAAGCTCATCGATCGAGACCTGAGTATAAAATGGTGGAGCATCCTTTACCCTAAGCATGTAGATCGAGAACTCGCAGCCTGCATGGCCAGGGCTGGTTGCGAGCAAGTGAGCTTAGGATTTGAAAGCGGCTCCGAGCGAATTCTGAAGAATATGAAGAAAAGATTTAACGTTAAAGAGGTGCGACAAATTTCAGAAATATTATCGGAGCAGGGCATCAAACGAATGGGATTCTTATTACTCGGGAGTCCAGGCGAAACAAGGAAGTCCGTTGAAGAAAGCCTTGCCTTTGCTGACTCTCTTAAATTGAACAGCTTAAAGATCACTGCAGGCGTTCGGATTTATCCGCATACTGTTCTGGCAAAGAAGGCAATGGAGGAGGGTGTCATTGCCTCTCAGGATGAGCTGCTTTTCCCCCGATTTTATCTGGCGAGAGATCTTGAAGATTGGCTGCCTGGTACTCTGAAAGATTGGGTAATCACAAGACCTCATTGGATGATTCCAGATTATAGTTGACGCATTAAATTCTACAGCCGAATATGGAGGCGTCTGCATAATCTACTACAATTATTGTAATGAATGCCTCTGCTAAGGCACCTACAATCGAGCTGACAATCCTAAATAATACCCTGAGTAATTTCCTCTCACCCATAAATGCTTCTGACTTGATCTCTAACGCAGAGCTAACCGGGAGCGGCCCGCCAGGGCCACGATCCGGTTCAGCGCTTTGTTGTGCCTTAATCATTTGAATAGACAACTCAGGATGCGAACGGCTGGCACATATCCGCGTGACCCCATTAAGAACAACAGACCCAAAGTGAAGCCGTAAACGTGCAACCAGTACTTCCGGTCGTTCTTGGTCTGAAGCTTGCTCAATTGATCTTCCACTTCTTTGACGCCTTGGGAGACGTCGGCAATGAAATCGCCGATTGGTATCTCTTTCTCTCCCTGAATAACGCATATCTCGCCATTTGACTCTCTGCGTTTTGCCTCGTCACGGTACCGCCCTCTCCGTATGATTTCATCCTTGACCTTGTAGAGCGACGGTGCCCATCGCATTCTGGACAACCCCGCCATTCCTGCAACAAAGAGAAATATCCAACCAAGCAACTCAAGGCCATCAGAAATTGCGTGAGCACCAAAATTTGATGTTTGGACAGACAAACCCAGAATAATGAAAGTAAGGCTCAGGAAATAGAATTCATACTTTTCTTGGATGCGTATGCTGATATCAAGATTACTGTTATCTGGCATTTTTAACTCTCTCTTTCTATGGCATAAAAAATCAGCCGGAGCGGAGCGGGCGGCTGTATTGCCCTTGTTATGCCTTTATTAGGCCATAGTCTGAAACATCACGTGGATGCTTGACCACATTTGTTGCCCCAAATAGGCAAGCTCAAGGTGGCTGGGATCATTTTGTTGAATCCAAGCCGACAAATTTGTCACGAGGGAAGCAGATTTGAGGACGGCGCTCGCTGCTGGGTTATCAAGGGCAGGCCTGCCAACCTCGACCCATCGCCTCAAGATTGCGCTGGCGTTTACAGGTGCGAGATCTGCACCAACGGTTCCTCCACATTCTGGACAAGTAAGTGCCCACTCTTCAGGACGGATGCCGCGCTCTCGGATGAGCTTCTTCACCGACATGGGGCTTTCCAGTTTCAATTGGCATTCGTTGTCATAGCAGCGAAAGTGAAGTTCGCTCAGTTGGCCCAAGGCGTTCTCTCGCTCTCTATGGATTTCTGAGGAGAAAAAACGACTCAGTAACCCTCTGCGCGGCGGAGCCCAAACGATGATTTGCTTCGCTGCTGGCACTGATTCTGCGGAAAGTTCAGCAATCCCAGACATCATTCCGCCGATGCTTACCAGTGTTCGCTGAAACACCCAACGACTAGAACCCTTAACCCATTGGGGGTAGTAACCATTCTCTCCGATGAATGGAACGCCATTTGTCACTTTTTTTCTCCCCATGCACAAAAATTAATATACGGAAAACCAGTTTATCGCTAATTTTTGCTCCTAACATATCATAATTCGGGTACCCGTTCAATCACATCCTGGCTCTGCTTGCACGCATTCCTTTGAAAGTGATATGTATATAGAAGTCGTTGGTTTCTTTTCAAACTCAGGAATAAAACATCATAATAGGTAACTTTATGACACTTCCGCTTATCGGGATTACGATGGGTGATCCGACCGGCATCGGACCGGAAATCATCGTGAGGGCTCTCTCCATGGAAGAGCCGTTTCATGCCTGCCGACCGATTGTCTTCGGTGATAAGGAGGTGCTTTCAAGAGCCATCCGAATACAAAACCTGTCTGCCGCTCTGGAAGTGATCGAGAAAATTCCGGAAGACGGATTCCTGCCTGGGAAAATATTTCTCCTCCCCGTCAGCCGATTAGACATCACCTCCCTCCGCTTCGGGCATCCGGACAGGGCGTGTGGAGAGGCGATGGTAAGATACATCGAAGAGGCGGTCAAGTGGGTGAGGAAGGGAGCGGTGGACGCGATCACGACCTGTCCGATCAATAAGCAAGCGATGAATTCAGCCGGTTACTCTTTCCCGGGCCATACCGAGCTCTTAGGCCACTTGGCTCAAGCTTCCCTTGTCGCCATGATGTTCTTGGGATCGAAATGGAAAATCGTCCTGGTGACGACGCATCTTCCCCTTAAGGATGTTTCAGGGTGGATCACCGCAAGTCGTATCCTCTCCACGCTTCGATTGACGGATGAAGGGATGAAAAAATATTTTGGGATTCCTCACCCCAAAATGGCTGTCCTCGGCCTCAATCCCCATTGCGGAGAGGAAGGACTCCTGGGGGAAGAGGAGAAAAGGGAGCTCATTCCGGCCATCGCTGAGGCAAGATCTCTTGGAATGGATGTCGAAGGGCCCTTTCCCGCTGACTCTTTTTTCAACCTTTCAAGCGGTACCGCCTTTGATGCCGTCATCTCCATGTACCACGACCAAGGCCTCATCCCGATCAAGATGCTCGATTTTAAGGAGGCTGTCAATTTTACATTGGGATTGCCTTTTATCAGGACATCGGTCGATCACGGAACAGCCTATGACCTTGCTGGAAAGGGATTGGCTGATCCAACTAATCTCATCAAAGCCGTTCTTGCTGCGGCCAACCTATCGAAATTAAGGAGAATGTGTTAGAAAAAGAAGTTGACAAAGAAAATGTTTTAAGCTAAAAAAATTCTTTTTAAGAAATACCTCTTAAGTAAAGAGATCGTCTATCTTATTTATTCCATATTGAATCCGCCATCAGGGGGATTGAGAGGAGAGTGAAATGAGAGAAGTTGTCATTGTAAGTGGAGCGAGGACGGCTATCGGCACGTTCGGGGCCTCCTTAAAAGAGGTTTCAGCAATTAAATTAGGGGCCATCGCAATCAGAGAAGCTCTTAAGAGGGCTCATCTAAAGCCGATCGTTAAGAAAGAACTTCTTGAGGTTGCTCCTGATCCATTTAAATGGACGGGAATAACGGAACTGGAGAAGTCCCATCAGCAATGGGATGAGTCCGCGGAAGGGGTTCAGGTCGATGAGGTGATCATGGGCAATGTCCTTCAGGCCGGGCAAGGGCAGAATCCGGCGCGTCAGGCGATGATTCGCGCCGGCGTTCCGAAGGAAACCAATGCCTTCACCATCAACAAAGTCTGTGCTTCGGGCCTCAAGGCCGTTGCTTTAGGCGCTCAATCCATTATGACAGGCGACGCCGATGTTGTGGTGGCAGGGGGAATGGAGAACATGAGCCAGGTTCCTTATGCCTTTCCCTTGGGTCGCTGGGGGGCCAGGATGTTCAACCAGGAGATGATCGATCTGATGGTCTTCGATGGTCTCTTTGAGATTTTTTATGGATACCACATGGGACTCACCGCTGAAAACATCGCCGAGAAGTATGGCATTTCGAGAAAAGACCAGGATGAATTGGGATTGCTGAGCCATCAGAGGGCGAGGGCAGCCATCAAGAATGGGATTTTCAAGGAAGAGATCGTTCCGGTGGCGATCCCGCAAAAGAAGGGTGAGCCGATTGTCTTCGAAACGGATGAAAGGCCGATGGATACGTCTTTGGAGAAGATGGCAAAACTCCCGACCGCTTTTAAACCAGGAGGAACCGTGACCGCAGGAAATGCCTCCGGGATCAATGATGCGGCTGCCGCTGTCCTGTTGATGTCTAAAGAAATGGCGAAGACGTTGAAGGTAGAAACCATGGGAACCGTTCGGGCCTATGCCGCCGGAGGGGTTGATCCGGCCTATATGGGCTTGGGTCCTATTCCGGCTGTGAGGAAGGTCTTAAGAAGGGCTGGAGTGACTCTCCATGACATCGGGTTGATCGAACTGAATGAGGCTTTTGCTTCCCAGGCGATTGCATGCATCCGGGAGCTGCAATTCGACATGGAAAAGACGAATGTCAACGGTAGCGGAATCTCTCTGGGGCACCCTATTGGATGCTCAGGCGCAAGGTTGATCGTCACTCTCCTTCATGAGATGAAACGCCGAAAAGTCAATCTGGGTCTTGCCACGCTCTGTATCGGCGGTGGTCAAGGCATGGCCATGATCGTCGAAAAAAGTTGAGAGTTAAGAATTTTGAGTTATGAGTTGAGAACTAGCACTTATTCGGACACGTGATACGCCTGCCTGCCCTGTACCATGCTAGGTTCAGGGCTTGCCGGTAGGCAGGGACACGAGACGCGGAGAAAGACGATGGAATATAAAAATGTTGTGGTGTCTTTTGAAGGGGAGGTCGGGATCCTCGCGGTCAATCGACCTAAAGCGCTCAATGCCCTGAACACGGAGACCCTCAAAGATATCCAGGCAGGAATGCAGGAGGTGAAGGATCATCCCGAGGTAAAAGTTCTTATCGTGACCGGGGGTGGAGAGAAAGCCTTTGTTGCAGGGGCGGACATCGAGGAGATGAGGGGGATGAACTCCATCGAG
>DASPPQ010000017.1:0-13867 GCA_035625415.1 Thermodesulfobacteriota bacterium
TGGTTGGACCATTTGAAGGTCAGCTGGCATAGAAGGGAAAGTCATCACTATAGGGTGACAAGACAAAACACTCACCAATACAATGCTTATTGTCAATACGACGATTGTTTTCATAATTTACCTCCTTCTCCCCCTTTGGAAAGAGAGATTTTATTAGGATTGTTGAATCAAAGATACCAAAGGTGACCGTTTTGTCAACGTTAAAATGAAATTGTGAAAACTATCTTTTAGCGATTGCTAATTGAAAGGTTGTATCGTGGAACAGAAATGAACAACCAATGTTTCAGGAAGAAATCCATCCTTCTGGCATCACCTTGCAGAGGCCTAAAGGGATCCACTACACAATAAACTCCGACGGTACATCTCTCAGACGAGCAACATCCTGGATCTTCTCAGAGACATTCCATCCATTTGTGCATTGGACCGGACATTGCCTGCAATCCTCACAAACATGGCGAGGAAGACCCAGTTCCAGTACTGTCTCCTGAGCAAGCGCAAGATTTCGGTAACCGTAAATATACATGTATGCTCGCATCAAATCAGGGATAGGGAGATGTTCCGGGCACTGTCCCAAACATTGCCTACAACCCTGACAGTATAATCCAGAATTAGATGCTGCCTTCTCCAAATCTTTCTTTTCAGGTTCAGTGAGCATAGGATTCTCCCCCACTGCCAAATCAATCTTCATCTCTTCAAAGGTGGTAAATCCCGGAACAATCGTAGTCACATTAGAATCTTGAAGGACCCATCTGAGAGCTGCAGCAGTGTTCTTCACCGTCGGAGTCTGCCTGGATCCACCTCGGATCGCTTTCATCCCTACAATCCCAATACCCGCCTGAGCTGCTCTGCCAATCGCATCCCTCACCTCAGCATAATGTTTCTGCTGAAAATTATAGGATGTTAAAATCACATCATAGAATTTTGAATCGATGGTTGCCCGAATGACTTCCGGTTCATTCATGTGGGTGGTGATCCCGACAAACCGAGTCTTCCCCTCCTTTTTAACCTTTTCCAATGCCTTCAATATTGGTTCATAAAGGGCCGATTCTCTTTTCCATACGTTATGATGGTAATAAATGTCTACATAGTCGAGCCCCAAATTTTTAAGGCTAACATCCACTTTCTTTAGAAAAGCTTCTTCGGTTGCTTCTTCAGTATAAAGACCGGTTGTTCGGTTGCTTGGGAGGCGCCCTTTGGTGGCAATGACATAAGAATCCCTGGGACGTCCCTTGAGCACCTCTCCAATCATTTCTTCATCTTGGCCTCTTTGGTAGGTTTGAGCGGTGTCGAGCATCACTATACCGGAATCGAGCGCCACCCGGACAAGGTTCGGATTATCGGCATGATTCGTTCCCATGCTGATCACTGGAACCTTGATCTCCGTTTTGCCAAGGGTTCGGTAAACAAATTTCTTCTCCTTTCCTTTTGCTTCAACAACCCTTAATTCTTGTTTCATATCGATCTGAGGAAGAAAAAATAACCCACCAAACCCCGCAAGGGTTGACTTCATGAAATCTCTTCTGCCAATCAATTTTTTATTCATAGGAACCTCCCCGTTCCCTCTCATCCTCGCCTTCTCCCCACTGTGGAGAAGCGCCAAAAAATTTTACTTATATTTGAAACCCAATCACAAAGTCTAACTTTTGTCAACATTTAAAATGAATTGTGGAAAATATCTTTTTGAGGATTATCACTGGATTGAAAGTGCGTATGCCGAGCAGATAGAAAGGGAATTAAGGAAAAGCGTTTTGCTCTTTCCTCAATTCTGTCTTCCCGAAGCCTTGCGAAGATTTTCAAGAAAGTTAAGGGGAATTTTGTGCCCCAAATCTTGTGCCTGTTTAATGTCCTTCCAAGATTTGTTGTATTCTTTCTTAAAGTAATAGGCAGTTGCTCGATTATAGTAGGCACTGGCACTCTTTGGGTCTATCGCAAGGACCTTGGTGAAATCAGCGATCGCCTGATCATATTGACCTTTTCCCCCGTAGGCAACCCCACGATTAAAGTAGGCACCAGCACTCTTTGGGTCTATCTCAAGAACCTTGTTGAAATCAGCGATCGCCTGCTCATATTGACCATTAATCATATAGGCAATTCCCCGATTATAGTAGGCGCTAGCATCCTTTGGGTCTATCTCAAGGGCCTTGGTGAAATCATCGATCGCCTGATCATGCTGGTTTTTATTCACATAGGCAATTCCCCGAAAATAGTAGGCATCAGCACTCTTTGGGTCTATCTCAAGGGCCTTGGTGAAATCATCGATCGCCCAATCATATTCGCCTTTTTTCACGTAGGCAACTCCCCGATTATAGTAGGCACCAGCACTCTTTGGGTCTATCGCAAGGGCCTTGGTGAAATCAGCGACGGCCTGATCGAATTGACCTTTTTCCCCGTTCGCAATCCCACGATCGATGTAGAATTTAGCATCCTGAGGCTCATCCTGTTTTTGCTGAGCGGAGGCATAGGAGAACAAAAAGAAGAGAACTATTGGCAGGATTATCCCTGTCGATTTATTCACAGTATTTTTCATAGTTCCAATCGAAAAGCCGAACTTATCCCAGGGTTGGCTTTTAACGTGAGTGGTTACTGGTAACTTGTTTATCAAGAAATGTGACATTTGTCAATCAGGCAATTCAATTTGTTTAAGGTATTAACACAGCCAATGGAATTTGTCGGTTACGGTTTGAAATCTGCACCATTAGGGCAAAATGACTTCTTGCAGATTTCAGGAAGTCCTCAGAAAATGGGGTTGGCGATAACACTTACAACTAAATACTTTCGCTCAAAGATAGAATTAGCTATTACCGTTAGAAATGCTCCTCGCTGCCGTATGAGCGAGCGTAGGGGGAGTCTTTCGGCCCCCCGCTTGCTTGAACTATACGTGAAACGGTAATTACGGGATGAAAATGGCGGATATTTTGTGGGGAAAGTTGGGCTTGAATGCTCTGATCTTCACAATTCGACTCCCCTTTAAGCTCCTCCTCCTAAAACCCAATCGATGTCAATCATCCCGATACGCCGATTTAAGTCCTTTTCCATGTCAGGAGGAAGAGGCTTCATCGGTTCAGCTGACCCACCAAATTCTAATGGAAAGCGAACCGTTTTTCTCACATTCCCCGCACGATCTAAGATGCTCAGTGCAAGAACAAAATCATTCAACTCACCAGAGTGCCTTGTGTTAAGAGCAAAATACCCGGTGAATTGTTTTTCCATCCCCTTTTTCAAATACACGAAACTCGGCTTGTAATAACTTTCTCCCGTTTGTTCAATGCGGCAAACGACCTGACGCATATTGCCCTCCGGATCAGTGACAGAAAGATAAATCTTCCATGTGTCTCCTTGCCGTATTTTTTCCGGCGCATAGGCGAAGTTGACGATAAGTTCTCCTTTTGTTTGGGCATGGCTATTCGTCATTAAGCCAATAAAAATGAAAAAAAGGCTTAGAATAAAAAAGAATTTAAGAAACAATTTCATCTCTGAACCCCTTCAGTGATTTTAAAAAAGGAATGAAAATGGCAAACCGAATTCTACTCTTTGAGCTTTTTGGAAAAGATTTCTTTAAGAATTTATCGAGTATTCTATTTTTCATCCACGGGTGCCAGTGACACCTAAGATTTGGGTAAATACCACATTAGTGTTTCGTGGCTCTCCGTCCCGAATATATTCCGCATAACATTCCACCCTATGTGAACCAACACTAACACCGGGAAGGCGCGCTTGGAAAGCTGTCTTCGCTCCTAAGGTTAGATACGATATATCCGATACATCAAAACAATATGGTCCCTCCCCTGACTCGGAAAAACAGACCTTCTTAATCTGTGGGTTCCCCGCTGCCTCAAAAAAAACATTAACCGCAAAGGATGAATTCTCTGAGACGGTACCTCCCCCTCCCAGAACATCCATGCTTAATAACCTCAGTTCCCCTGAAGCAAGAGGTTCCTTTGGCACCGTGGCACAAGAAGAAGCTCCTAACAAAACAATTCCACCTAATAAGATAGTTATTAATATAGATTTCATAATCACTTACCTCCTTTCTATTCTGTCTCCTTCATGGAATATTTAATTTGAATAGTACTCGCACGACCATACTTGGCAGTGTCTGTATAGTCAAATCCTGACTTTTACATTACCAAAGATTGAGAAATTATCTGACAAAGTCCCAAATCCACACTGGTATCTTTGTCTTATTGCTTTGCAAAAACATAAGAAAAGGGTATTGCAATCAGGTCTCCGATGACAAAGATCGCAAATATAACTACAAACGCTATTCCATACATCGGAAATGGTCCTGAAAACAGGAGAGGTAAAATAACGCCAACAAACCATATAACTTTATAGCAAAGTTGAAGCAATAAAATAGGCACAAATTTGAGAGGAGACCGCAGACCTAAAATAGATAGAACCGCAAAGGCCAAATAAACACTACCCGTAACTCCAAATACTACCGGGTCTTGCTTAGGCATTCTAGCACTCATTGCATACGCACTAGGAAATAGAATTATACCCAATCCGCTTCCTCCTGCAAGCACAATAGTTAGAATATACATGAATTTTAGCCAACCCCATCGGACATTAATATCTTTAGACATTTTATTCTCCTTTCTTTATAAGTGTTAGGCGCCCAACTGTTCGGTGGTTTTTTGGAGACCGTAATGCCAAGCCAGCCCAAGTGGCTCCCAATAAATCTGCAACCTCGAAACAAATATCATAAAAAAGTTGAACAAGTCAATCAATAAAAGCCTAGCCTTGTGATAGTAAGGCAGGTTAAGAATGGTGTTGATATTTAAAAGTGAGTCTTGCGAGTTCCTGAATCTTTGGCGACATTCGTTGGGTGGCGTGATCCGATAATGGGATGGACTCGATTATCTTTGGGCTGGCGACTTCACCTGCAAAGAGTGAGGATTGGCCTGACTCAATCGTTGACGATTTGCGTTAGAAAGAAAGCATAATGATCGCTAATCACCAATACTAATTTTGGCATCATAAGGGGCAGGACGGCCTTCTTCCCTCTCCAACCAATGTTTTAAACTTAAAAGGAACGTAGCCCACTTGGTGCTGCAATGGCGCATAAATTCATCGGGTTTTTTCCAGTTGGCGTGCGTGAACAGGACGAAAGTCTCACCCTTCTTAGCCTTCAATTCGAAGGTTAAGTCTGTATCCACCCACTCTTTAGGTCCTTTCACGCATTTCCATTTCACTACTTTGTTGGGCTTTGATTCCACAACCCTCATGTCGGCAAACAGGAAATCAATCATTCCGCCTTTTTTGGGGTTTCCTTTAGTACCCACGACCCACCAATGAGAAAGCCCATCAATAGTGGATAGGGCCTTAAAAATCTTTTGGGGTGTGGATTTAATGCCGACTCTGTGAAGAATATCGGGCATAATTTAGCCTCCTTTCCTTTGAATTCGCTCAATCAAAACATATTCAAAGTGTAGTGTTAGTCGCTACCATTTGTCACTGTCGCCTTCTTCTTACTCAATATTGACCTTTCTCTTTCGGCAAACACCACATTTCTTTGATTTTGCAGAGTCTCCCAAGCATCTCTTCGTACTCTTTGTTAATGGCCGCTCTTTCCGTCAGGTCGAGAAATTGGATCATGTATCCATGGGGGCCGGGCATGATAACAAAAGGATAGAAGCCACCGACACTCATGCGATAACCGGCGAATTGTATACTGGGTGGTTTCCCGCCTATGTCTTCATTAGACACATAGGGAGCGTAGTACATGACGTGCGGCAGGTTTGCGGTGCGGACATCGTCGCTTTCATCCGGGTTTACGTATGTCCTTAATATTGGAGACACCATGTAGGAAACGCCGGCTCGCTCAGGCGCTTTATAGTATTGGATTTGGTAGCGTTCTTTGATGATTTTCTTGAGTTCGCCGGGAGGAGTCCCCTTGGCCTGCATTTCTGCCGCGTCAAAGAAGACTCGCATCTGTGCCTTGGCGCCCGCGGCATCAAAGGAAACCGGGTAGAGAATATCATCCCTATATTCCGTTAAGGGCCAGCACCCTCTGAACGTATCATCGCCGGTTCGGGCGACAAAGGTGTGGAATCCATTCGTACCCTTGCGGGCGACTTCAAAGCCCTTGGCAGGGTTTAAAACATATACGGTTGCATTGTCTCTGAGGTGTGGCGGCAGAGCGCTGAGCGCAAGCTGAATTTCTAAATCTCTCGGCAATGGCTCGATTTTTTTCATCTCCTTGGGAGGCTGTTTATTTTCAGCGTTCGCCGTAAGCGAGAACAATAAACCTGCAATTACTATAATTGCCTGAATCTTTCTCATCTTGACCTCCTGTTGTATTGATAGTTGCCCCTTCACTTTGCGACCGCTCCCTACAGCTTAGCAATGGTCTATAGAGCGCTCAATGGGGCCGATACCGTATTTTAATGAGAGCAAGACTGTATTTTATTTTAGGATAACGATTCCAAATCTCTTTGAGTTTCTCCACTCCGCTCGTGGGCGGGACTCTGAGGTACAAGACAATTGAATTCAATCTCAAAAGGATCTCGAAAAAGAAATTATAGGTTCAACAAAGAACATTTTACGTGTGATGGAGCTGGGAGAAGTTAGAACACTTTCAATTTGAAGGCCTGTTGATTTTGATTTGAAGAACTGAATTAAAAGGGAAGAAATATAAAACTTGAAGAAGTCTTCAAAAACAAAGAGCGCAGTCGTTTGACCGTGCCTTGCTCTTTAACAATTGAATATCGCATATCTCCAAGTCCATCTAGGTTTCGTGGGTGTCGGCATCAGAGATGAACCTCAGGTGAAACTCCCGACCTCCTGTGGAAATAAGATAGAGCGTCTTGCTGTACGGGAGGGAGGCGATCTTTAGCTTGGCTATCGGCTCTACGAAAGCAGCGAGAACGGATACTCGGTTTAATAGGGAAACGTCTCTCTGATTATCGACAAGAAAGCCATCTGCGGAAGAGATAAAGGGGAGTCCAGTGTCGTAGCGCCAATACCATACCGTTGCACCTTTAGGGAGCCCTCCTATGGGCTGAATCACGAAAAAGCCTGTGGTGAAATAGAAAAGCAAGCCCCACTCGACGAGGAGGAAAATAACAGCCAAAGGAATTAATCTCTTGGGTTTTATGCTCATAGATGCTCCTTGTTTCAACTGACATTGGTATTCCCACTAATTCTTGAAAGCAATTTAAATACCACACATTAACTGTCATAGTAACTTAGTGAAACTGTTTTGTTTTTCTAAAAGATATAAACCGCCATGACCACTAATAGTGGAAGAGATTTTCACAAAAGTCCCGAATTATCCCCACAAAAAATATGAAAAAAGAATCCTACCCTTAATTGATTAAGTCATCCCTCTCTAACGGAAATGTGCGTCAGATACGATCAAGGCTCCTAGGAGTGTTGAAAATCGATTTTTTTGGGGTACTAATTTCTTCCGTTATCCTTCGTGTTCTTCCTCGAAAAAGTGACCCCATATTCTTATGGGTTTAAGCTCAAAATACTGTCCCTAAGCACAGGAAATACGGTATTTCCCGTATTTACTTTTAGAAGTACCTTGAATAATTTTGTCCTAATAGAATGTTGCTCACAGGAGAGTATGATTTTGAGGCTCCTGCCGGGCAGAAGATCCAAACTCAGAAAGGAGAAAGGGTATGAGACCGAAGGCATTATTCTTAATTCCAGTATTGGTATTAGCGTTCATTAGCAGCAACGGTTTTGCTGTTCCCTCTGGGAAGACTGTGGAGTTTAAAGATGGATCGGCTGGCAACGTGGTATTTAGCGGCAGCGTCCACGCAGAGAAGGGTCTAAAATGCGTGGACTGCCATCCCAAAATTTTCCCGATGAAGAAGAGCACAGAGGAGCTAAAAATGTCGGATATGAATGCCGGCAAATACTGTGGCGAATGCCACAACGGGAAAAAAGCTTTCGCTACAAACAATCCCGCTGATTGTTCGAAATGCCATAAGAAATAAGACCGCTTATCGCAGGGAGAGAACCCGGTTGCTTAGATCCTACCCTCTTTAGGTAATGGAGAGGAACCTTTGCATCCATGATGAAATTGTGCTGGAAGCTCCTATCGAATCCATAGATGAAGTGGGTCTAATTCTACAGGAAACAATGGAGGAGGCCGGAAATGCGATGCTGAAGATTGTTCCGGTTGAGGCTGAGGTGGTTGTTGCGGGCAGTTGGGCAGAGAAGTGATGCGTATTTCTAATGCGTCGATCCTGACCTCGATATGTTGCCGGTTTATTCTTCAATAGGTTGGCGAGTACACCTACGAACATTCAATTATGGTAGCTTCTAACGATTGGGGATTACCGTTAGAAAGTTTGAATTGAGAACAATAAAGGTAGAACCAAGATCTCCCCTTTCGGCTTGACAAATATATTTGATATTTGATATTCTATGGATGTCACTTTACTGTGTCCTCCCTGTCCGAAAAATAGGGTTGTGCCCGCATCGCAAATTGCCGAATCGCGAATGTTAAGGAAACACCATGCTTGAAGAACCGATTAAAAGGCAATCTCTGCAAAAGACGGTCCGTGAAACCTTACGTCAAGCAATTCTGGAACGCGAGATTGAGCCTGGCGGACAGATCAATATCAATAAGTTGGCCGAGAAGTTAGGGGTTAGCTCAATGCCCATTCGGGAAGCACTCAGGGAGCTTGAAGCCGAGGGTATGGTGACCTTCAGTTTCAACAAACGGATTCTGGCCAGTCGGCTTTCTCGCAGCGAGCTCTACGATATTTATTCCATCCGATTCCCCCTGGAGGAAATAGCCTTGGCAAAGTTTTTCAACCTGAATGACGAGCGAAGTCTCGACGATTTGGAAGCGCTCCACCACCAGATGTTAAAACCCCGGGTGATTGGGAAGGATTGGTTCCACCTGAACAGGTCCTTCCATATGAAGCTTTATGAGATGTCAGGGTCTAAAAGGCTTTTTAAAATCCTTCAAGGCCTCTGGAATAACACCGGGCCGTATCTGCGCATTTTCTCTGATAATAAAAAAGCTGTTGCACGGGCGAATGAAGAGCACGGATTGCTGTTGCAGGCGTTACGCAAGCGAAATTGCAGACAAGCTCAAAAGATTCTTAGAGAACACTTGCAGAATGGAATCAGGACGATAGAACTGAATTTGGATGGTAGGGAATAGAAAAGGTAGACAATTTTAATTCCAGCCGTGAACTCCCGTTACCATCATTGGAGATTGTTAGAAGGAAAAACGTTAACGGACTGGGCATTCACAGCGAAAATGCCGCACCGAAGATTCTTCCTACCTTGCGTTTCTGGGTTTGAGAATCTTTCGGAGACTCAGTCACACAATATAACAGCGGTTTTAAGGGAATGAATTCCCAGTTCATTCGAGAAAGGAGGTGATCTGCAAGCTTACCACCAACAAAATGAGAGCTGATCGATGAAGGAACATCACCGGTAGAAAACGCTAAGTCAAAAATCGCAGAAAGGAGAAAGAAATGGGAATCAATGCTGTCCACACGAAATATTCCACCTGGGACGGTGCAGCTGAAATGAAAAAATTTGCTGAGACGTTTAAGCCTGCCAAAACACCTATGGCCTTTGAATATCCTGTCATCCCTGGTTATTACGGTTATAGGGGGGCGGGGACTCAGGGAGTAGATTTTGACGACAGGATAGACTTTGCGAGGATGAGGAAGTATCGCGTCGAGCGCACCAATGAGCAGCTAAAAGCCTTCAATGTGGGTGCTATTCTTTCCATCCAGGAATCGAATACCCGTTATATGACCGGGACATGGACACCTGGATGGACGACCCCGGCTTCGGGATTGCGGTACTCCATGATGCCGGTTACAGCTAACGCTCCCATACTCTATGAACAGGGAGAAATTGGTTACCATACTCGGCAAATGGCCCCGTGGCTTGATAAAGTCAAGGTGGCTATTACCGGCGCGGGGTGGAGCAGCGTCATCATGGGTAGATCTGCCCACGCTGCTCAGAGGGATAAGTTAGTCACTCAGATTGTGGACGACCTGAAGGCTTACGGCGTGGGAAAAGAGACGCTTGCCCTTGATGTGTGGGATCCCGGCCTAATCGAGGGTTTCCAAAGCAAGGGTGTAAAAGTAATCCCCGCCGCCGAGTTGATGTTTGAGGCACGTAAGATAAAGAATGAAGACGAGGTGGAATGCCTCAGAATCGCTTCAGCCATAGGCGAAGCAATGTTCCAAACGATGAAAGAGATGCTCAGGCCAGGGGTACGCGAATCTGAAATCATGGGAGCCATGCATAAGACGGCTTATACGTTGGGCGGCGAGGTTTACTCTGGCATGCTTGTCACCTCGGGACCTTTCAGTTGGCCGAATTCCCGCTATATGACCGATCGTATCATTCGTCCCCGCGACATCGTTTACGCCGATGTTTACAACACGACTTATAATGCCTACCACATCTGCTACTACCGAACCTTCAGCGTCGGGAAACCACCGCAACAACTCGTGGATGCCTACAAGAAGGCCCTGGATTGGCTCTACAGGGCGATTCAGGTGATTAAGCCGGGCGTGACGACGAGAGAAGTCGCGGAAAAATGGCCGCCTTGCGAAAAGGATTGGAGCGATATCCTTGTGGCGTATGAAGACCAAACAGCGGGCAGCAATTGGGCTCACGGCATTGGGATGACCCTGTATGAACTGCCTCTCATTTGGCGGGGGTGCTCACTGGAGCATCCCATTACACTCGAGAAGGGTATGACCTTTGCCATTGAAACGCAGCATGGTGTTCCCGGCATCGGTGGCGTCAGGATGGAAGAAATGATCCATGTCACGGATTACGGAGTGGAGATCATGAGTCAGTGGCCCATCGATGAAATCACCGTCGTTGATTCCTAAGAGTTGTCTTAAGGATACGACCCACGGGCAGGGTTCCACGGCCTCGCCCGTGGGTGGACGAGAGAGGCGATCATGAGGAAAGCCACGGGTGAGTTCATATTCATCGAAACAACCTTCTTTCTAAAATCCATATGAGTAAGGAGGAAAATTATGGCAAATCCTAAACAAGAAAAGGGAAAGAGAGGAGCGATTGACCGACGGACCTTTATCAAGGGAGCCGGGTGCGCTACAGGAATGGCATTGTTTGGAGGCTTCCATTTCGTTCGGAAAACTCACGCGGCAGAGGGTCCCATCAAACTGGGTTTCCCTATTCCTTTAACCGGCCCCTACGGCACAGAAGCGAAAGACCAGCAGGCAGGCGCCGAATTAGCCGTTGCTCAGGTGAATGCTTCGGGCGGTGTCCTCGGGCGTAAGGTGGAACTTCTCGTCCGCGATGACAAGTTAAAAGCAGACGAGGCCGCCCTTCGGGCCAAGGAATTGATCGAGAGCGAAGGAGTTCAACTTATGGCCGGCGTCTTTTCTGCTGCCAATCAACTGGCTGTCAATGAACAGTGCAAGCTTCATGGAATCCCTTATATGTCCACCGGACAATCCAACGAAATCACGCAACTCCCTGACAATAGCATTTATACCTATCACGAGGCCTTCGACCCCTATCAAACCTCCCAAGCAGTGGGCGGATGGGCGGGTAAGAACCTCGGCAAGCGCTGGTACTTCCTCGTGGCGGATTATGCTTATGGTTGGCAGCTCACGGAAGGCTTCCGCCGCAAAGGCAAGGAATTTGGTTTTGTGGACGCAGGGGAAACGAAACATCCTCTCGGAACGAGTGACTATTCCTCTTACATGGCTCGAATATTGGCGGCAAAGCCCGACGTTCTCTTCATGAACAACTTTGGCAAAGATATGACTAATGCCGTAAAGCAGGCCGCCGCTTTCGGTCTTAAAAAACAAGTGACGATTGTTTGCCCCAACTGCTCCCTCTCATCGAGAATGGCCGGAGGGGATGAAGTCTTTGACGGTGTGATTTGCGGGACTTCATTTTACTGGGAGATGGATCATCCCACCACGCGCGAATTTGTTCAAGCCTTTCAAAAAATGCACGGAAGACCACCCGTGGACTATGCCGGCTATGCCTATAGCGGTGTGAAAGAACTCCTAGGGGGAGTAAACAGAGCGGGAAAGCTTGACCCTGTCGCCCTGGCAGGAGCCATCGAGGGGCGGACCTACGACAACTATAAGGGCAAACAATGGTGGAGACCGTGTGATCATCAATCTCAGCAAGACTGGTTCATCGCCAAATCCAAAAAGGCAAAGGCTCAATACGATGTCTTTCAAATCGTTGCGACGATTTCTGGAACCGATCAACGTCTGATGAGAACGTGTGTCGAATTAGGGCTGGATCCTAACAAACCGATTCGAAGCGGTTTGATAAAGAAATAGCTTCCGCAAAAATCCTATCCGATATCACGTGAAAAGAAATTCAGAAAGGGCTTGAGCTGCCGATGAGTGTGACTGCCATTGCGATGCAGTTATTTACGGGGCTTTCGCTAGGAATGCTCTACGTCCTGCTCGCCTTGGGGCTTTCGATCATCTTCGGATTGTTGACGGTAGTCAATTTTTCTCACGGTGCCATGTTTATGTGGGGGGCTTATGCGGGAGTGGCTACCGCTTCCTTCACGGGCAATTTCTGGCTCGCCCTTGTTGTGTCACCTCTCGTCACCGGGGCATACGGTCTATTCGTAGAAAGGGCTTTGGTACGCCCTCTTTATGGCCGGGATCTAAACTACCCTCTTTTGCTCACCTTTGGCCTCCAATATGTCATGATCGAGATCGTCCGAATCTTCTGGGGAACGTCCGACCTCGCATTTAGCGCTCCGGAAGTTCTCAACTTCCCCGTTGGATTGTTCGGTATCTTCTACTTTCCCTCTTATAGATTATTTGTGATCGGGGTGACCGGCCTGATCTGCCTCATCCTGTGGCTTTTTCTGGAGAAGACGAACCTCGGATTGGTCATCCGAGCCGGTACGCGTGACCCCCTGATGGTCCGTGCCCTCGGGATTGATATGGGCAAAATCTGGTGGTTCGTTTTTGGGATGGGTTCAGCCCTCGCAGGAATTGCCGGAATCTTGGCGGCCCCGATTCGGAGTGTCTTCCCAGAGATGGGACTGGCGATGCTGGTCGAATCCTTTGTCGTCGTGGTCGTGGGTGGAATGGGCAGCCTGAAGGGCGCGATCCTTTCTGGGATTATTATGGGAGAGGCCAGCGCCCTCACCACCCTTTTCTATCCTCAGATGGCGGATATCGTCATTTTTCTTGTCATGGCCGTGGTTCTGTTAATACGACCGAGCGGCCTTTTCGGCAAAAGCGGCCTATTGGAATAAGTATCGATATGGCTTTCAGGAAGACCGTCTCAAAATATCCTCTATCTTTCATTTTTCTATTTTTTATTGTATTTCCGTTCATCGTTCCCTACAAAGCGCTGGCCACCCGGATCATTATTTGGGGACTTTTTGCCCTCGGATACAATGTCTGCCTGGGCTACACAGGAATGCTTTCCTTTGGCCACGCTGCCTTCTTTGGGTCAGGCGCATATGCCGCAGGGTTAGTCCTCTTACGGGTATCGCAAAACATCTGGTTCGGCCTCCTGGGGGGACTGCTCATGGGCGCCGTGACGGCTTTCATTCTCGGTTATATGTCTATCAAACGCCGAGGGATCTATTTCGCCATGCTCACTTTAGCTTTTGCCCAGCTCGTCTATTTCATCGCCTTTCAATGGGCTGGCCTCACCGGAGGAGATAACGGTTTACGAAACATCCCTCCCCTCCCCGTTTCCCTGTTAGGACTAACCATTCACATCGAGTCGCCTTTACGCTTCTACTTTTTCGTTCTCGTCTTCGTTATTTTATCCCTTTTCGTGCTGAATCGTATTTTGCAGTCTCCCTTCGGCCATGTATTAAAGGCTGTTCGAGAAAACGATCACCGGGCAAGAAGTTGCGGCTATGAGACGTCCAATGTTCGCTGGCTCGCCTTCA
>DASPPQ010000018.1:0-17473 GCA_035625415.1 Thermodesulfobacteriota bacterium
AGTCACTGGGGTTCATGGGCCGTATAGCTCGCTTGAGGAATACAAGGAATTCTACGAAAAACATCATCCGATGAAACGAGAGATTGAGGCAATTACCTATTTGCCCTGAAATATTGGCACCTTTTAGAGAAATGGATTTTAAGCAAGGAGGAGTTTTTGGTGATGGTGAAGGTAGTAGATGGGGAGATTAAGAGAAAGGAAAAACGGAGATGAACAAAAGGAGGGACGGAGTTGAAAAAAGGTGATTATGAATTTCGTGATATTGGAACGAAGCTACAAGTGCTGGCACTCCGGAGGGAAAATATGAAACTTCAGAAGAGAATTGCTAAACTTGAAGCAGAGAATGTAACGCTTCAAAACAGGATCAAGGTTCTTAAAAAAGAGCCAAAGCAAATCGTCAAAATTGTCCGTTTTTCAAAGAAATGATAGGGGAGCGGATGCGGTACAGCCCCCACCAGGTTGCTTGTGGAGATTGGGAAAAATTGAGATCCTTATATAATTAATTATTGACCTTCTTTACCCCTTATGTATAATATTATTAGAAAACAGGGGGGGATTTTGGAAGCCGTCACACGCCCCTTATAATCAACGATGCTATTCAAAGAACGAAGAGCCTAATTGGAGTGGAAGATGCAGAGGGCTTTTTCCCACTTAGAAGAGTTTGCTGAATGTAAAAGGGGTCACTGCGTGCTTCGTGTCCTGAACGATACTTAATCTGACAGGTATTGTCAAATGAGCTCAGTTATCGACTTCACCTACTATTCTGCAGTAGTGACTTGATCTTGGAGTTAATGATTACCGAACTAATCTTCAATGGCGAGATGATTTAGGAGTTGATGATTAGCGAAGGAAATAAACAAAAAAAGATACGGCTACCACGGAAGGATCTCTCCAAACAGGTCAGAAATAGAAGGATGAAAGGAATTTTCCTCTGAAAAAATTTAATACTTGTGCCACTAAACGAATTTCTTTGACTGCCGTGGCAATTCTCGTAGGAATGAGTTTTTGCTGTATTGGAAGCTCCATAGCTTCTATGGCTTTACGAATGATATCCTCATCGACCCTTCTTTCTGATAAACCGTAGCCAATCATAAAGGCATTATCACAAAGGATATTAATAATGCGTGGAAATCCTCGCGCATAGCTAATAATCATGGAGATGGCTTCTGGGGTGAACACTTCCCCACTCCTGCTTCCGACAAGGTTGAGTCGATGATCAATATATTTTCTTGATTCTTCCTCAGTTAAGGCACTGATTTGGCACCTGGTCCTTATCTTTCGGCCGAACTGCCTCAGACGTGGCGCGCCGATTTTATCCTGAAATTCAGGTGCACCGACGAAAATGATCTGAAGTCGCGCCATCCAGCGACCCACCTCAATAAGCGTTCCAAGCTCTTCCATGACCTCTGCAGGCAGGTTCTGTGCTTCATCGACGATGACTACCAGGGTTTCATCCTCACCAACGTTCTCCGTTAAATATCCATTCAGTTGACTCAAAAGTGCCCGCTTCGTTTCTTCCACAATCCTCTGGTCTAAACCGAGAAGAATATTGCTTACCAACTCTTCAAAAGTATTTGACGAGTGAACGATAAGAGCTGTCTTCACCCTCTCTTCGAGGCAATGAAGCAAAAAGTAAATCAAGGTCGTTTTACCTGTTCCCACTTCCCCTGTGATGCACATCGGACCTTCTTTGCTTTCTACACCCATAATCGCCGAAGTCAATACGTCTAGGTGGCTCGGAGAAGAATAGAAAAATTTGGGATCTGGTACGACTTCAAAAGGCTTTTCAGAAAAACCATAAAACTCGTTATAAGAAGTAGCCTCTCCGATAATGTTCAGTAAATCATCCGGTGATAGGCTACTTTTCTCTACCTCCTCAGTCCCACCCTTTCTTGTGAGGCTTTGTTCCCTCTCGCTGAGAAAAAAAGGATCAACCATTTCCAGAAGCTCATCCTTATAGAATATTGTCCTTTTCATGAGCACTCTTGTAGCATGCCCTGCCTCCAACTCTTTCGGCACGATAAGGATCGATTCCTTGTCTTTTGCTGACCCGCCGAACGTTAACCTGGCCCAGGTCAGACCGGCTTCTAACCGAGTTTTCCCCCTTAAATCCTTCCTTCTCTCCACCAGCATACCCAGCCGCGTTACTTTTTCGTGTTCATAATCCTTGCTGAAGACTTGATAAACAATCATCTTGCTAGGATAGAAAATAGATGGAATATAACTGAGTCCAGTAAGTTAGATCAGAAATCTACACATCTACCTTAGTGAAATAAATATCTCTCACATCCGAATTATCGCCTATAATCTTCCATCCCCAATTCAGGACAGACTCGTCTGTTATTCTTTTTGGATTTTCCCTTCTCTCTGGTAGTATCCCAATAAAATGGTCTTTCCCTGTTTCGTCACGGCAGTAGAATTCATAGGCTAGCATATCTGGAGTCTCCTCAAAGAGGATTAGTTGAATGTGTTTAATGACGCAAAATCGATGCCAATTGTGATAAAATAGTGTAAATGCCTGATAACTCAGAATTTTTCAAATTCCAACTATTTTATTGAAAACTGAAAGTGAAAAAGTTTTTCACAAAAGTCCAGAATTGCTTCCCTAAAAACGCGCAAAACGTTTTCCGACTCTTTATTGATTTTGGATTGAAACCTTCTATTCTGAAGGGGGGTTCTAAAAACAAGATTTCAGAGGAGTCCTCGGAAAGCAGGTTGCGGGCTTCACCTCAACTATTCAGTCCAAGATGATATGAAGAGTTAATGATTACAGATGGCAATGTGGATAACCCCGAAGCACCCTGGAGAAGACATATTATGGACAGCCTACTCCACGTGGTGAAAATTCGGTAGAAGGCATTTGGAATTCCTCTTCATCATACCCATTTACCTTCCATCTTCCTTGTTCAGTCTATAAACCTGTGTCCTTCCGGGTTCTTTCGAATAATAGTCAACTAACCCCTGTGCTTCCTGTCGTTTAGATGCTTCCCACTTCGCCCTTGCTTCTTCCACTACTGCAATAAAATTAAGGCTCCTTTTGTAATCATCTACTTTATCCCATAATTCAGAACCCCGAGTTACAGGTGTAAAAACCATACGAGCTTTCATTGCTCCCATTCTTGCACCGGTACCGATATAATAGGATTTCCCTGCTTCCAAATCTGCTTGGACGGCTACCTTGTTTTCTGCAATTCCTAAGAATAAATGCTTACCAGGGTCGCATTGATATGCAAAGTAACACCTTGCTTGGCTCAGACCGACAAAGTAGGTGCCGTCCCAGATTTGAAACTTGACAGCATAACCCATGCTTGAGGGCCGCATGAAATAAACTGTGGCTTTTCCCGGTGTAGGCGCTTCTGGGGGGGTGGCCTTCACCATATATGACGACCCAGCACATCCCATTAAGAACAAAAAGAGTAAGCCAAGAATTAACGAGTTTCTCTTCATATCTGTATCCTCCTTTACTAAACATGTTTGGTTCAAAGAGCCTTGATAGGAAAATTACGTACCATAGAATGTTAAATGAGTCAATCAAAAAAAATTTGTGAAACTCATCCTTTTGAAGATTATTAATTGAACTCTTGCAGGGAACAGGATCTTTGGTAAAACAACATTTGAGGAAGAAAGAGGCAAGAAACCCGGTTGGCGATAACACCTGCTATGTAGATTGTCAACCCATGATAAACCCGCCCCTTTTGTTTTTAGTAATAACTAAAAACTATTTCCCAGCCTGCTATCCGTGGTCAATAGCCACAGGATTCTTATCCGATTATATCAACGGATCGCCGCAGCCTACAAAACGTAACAGCTGCTGTTACAAGGTGTAACTTCACGGTCAATCCAAATCATAAGGGATAATTGCTCTGTTATCTTAACAAACCCCAATGACATAGGGCTCATTATTCAATAGAAGCCTCCGAATCCGAATGATCAATTTCCTGGCAATCGCAATAATGGCCCGCTTCGCCCCTTTAAACTGCTTGAGCTGATTATACTTTAACCGCATCAAAGGATCTTTTTGAATTAAGATCCAACTCGACTCCACCAAACAGGTCCTGACCCGCTTATTTCCGCACCGGGTAATTCTCCCCTGCCGCACATACTGCCCAGTAGAATACTCAGAAGGCGTCAACCCAATATAAGACGCCAGCTCGTCCGCACTCCGAAACCTCTCCATCTCCGATAACTCCACCAAGAGCTCCATCCCAACCAACGTCCCAATCCCTGGAACACTCTTTAAAAGCTTTACTTTATGCAGATATTTCCTGCTCCGCGATAGTTCAATGACCTCCTGATGGATCTTGATGAGATGCTCCGTCAAATACTCATATAACTCAATTAAACTCTCAAAGCTGACCTTTAGAACCTTGCTCCCCCAAGTGAGTTCTCTTAACCATCGGATATACCCCTTCGTCCATCGCTCTGTAGCAAGAGGAGATGAGATCCCATGAAATAACAACTTGCTCTTGATCTGTCGGACCACGTCACTCCGATGCTCTAAAACCTGCCGACGGGTCCTTAAAAGCTCCCTGTCTGCCCGATCCTCTTCCGAAAGTACATAAACCCTCTTGAGCATATTGCTTTCCAAAAGCTTCGCCAGCTTCCGACTATCTCGCTTATCGGTCTTAACCTTGTTCCCAGATTCAACGGGAATGAGAGAGGGAGGAACAACGATGGTTTCTATCCCATTTTCAGTAAGTCTGTCATATAACCAGAACCCGCAGGGACCGGCTTCATAGGCTACCTTAACCCTGCAATCCCTAAAACAATCCAGTAGCTTCTGAAGAACATGATACTGGCTGGGTATACGCCCATGAAAAACTTCTTCTTCGTCCACTCGAGCTGTAACATGCCAACTCTCTTTATGGACATCCACTCCGATAAAAACTTCCTTGCCTCTGACTAAAACCTTTTCGTTCTGTAATTCTCCCTTCATAGTTGTTAGCCTCCTTTCTTTGGTTTTCTAACGGAGATAGTATAAAAGGGGCTAACAATCTAGCATAGTATCTACAAGTCTACAGTCGGAGATGATGATGAGGGTTAATGATTACTGATGGAAATGCGCGTGGAAAAAGCAGACTGCATCGGATGTTAAGAGATCCTACCTTGTAAACTCGAAAAGTCGTCTCATTTCTTTTTAAGCGACATCGTTCCTCTTACCCCTTTCCAAAAATAATTTCCCTCCAGCTTCATCTTCCCATCATCCTTATATAGGGATAGTTCCACTTCAATTTCAGGGCCTTTAAGTAACAAATTGCCCTGATCGTTTATCCTACCTTTAAAATCTACAGACACCGTCGTGGCAGACCTATACCCAAACGTGACGTCATAATTTGTAAGCTTACATTCAAGCGGAAGGCTGTCATTAGTGATTTCAAGATCCGTATTCTTCACCACAGTTGTACCCACGGTTCTGTTCCCTATCCATTTCCCTTTGAGATCTGCAAGATTGCTTTCCGAGATGGCTATTTTCTCCATTTTGGCATAACTTACAAGCGCCATAGAAATGATTAGTAAAATAACACCCCACGGGAAAATGATTTTTTTCATATCTTCCTCCTTCCTACAGGTTTAAAAATATTTCAGTGAATCTTATCCCTTTTGAACAGAAGCGTTAATTCATTTTAATGAACCACGTAGCTTTGGCGAATGTATAGATTTTTAAAGATTAAGAATGAAGTTATCACGGAATGTTGAGCTTGTCAATGGAAAACAGGATCGTGAAAATTATCTTTTTGAAGATTATCACTGGAAATCTGGTATAAAGAGCTGAATATTCGCCTTGTGGACTACAGGAAGTTATCCTCGGAAAGCGGCTGCGGGCTTCACCTACTTATCCTCAACATAAGCCAACCCTCAACCTTGATGATTACGGAAAGAAAGGAAGTATAACGATTTAAATCAGCGGTGGCTGTAAGCCATCATAATGAATTCCATTTTCATGGTTTCGTCTTCTTTCGTCGTTGTGAATTCACCTTTCATCAAGTTTTATCATCAACGGTCCCTTTACTGCATTCATCACGTATGACGCCGGCAAGCCGTTTTCCAACAGGGTGGCCATCGCCCTCAAATACTTCCGAATGTGGAGAAAAAACTTCTTGTATCCAGCACAAAGATAATGAAGCCCTGGTTCATCGTAGTACGTTCTTGCAAAACGATGCTTGGGACACCCACCCCGGCAGGCTGCGAGGACCTCACATTCCCTGCACCAGCGGGGCAAGGCTGTCTCTTTTGTTATGCCAAAGCCTGACCGTACTGATTTTTCGACCATCTGGAAGAGATTGTCAGCGGAGATGTTTCCGAGTTTGTATTGCGGATAGACGCAGTGATCACAGGCATAGACATCCCCGTTGTGTTCGACCACGACCGACCGTCCGCATTGTTCTGCATGGATACAGACTGGCGAAGGGTTACCAATCCAGGCGTTGAGCGCCCATTCAAAATTCATGACAAAGACCTTGCCCACATCATGATGGACCCATTCCTCGTAAATGGCGATGAGAAAGTCACCGTACTCCTCTGGGACGACGGTCCAGGGGGTAACCTCAGTCTGCTGGGTCTGTTTATCCAGTGTTGCGGGACCCGCAAGACGCAGACCAAGTTGGCTGCAGCGTGCATCGGGTCTGCGCTCAACAATCGGTGTAAACTGGATAAATTCGACGCCTTGGTCCCTCAAAAAGCGGTATACATCGAGCGGCTGTGTCGCCGTATCACGGGCCACGCAGGCCAGCACATTATATTCAATTTTATGTTTTTGCAGAAGCTCCAGTCCCTGCATCACACGGTCGAATGTCCCGCTTCCTTGGGGATCGCGGCGATAACGGTCATGGATCGCTTTCGGCCCGTCAATGCTGATCCCGACCATGAAATTGTGCTTCTTCAGAAAGTCGCACCACTCATCGGTGAGCAGCGTTCCGTTAGTTTGCAGAGAATTCGTTATCATTTTTTGATGTGAGAAAGGCCCCTGCATTGCGATCACTTTTTTGAAAAAATCGATTCCTAAAAGAGTCGGTTCTCCTCCTTGCCAGACGAACTCAACAACTGGTGTCGGCTGCGCTGTGGCGTAATTAACGATGAAGGCACGAAGGATATCATCAGACATGCGGTATTTTCGCTTTCTCCCGAATAAAGCCTGCTTCTCAAGATAAAAGCAGTATTCGCAGTTGAGATTGCACATAGGCCCTACGGGCTTTGCCACGATGTGAATACCCTCTGAGATATTCGTCGCATCTTTCTGTCCGTTTTTTCTGCTAACATTCATGAATGACGATGTTCCTTTTATCAGTTGTTTAGAAAATATTCCGATTATTCCCCTCTTCTTGGCGGGAGAGGGTGAGCGAGAGGGACATATCGCGTTTACCCCCCTGAATCCTCCCCCATCAAAAGGAGAGGAGATTGAACCAACTACTTTTATGCCTCGTGACTGGTACCGAAGTGAATTTCGGCAGATCCGCTCTACGTGACTCCTATTCCACCTTGAACCATTCCTCTCGCTCCATGTCTTGCAGTTTTTGCTGGTCGGAGGTGCTGAGCTTGGTTTCGCCGAGGTTCACGACTACCTTTTCAATCTTGCCGGTGAACTTGAACGGTACGTCGTAATCCTCGCTCACAGGTGTTCCTGTGTCTTCGCCGATGTCGAAGGTTTCATCGAGCGAGAAGCGAATGGGCAGGGTGGCGCCGATGCGGCCTTGGGCAACCTGCTTTTCGTCCACACTGAGCGTGCCGGTGCCGCCTTTGCCGATGCCGCCACCGTCATACTTGAAGTCGAATATAATAGTATGCTTGCCGGAGAACAGAGCTTCTTTAGCGGCAATGTTGTAGTGTGTGACGTTCGCCAGATTGTAATGGAAAATCGGTTTGCCGGCCCTGAACATCAGCGCGTAGCCGCCAGATAGTCCCCCGTGGGTCACCACGATGCCTTGTTCGCCGCCCTTCGGAAGGACCACATTGGCGGTGATGCGGAACGACTTGTTCTTCACATCCGGCGCTGCACCCTCGGGGATGCGCGTCAGGCCCCCGTAGTAGGTGAACTCGGTGCGTCCGCGTGTGAGGCTGGGGCGGATGGCTGGGTCAAGCCGCTGAATCTTGCTGTCGTCCAGGGGCAGCACGTTGTATTTACCGGCCTCGGCATAGAACAGTAGTTGCAGCTCACGGAGCTTGTCGGGGTTCTGGTCAGCTAGGTTGATGGCCTCGCTGAAGTCTTCCTCGACATGGTAAAGCTCCCACTTGTAACCGCTGATTACATCTACCTGAGAGGCTTGAGGGAACATTGAAACATCCTCCCAGGGTGCCAGCTTAGGGGTCGTGCAAGCCACCCAGCCGTCGTGATAGATGCCGCGGTTCCCGAACATCTCGAAATACTGCGTCCGCCGCGCTGACGGGGCCTTGGGATTGTCGAAGGTGTAGGCCATGCTTACGCCCTCCATGGGCTTCTGGGCGACGCCATTGACGACGGAGGGTTGTTGCAAGCCGGTTACATCCAGAATCGTCGGCGTGATATCAATCGTGTGATGCCATTGCGACCGGATACCGCCCTGGTCCTTAATGCGAGCAGGCCAGGAGATGACCATCCCATTGCGCGTACCGCCGTAGTGTGAGGCGATCTGCTTGGTCCACTGGAAGGGTGTATCCATCGCATGGGCCCAGCCGATCGGATAGTGATTGTGTGTCTTCCACGTGCCTAGATCGTCCTTGCGCGCAAGGATCTGCTTGTAGTCTTCTGTGATCCCGTTGAGCGTGGCAACCTCGTTGAGGGAACCCTGCATCGTTCCCTCGGCGCTGGCGCCGTTGTCACCAACGATATAGATGACCAGAGTGTTCTCGAGTTGCCCCAGTTGCTCAATCGCGTCCAAGACCCGGCCGACGTTGTAGTCCGTCTGGGAGAGAAAGCCAGCGTAGATCTCCATCATGTAAGCAAAGAGCTGCTTCTGCTCCGCGTTTAGGGAATCCCAAGCCGGTATCCCGGAGTGGTGCTTCGTCAATTGGGTATTGTCCGGAACCAGACCCAGGTTTTTTTGCCGAGCGAGCGTCTCTTCGCGTACCTTGTCCCAGCCCTGGTTAAACTTGCCCTTGTATTTCGCGATCCATTCCTTCTTCGGATGATGCGGAGTATGCGTGGCCCCGGGCGCGTAGTAGAGGAAGAACGGTCGGTCGGGCGCGACAGCCTTCTGATTGCGCACCCACTGGATAGCCTGATCCGCGATGCCGTAATCGAAGTTGTAATCCGGATTGCCCAGGTACGGTTCGATGGGCCGGGTGCCGTCAAAAACGGCTGGACGCCACTGGTTGGTCTCCGCGCCAAGAAAGCCATAGAAATGCTCAAACCCCAGAGCGATTGGCCAGAGGTCGAATGGGCCGGCCTGGCTGCTCTGCCAGTCGGGCACATTGTGGTTCTTGCCGAACCAGGCGGTGTTCCAGCCTTTCTGTTTGAGGATTTCTGCAACGGTTGCGGTATCCTTGCCCATCAAACTGTCGTAGCCGGGAAAGCCCGTGGCCTGTTCCATGATCACTCCGGTGTGCACCGAGTGGTGATTGCGGCCAGTAAGCAGTGCCGCACGTGTAGGCGAGGAGAGCGCGGCAGTGTGGAACTGCGTGTAGCGCAGCCCGTTTTTCGCGAGGCGATCAAGCGTCGGCGTACTAATGGGCCCGCCGAAGGTGGTAGACGCTCCGAAGCCGACGTCATCCAGCAGCACCAGGACGACATTAGGCGCTCCCTTCGGCGCCCGCACCGGCTGTGGAAAATCGGGCTTCGAGTCTTTCGTGCTCAGCCCGATCTCCCCCTTGAATGGGGCGACTGGCGCGGGAAGTACCTCCTGCGCGGACGTGCCGCCGCTGAATAACGTTCCTGCCGCCAGCACCGAGCCAACCGCTGCCCAAGCGCCTGCGCTACGCACTCTTGCTTGTTGATGTCTTGTACATTGTTTCTGTATCATAATATCGTCTCCTTTCGTCCTGTTTAAGTTTATTGTAGGAACTTCTCTGGTGGTTTAAATCGCTCTTTCCAGCGCTTAACTTCAAGGCTACCAGTGGTACTGCTATACAATAGCGGTCCCCCATGATTTTCTAAGAGGTCCACTTTCCTAAAAGATCAGGCAATCTGCGCTCCCACCCGCTGGTAACTTCCAAAGGTAATTTCATGTTGTTTTGGAGTTTAACGCTCGGCGTTGAGCATCGGGCAACCGACACTGATCTCGGAATCGTCTTACTCCGACGCTTGATCCGCTGGCTAGCAGCCGCGCCGTGGACGCTGAGGATTCGCGAGGGGCCTGTTGACTCGGCTCCTTCTCCTGAACGAGACCTAGCTGCTGGATAGCCCGAGCTGGACCCCGTCTAGCCTTGCGCGATCCCCCGCACCGCCATCATCAGGAAAAAGGCGACCACGATCTCGCTCACGATCCACGAGTCCGTGTTCATCCACTCGCGTACGCGGGGAAGCAGAGTCTCAGCCCGTCTACCGAGGAGGAGATTCAAGATGAGCGGTATCCCTGCCAGCAGGAGTGTCGCGGCTATGAAGCCGACAACGTGCCAATACGGACTTTCGCTTCGAGCCAGGTGCAGGCCCACCGTCACCGTGCTGACGATGTCAGTCGGCATCAGAAGGAAGAGTAGAAAAGCGATCCTGAATGCGAATGCGGCGTCTGCGTTCTGGAGTCTGCCCATCCACTTCGGGGGCTGGGTATCCTTGCGCTTCAGGTAGACCCTCACAGCCAAGAGCAGCAGCAGCGCGACGATCACCCAGTTGACCACCAACTTGGCCAAACCGCGCCCGGCAGACGCAGTACCTTGCGCGAAGTACGTGTATCCGAGGTAGGCGACGCCGGTGCCCATGACGCTCGCCACCGTCACGCCGAGGAGAAACATGAGACAGTTCCGAAGCCAGTTCTTGCTGGTGGCAATGAAGACGGCGCTCACGATCTGGGGACCGGCAACCATCACAAACGCCATCGGAAGCACTGTCATGAACCCGCCCATGCGGCCCTCCCCCAGCGAATCGCCCGCATCTGCGTAAATACTCCCACAGGCCCGTTCGGTTGGCCACGCGTCCAGCAGTAACGATGCCGTAGGCCTCTATCGAGGACTCGCGGCGGCTGCACGACGGGCATTGCGAACAAGTTCCAGTACATCCTCGGTTTCCTAAAAATTTCGCCAGTCAAAAGACCTACTTTGAACCTCCACCTGGAAGTCAAGAGAATGAGATGCATAAAAAATTGATGATTAACAACGAGACCACCCGTTATTTCACTGCCTGACGGATGCGGAATGCCAGAATAATAAGTAGAATCCCCCCGGCGATAGCGAAAACGCCAATGACGATCGGCAGTACAGAAGCGGCCACTAGAGGTCGCCCAAGTAAGATGATCCCAAATAAGAGATTGATAATCCCCAGGATAACAGCTCTTGCCCCATCACCTTTAAAGCCCTGAACCAAGTTGATGATCCCCATGATAATCCCCTGGATGGCGAGGACGATGACAAGAGTGGTTGGAATGAGAATGGCGCTGAATAGCGGATGATTCATGACAAAGATACCGGCCAGGATACCTATGATCCCATCCAACAGCAGCCATCCCCAATGAATACCTGAAGCTCCAACAAATATGCCAATGATGGAGAAAATCCCATGGACGAACCAATAAGCACCCACAAACAAAACCAGGGTTGCCAATGCTAAGCCTGGCGCTGTTACAAGGAACAGACCAAAAAGAAGCACCAGGATGCCCCGCAGCAAAACAAGCCACCAAATCTTCGATATTCCCTCTCGAATTGTATTACTCATGTTTTTCCCTCCTCATGAAATGGTATTGTTCGCTCAGTCCACCTTTGAGATGGAATCGCATGTCTTTCCTCCTTAGGCCCGACCGAGATGCCTAAAAATTATTATGCTGCAATTTGTAATTTGTAATAATCGTATTCAGTCAACTGGTTTTTGTCAATCAAATTCCCTAATGTACTGTCTTTACTTTTTTGGATGTCGCGTTTTCGCTGAGGCTTCGTGCACCCCTATCAGCAGGGACCACGTATTGACGCTAGCGGATGTCAACAGGAGGATCATTGGGGCTACCAGCCAGTACAGACTGTCGGCATTGGCGCGAACCATCACCAAAAAAGATACAATAATCAAGACCAAAAAGGCTATCAACGTGATAGCAGCTCGCGCGAATCTCTCCCTTCCGGGGATCCCTTGAATAACGTTAGAGAGCAGACTGCGCAGAGTAAATACAGTCCTTATCAGACCTGCAATACCAATACACAGGAGAGGTACGCCGAGTGTGATAGGTCCTTGTCTGGGGATCAGAAAAATAAGCGCAAAGACGATAACGTATAGGAAGTTGTTCAAGGTCTGGTTTGCGAGCTTTTTCAAGCCGATGTTCTCGGGGTCCGCGAGCATACCTACATTCAGTGCCATCGAGACGAAAAGCAAACCGACGAGGGTTGCCGCGGAGGCAGCAATCGTCGCATAAAAGACCTGCCATTCCCGAACAAGTTGTGCAAAACTGTCCATCGTTGGTTCCTTCCTTAGCTCCTTTTGGTTTTTCCTTCATCAAGCTAATAATCGAACAATGTTTAAGGAGAAGTAAATGGGGGGTGCACTGTATTTTGTTTAGACTAACGCTGTATTTAAGGATAGTGCTCCACCCGCCGAAGGGTTTCGATTTGAAAGACAAAACTAAGTCAGAGGACGGCAACCACCTATCGATTACTGATTGCAATCGAGCATCCTTTGCCAAATTGGTCCCTCGTGGATTTCAGGAAGAAATCACCAACTCAAAGGAAAATTCGCCACCTCAGCCGAATTTTGCGGAGTACACCTACTAATGTTTGAATGAGCGTCATCCTTCATGCCGAAGATTACGGTTCGAAAGCGCGCATAACATGAAATTCACCGGGAGCGTTAGCGATCCGGTGGAACGTCTCGTTGGGCTGCTCTTTGTTCATTTTTCTCCCCGTATCATCGCCATGGTTCCCAGAATGAAAGGTGCTTTTAATAAGCGTGGAATAAAGGGCAACTCTCTGGTTTCGATAAACTCCACTTTGGCTATTCCCCAACTCTTGATAGTGGTAATCAATGCGTCTGGATGGCCGTACATCTTCTTGATTAGAAATTCGTCTTGAAAGGCAAACCTGCCACCTTTCTTGAGAACCCTTAGTCCCTCTCGAATAACGTCACGCTTGTCTTTGACACCGCCGACCTCATGGAAAACAAAATTGCTCACCGCGGCGTCGAAGTACCCGTCAGCGAATGGCAATGAAGCGGCGCTTGCTCTCTGGAACGCAACGCGGTCACTGACTCCTTCAATCGCTGCGTTGCGTTCACAGACGCTCATGGAGTAATCCCACCTCTTTCCCCAATAGTCTATTCCGAGGACCTGTGCCTTACGGTATTTCTGAGCAAGCTTGATAGTAAGGGCACCGTTCCCGCACCCTATGTCCAAGGCTCTACCTTCTCCACTCCAATCCAAGTGTTCTATTACGAAGCTCCAAATGGATTCCTGGACATTTCCTGCTTTAGGAGAAAGCTTGAATCGAACATAGAATAGAAAGGCAGCGATCAGCATGAAGAACGTAGCCGGAATCAGCAGGAAAGACCACTTGAGACTCGATGTCAGGAACAGGAGCGCTATTGTGAGAGGAACATAAATCATTAACTTAGGAGTCCAATTGCCGTAGTCTGGTTTCTCGCTGATCTGTCCGTCCATATGTTCCAGTCCTTTATGTTCGCGTGTTGCAGCCTAACGACGTGGTTAAGCTGCGCGGCGATGCTGTGCAACGCGAAGCGAACCACAGGGTTTGAAGCCTTCTGAATGTAAGACGAGGTTTGCCCGCCGCCTCAGCTTCACCACATGTCGTGTGCCCATGCTTTTTCCCCGTTGCATCGAAAAAGCCGAGCAGCGTTTTTCCACATGAGCTTCTCCTCGTCTTCAGGATTCAGGCCCAGTCCCCTGATCATTTCCACATGCTCTTTCGGATGAATTGGAACTGCGGCATAGTCCCTGCCGAAGAGAACCCGATCGGATCCAAGTAGATCGATCACATGTTTGACGCCTTTGGGTGAGAATCCCATCGTGTCCATGTAGAGATTGGTCTGAAAATACTCGCTTGGCCGTCTTTGGCAAACGGCGCTCTGTTCTTTCGGAAGACCCTTGTACCCGAGTCTGAATCCAAAATCCAATCGGCCGTCAATCATGGGCAGGAGCCCACCCATGTGGGGCAAGACAATCTTTAGCCGGGGATGCCGATCGAATACTCCTGAGTAGATCATTCGGGCGACGGTCATGGTCGTGTCAAATGGTCGGCCTACCATTTCTTCCAGTTTGTAGGCTCTCATGTGTTTGTATCCGATAGGAACCTGCGGTGGATGGAGGAAAACGGGACTTCTCGATTCTCAACAAACTGCCAGAAGGTATCCAAACGCGGTGAGTCGAGAAAACGACCCTTCCAGCTCGTGCTAATGTTGACTCCTTTGGCACCGAGGTGGTCGAGGCATCGTTCGCATTCCTGGATGGCATACTTGGAGAATGGGTTAAGTATTGCTATGAAAGCCAGTTTGTCAGGAAATCTGTTGACCATTGTCGCCGTGGCGTCGTTGAGCATTCGTGTGAGTGTCTTCTCTGCCGCAACTGGTAGCGCGCTCACCATGGTTTCAAGCGCCATCGAGAAACTCAAGATGCCCATGACGATCCCCGCCTCATCCTGTCCCCTGACCTGAGCGTCTATGTCCGTGAGTTCTGGATAGATGATGGAGGAGACCCCTCTGCACGTGGAAACGGCGTAGTCAGGTGTTTCACGCCAGCCGATCCGCTTCTCGAGGATCACTCTGGCCACTCCCTTTGCAGTGGTGGAAGGCTTAGGAAGACAGTGGCGGTGAACATCGATGATACGGCATTCATTCGCTCTCATGACATTCCTCCGGGCGAGTCCCATCGGTATTACACACGCAGGCACTTTGTTCCATTTCGGTCCATGGACACATAACATTATTTTTTATGTTCCCGTAATCTTTTTCCTGAAGACAAGACCTTTCAGCTCTTCAAAAGGCCCTCTTGAACTCTGAAGCCGTCGTCCATTTGCGGTAGTAATATACACTGTTTTCGAAGATTAGGGAAGCGAAGAGTACAGGAAGGGCTCGTCGGAAAGAGAGTTGGGGGCTTCACAAATCTTCGGTTTGGGATGACTCTGAGGGTCGATGATTATTGGAAATGTGCATGAGTGTTAGAAGAAGGATTTCGGTTCAGGCTCACTACCCTCACTTCAGACCAGCTTTGTGCAAAGCGTCAATCAAGCTTTTTGTTACTTCTTGATCCTTGTATGGGAGTGTCTTTGCAAAGTAATCTAGGGAGAACTCTGGATTTATCCTAAGAACTTCTGCAGCTTCAGCGCGGGCCTCCTTCTCACGCCCCATCCTGCTGTATGTAGCGGCCAAGAAAACATGGGCAAATAAATTATCAGGAGATCGTTGAAGGGCCTTCTTGTAGGCCGAAACTGCCTCTTCATACCGCCCGGTGATCCTGACGGCATTCCCGAGGTTAAAAAAATACCAGGCCGGACCAAAAGGGTTGAGTCGGATTGCTTTTTGGAACAATGGAATGGCTTCTTCCGGCCTCTTCGCAAAGGTCAGACTAGTGGCATACCAGGCATAAACATCTGCCCCGTTAGGATCAAGAGACACAGCCCGTTTTCCCTCAGCAAGTGCCTTCTCGTGCTCCTCCTTTATGGAATAGAGGAAGCTCAGCAAACCATGGGGGCTGGCATAGGAATCATCCAGTGCAATGGCCTTTTGTGCCAGTTCAATAGCTTTCTCAATAGACTCCTGAGGGGATTTGCCAGAACCATACCAGTAATCCATCATGTAGGTAGTAGCCAGGAGGTTATAAGCTGATGAAGACTCTGGACACATAGCAAGAGCTTCTTCTCCCAGCCGCCGGGCCAACTTGTTGCCCTCGATATCAAAGCCATTGAAGTAATTTTGCGCTTCCAACAGCTTCAAATAGCAATTGAGATTTCGTATTCCATTGTCGCGATGCAGGGCTTGCTCCCCCTCCATAATTTTTACTTGCATAGCCCTAAGTATGTTACCTGTCACCTCATCCTGTAGGACAAAGATATCTTTCAGTTCACGGTCATAGCGTTCGGCCCAAATGTGATGCCCCGAAAGGGCATCGATCAACTGGGCAGTGATTCGAACGCGGTCAGCTGATCTCTGAATACTTCCCTCCAGTACGTACTGAACCCCCAGTTCTTTGCTTATCTGTTTGACGTTCACCGATTTTCCCTTGTAGGTGAACGTCGAATTACGGGCAATGACAAACAGCATGGGAACCTTGGAAAGGGCTGTGATGATATCCTCGGTGATCCCGTCGCTGAAGAACTCCTGCTTCGGATCCCCGCTCATGTTGACGAATGGCAGCACCGCAATGGAGGGCTTATCGGGCAGGGGGAGAGCCATTTTTTGCTTGGAGACTTCCTCAACAGGCAGTCGAGAAGGGCGCAGATGCGGGTAAAACTGCCAAACGACATTGGCCGCTGCCAGCAAAGCTACGAGGACTTTAAAAACAGGATGTACCCGTTTCCAATAATTTACCCCGGTCCTTTTGCATCTGCTCACTATCGAAGTAGGCCTAGGCTTCGTCAGAATTCGATAAACACGTACAGGTTCGAGGATGTTTTTTACAGATTGCTTCCCAAGATATTCGTATCCCAAGCTAAGTTTGTTTTTAACCTGGTCATATGCAGTCCCAGAGATGCAAATACCCCCTGCTTCGGATAAACTCTCTAAACGGGCTGCAATGTTGACTCCATCACCATAGATTTTATCTCCTTCCTCGATCACATCGCCAAGATTGACTCCAATACGAAACTCCATCCTTTGATTCTCAGGAAGCTCAGCATTTCGGGTTCTCATTTCCTTCTGAGTCTTGACAGCACACTCAACAGCATCCACGACACTTCCAAACTCAGACAACACATTATCTCCCGGAGCATCCACCACTCGCCCATGATGATGCTGAATCAGTCCATTCATTGCCTCCTTGTAGGCATTAAGGGTGCGGACGGTCCCTTTCTCATCTTCTCCCATGAGACGGCTGTATCCCTTGACATCTGCAATGAGAATGGCAACGAGTTTACGCTTAACTTCTTGTGTGGTCATGGAGTCTTCCAAAGGTTAGTTAGGAGGATGGGTTAAGGCCATATGGTTTGATACGAGTCTACTAATTTTGAATAAAAACTTCAATAAGAATTATTAATTACATTTGAAAGAGCGTATCGAAGAACAAAACTCAAAAATCACGACTTCAGGAACTAACTTTTGGTCGGGAATCTGGTCCGAACTTGACCCTTTCAAACTCGACTAAACCGTGCTATAAGACCTATGCTATCTGGGGTTAACACTGATGAGGTAGAAATCCATCTATATGAATAACGTATCGCCGAACAAACGTATTCGGGTGGATTATATTGACTGGCTTCGGGTGGT
>DASPPQ010000019.1:0-12032 GCA_035625415.1 Thermodesulfobacteriota bacterium
GGTTCTCTCCGCTAAGCAAAGCATCGTACTGAAATTCGATCCCTTCCAGACCCTTCGAATCGAGGCCTGCAAAACCGATAAGATGAGCGGCAAGCTGGGCATTGGGATAGAAACGCCGGTTCTCTTTTAAAAAAAAGAGGCCGGGGAGCTGAAGGGCTTTGATCTGTTCGGCCTCTCTCGAAGAGATTTTTCTTTGAACCCATTCAAAGGGTCGATGGCTCTTCAATCTCTGCTTCAATTCCCTCCGGTCGATCTGAAGGACTGAGGCAAGTTCATTTGCCGTCTTTTCTGGATCAGTGACTTTCCGGGCATCGGCATAAACCGATTCGACCTCGATGCTGACTGCCAGCTCATCTCCTTTGCTGTCGTAAACCGTGCCACGCTTGGGAACGAGGGGGATCTGGACATGTTGCTGTTGTGCGGCCAGCTTGTAGAGCTGCTCCTTTTTCAACACCTGAAGCTGAAACATCCTGCCCGTAATGAGCAGAAAACAGAAAAAGAGGAGGCACCAGAGAAAGATGATGCGCACCTTGAACCAATTGATCGATCTCCGTTTCATCGTATCACGATCACCTGCTCGGGTTTAGGTTTGGCCATTCTCAACTCCTCCGTGGCAAATTTTTCAATCCGTGAACAGGATTTGAGCGTAGCGATTTCCAACCGCAGCTTCTTATTGGCCTCGGTCAGTCCCCTCTCCCCCTTCAGGGCATTTGAAATTTCGTATCCGAGTTGGATCACCTGAATCCTTGACCAAACGTAGAACAAGGCCCCTCCCGTGAAAAAAAGAGTGAGGAGAGTGAAAAGGATGAGGACATTTAATTTTATTCCTTTCCGTCCGGACCTTGAATCCTCCCCTGTCCAGAGGATCCGATCTCTATTCTTAGGAATGGCTCTTCCCATGTTAAATTCTCTCTGCACACCTCAGTTTGGCACTGCGGGATCGCGGATTTCTCTTCTGCTCTTCGCCAGACGGCGTGACGGGTTTCTTGGTCAGGATAAGTATCTCTCCCTGCTTCTCCAGCGCTCGAAACGTCTCCTTGACCAATCGATCTTCGAGGGAGTGAAAAGAGATGACGCACATCCGTCCTCCCTTCTTCAAGATCTTCCATCCTGATTTCAGTATTCTTTCCAAATTTTCCAGCTCATCGTTCACCCTGATACGAAGGGCTTGAAAGGTTCTGGTGGCAGGATCGATTCTTCGAGAGTGGAAACGTCTCGGGATCGCACGGTGGACGATCTTTCTTAAGGCTTCGGGCGTCCCGATGGGTTCCCGTTCTCTTTCCTGAACGATGGCTTTGGCAATTCGCTTGGCCCATCGCTCCTGTCCATAGTCAGAAAGGATGTCCTCGAGTCTCTCCGGGGAAAGGTAATTGACCAAGTCGGCCGCTGTTTCATCCATCCGTTGATCCATCCTCATATCCAGAAGACCCTCTCCTTTGAAACTAAACCCCCTTTCCCCCTTTTCCAGCTGGATGGAAGAAAGTCCTAAATCGAGCAGAATCCCGTCGGCGGATTCGGCGGTCATCAGGTCGGGAAGATGGACGAAATTTTCTCGAAATAGTTTGACCCGATTCCCAAAGGATAGGAGTTTTTTTTTCGCTTCAAACAGGGCGTCTTCATCCCATTCCACGGCGATCAACGTCCCGTCCGGCGCGGACCTTTTTAAAATTTCGGAAGCGTGCCCGCCCCCTCCCAGGGTCGCATCCACATAAGTATGACCGGGTTCACATTTTAGAAACGTCATCACCTCTTCAACCATGACGGGAATGTGTCCAAATCCCATTGACCTCTTTCTTGTGCTCCTAAAAACCCAAATGAGTCAGGGTATCGGTGACCCGGTCAAAACTCTCCTGAGACTTACGAAACTCCTCTTCCCATCGTTCCTTGTTCCATATCTCAATCTTCTTTCCACTCCCCACCATTACGACATCTTTCTGAAGATTGGCATAATCTCTCAGGGATTGGGGGATGAGAAGTCTCCCCTGTCGATCGATCTCACAATCGATTCCACTCGAATAGAAGAATCTGTAGAATGCTCTGGCTTCCTTGCTCAGTGTAGGAAGGTTCTTTATTTTTTCCTCCATCAAGGACCATTCTTGGTAAGGGAAGGCGACCAGACAATGGTCGTAGTTGGTGATGACTAGACGCTCGTCATATTGTTGACTGAGGATTTCTTTGAATTTGGAAGGAATGCTGACTCGGCCTTTGGAGTCTATGGTATACTCGTACCTGCCCCTGAACATCGTTTCATCCCCCTCTTTCTAGTTCCCATACCACCTTTTCCCACTTTTTGCCACTTAGGGATAAGTGATATAATGAATAATCTAATTTGTCAAGTAAAATTTTATACTTATTGCAATTCTTTCTTTTCTCTCACAGGACCCCAATATATGCTAAAATTAGTCTTGCTTTGCCCCATATTTAGCCCCACTTTTTCACCAATTTTTTATGGCGCAATCCTAAAGAGAGCGTCGATGATTCTTCTGCGGAACAGCACTCCTTATCCGGAATCATTGAAGGCGTCTTACCGACTTCTTCATCCATTTCTTATGCTATGCGCAGTGCTCTATGCCCCATGCGGTTTGCTTCAATTGACAAGACTTTCCGTCCCGTCTAAAATGGTTTTCATGGCATCAGAGGCGATAAAAAAACGCGTGGAAAAGCTGCGGGAAGAGATCGAATATCATAATTACCGCTACTACGTCCTTGATCAGCCCGAAATTTCCGATGCTCAATACGACCGGCTGATGAGGGAGCTAGAGAAGCTTGAAAAAGGCTACCCTGAGCTCCGCTCTCCGAATTCGCCTACTCAGAGAGTTGGCGCATCTCCCTTAGAAGAATTCGAGATCGTTAAGCACACCATCCCCATGCTCAGCCTCGCCAATGCCTTCGATGAAACGGAAGCAAGAGATTTTGATAAACGGGTTAAGAAATTTTTGGGAACTTCTGAAGAGATCGAGTATGTAGCCGAACCCAAGTTCGATGGCCTGGCCATTGAGCTCGTTTACGAACGAGGCCAGCTTCTCGTGGGCTCGACCCGTGGCGATGGGGTCAACGGCGAAAACATCACGCAGAATCTCCGCACCATCAAGACCATCCCTCTTCAACTCATTCGAAAGGAACTTCCGGTTCCGGAACGGTTAGAGGTTCGGGGGGAAACCATCATGCAACTCAAAAAATTGAAGGAGCTCAACCGTAAGCGTGAAGAAATGGCGGAACCTCCCTTTGCCAACCCCCGAAATGCGGCCGCTGGTTCAGTCCGACAGCTCGACCCAAAGATCACTGCAGAACGGCCCCTTGAAACCTATTTCTATGCCCTGGGCGACGTAAGGGGTCGGACGTTTAAAACTCAGTGGGAAGTTCTCAAGACCCTTCCGAATTGGGGCCTCAGGACGAACCCTCATGTTCGCAAATGTCAAGGCATCGAAGAAGTCCTCGACTATTACCATGAGATGAATGACAAGCGAGAGACCCTGCCTTATGAGATTGATGGAACGGTGGTCAAGGTCAATCGTTTGGATCTCCAGGTCAGACTCGGCGAAATCGCCCGTAGCCCTCGGTGGGCGCTGGCCTTCAAATTTCAGCCGAAACAGGAGACGACAAAGATACTAGACATCAGAGTCCAGGTCGGAAGGACCGGAGCCCTCACACCTGTAGCGGTCATGGAGCCGGTAAAGGTCGGAGGCGTCGAGGTCAGTCGGGCAACGCTTCACAATCAGGATGAGATTGATAAGAAAGACGTGAGAGTGGGCGATACAGTGGTCATCCAGAGAGCCGGAGATGTAATTCCCGAAGTCGTCGAGGTCATTACCTCAAAAAGAAAAGGAACAGAAAAAAAATTCAAGATACCATCTAAATGCCCGGTGTGCGGGGCAGAGGTGGTCAAAGAGGAGGCGATTCACAGGTGCATCGGTCTGGACTGCCCTGCCCAATTGAAAGGCCGGATCAGACATTTTGCCTCCAAACGAGCAATGGATATCGAAGGCCTTGGTGTAAAACTGATTGATCAGCTGGTGGACAAAGGTCTGGTTAAGGACGTGGCGGATGTTTATTATATCAAAAAAGATCAGCTCATCGCATTGGAGCGCATGGCGGATAAATCAGCTCAGAACATTATCGACGCCATTGAAAAGAGCAAAACCAAGCCACTGTCAAAATTTCTTTATGCACTGGGAATTCGTCACGTAGGCGAGACCACTGCTGAAGACCTGGCTCGCCATTTCTCCCAGCTTGACGATTTTTTCTACCTCTCAGAAGAGGACCTCATGGAGGTAGAAGGCATAGGTCCGGAAGTGGCAGCGAGTGTGCATCAATTCTTCGGAGACAAGAAGAACAGGGAATCCATCGATCGATTGAGGAGGGCCGGGGTAAAAGTGATCGAGCCCAAAGCAAAGGAGAAAGGGAAACTGGCGGGCAAGACGTTTGTTTTTACAGGAAGCCTTAAGAGTTTTGAAAGGGATAAAGCCAGAAATCTGGTGGAATCCCTGGGCGGGATGACTGCCTCCGCCGTTTCGAAGAAGGTGGATTTTGTGGTTGTGGGAGAAGACCCTGGCTCTAAATTCGACAAGGCAAAGGAATTGGGCGTCAAGATTTTAACTGAAGAAGAATTCAAAAAGATGGTTGGGTAAGGATGCCTTGCTTTCAAGAAGGAGTTGACCAATGATCAAACCGTGGCCGTGCATTCGATCTCAATCCGTACAGTCCTTCCGGGTCTTCTCAATTCGGACAGATACTACCATTTCTCCTCGAACGGGGGTTGAACATGATTTCTATGTGATCGAAACGCAGGACTGGGTTAACATCATCCCCATCACCGCCGATCAGCGAGTGGTGATGATCAGGCAATACCGACACGGCTCCAGAGAAGTAACCCTCGAAATCCCAGGGGGTCTGGTCGACCCCGGAGACACTCCTGAAAGCGCGGCCGCTCGGGAATTATTGGAAGAAACGGGTTACCAGGCAGAAAAGATACTGAAGATCGGTGTGTCCAATCCCAACCCGGCGATCTTCAACAACCGTTGCTATACGTTTGTAGCTCGAAACGTCACGAAAGGCAGAGATCCCATGCCCGACCAAACAGAAGACATTGAGGTGGTGCTCATCCCTCTTATCGATATCCCGGAATTGATCCGCAAAGGGAAGATCGACCACGCCATCGTGATCTCGGCTTTCTACTGGTTTTTTCTCCAAGACCAAAAGGCAGTGATGAAACCCTGAGGCCTCACGCACCCTGCCCCTTAGAAAGGAAACTCGCAATGAAGGTAATCTTTCACCCAAGATTCTATGAAGTCTATACTTCCGACCCCGCGGCTGCCTCCGGGAGGATGGAGCCCATAATGAAGGCACTGGAGAAAGAATTTGAATTCATTGAACCGAAACCAGCTTTGGAGAGGGATTTGGAGAGAGTTCATGGGAAGAGGCATATTCAATCCATGAAGCAGGATCGGCAGGTCTATGAAATTGGGACTCTTGCTGCTGGGGGCGCTATTCTGGCAGCGGAATTGGCCTTCGAAGGCCAACCCGCCTTCGGTTTGGTCCGGCCTCCCGGACACCATGCCAGCCCCCATTCGTGCTGGGGATTCTGTTACTTCAACAACATCGCCATTGCCATCAAGAAACTCCTGAACGAGGAAAAGATTAAAAGCGCCCTCATCCTTGATTTCGATCTTCATTTCGGCGACGGTACGTCCAATACGTTCAGCGGTTCCAAAGCGGTAAGTTACTTCCATCCTGAAGGGACCCCCCGGGAAACATTCTTAGAAGAGAGCCACCGATGTCTCCAAACGGAAAGGCCCTACGACATCATCGCCGTCTCCGCGGGATTTGACCGCCATCAGGAAGACTGGGGAGGTCTTCTTAAAACCGAAGACTATTTCACCATCGGGAAATGGGCCAAAGAAGCCTCGCTCGAGCGGTGCCAAGGAAAACGATTCGGCGTCCTCGAAGGAGGCTATAACCACTCCGTTCTCGGGAAAAATGTGAAGAGTTTTCTTCAGGGGTTTACAGATTGAAATCCTTCTTGGGTGATCGTGGCAAAAGAAAGGGGGCTGGTTACCTCTCCCTTACGTTTTAATTGGTCCATTCCGTCTGCCGTCTTTTTCAAGATTTCTTTCAACGGAGCGTTTTCTTTACACATCTTATTCAACTGAAACTCCAGCCCCATTCTTCTCGGCAGAGAAAAGGCGTGAGAAATTTCGTCCCCGTCGAGCTGGGGGAGTTTCTTTTTTGTCCAAATGTAGTAGAGACGGAACGGCATATTCCGATCTTTGTCCGTTTGGCCACCAAGAACAAAGGAAACTTGATGGATCGGGTCGATCGGCAGCAATTCGCACTTCTTTCTCATAAATCGTTCGTACTCCGTCGAGAGATAGGCAAGGGCAGTTCCATAGACGTCCTGCACGTCATTGAGCTTCTCTCCCGCGAGAAAATTTTTCAGGGCGCTTCCCATATCCCTCCCCTCTGGCGATCCGGAAACCAGAAGGGCACAATGAGACGTTAAGGCAAGGAGGCGGTTTATTTGGAGTGAGATTTCATTCCCGTTTTCATCCAGTTGGATCGCCCGATTCTCACATGCCATAACTATTCCGTTAACATTCTGTGCGACGATGATCTGTGACATATTCAGCCCTCCCTCTAAAACAATATCTTCCCTCCGAAAAAATTTCAATAGAAAAAATTGAAAAATAGCGTAAGTCCTGATAAATTAATGTAACCTCCTCCAGCTTATGATGTCCTGGGAAAAGACTAAATGAAAAAACACCTGCTCATTATTGCCACTCTGGATACAAAGGGAAAGGAAGCAGCTTATGTAAAGGATTGCGCACAAAAACTCGGTATCCATCCTATCCTGATGGATATCGGAACTTTGGGAGAACCTCTCACCCATCCGGATATCCCTCGAGTCAAGGTGGTGGAGGCTGCCGGGTATCATTGGGAACATTTAATCCAAGAAAAAAATCGTTCTCTCGCTATTAAAGCCGCCCAAGAAGGTGGGGGTATCTTGGCAAGAGATCTACATGAAAAAGGCAGACTCCATGGAGTATTTGGGATGGGGGGTGGAACGGGCACAGCGATCGCCACCTACATCATGCGTTCCCTTCCTTTCGGATTACCCAAGGCAGTTCTTTCTACAGTGGCTTCGCGGGATATGAAGGAATATGTCGGAACCAAAGATATTGTGATGTTCCATTCCGTAGCAGATATTTTAGGTTCCAATGCCTTCATGCGCCTCATGCTCGGACAAGCTGCTTATGCGATTTGTGGAATGATGAAACAAGGAAGTGAGATAAAGAAAGAAAAAGCAATGATCGCTGTGACCGCCTATGGAATCAATTCGGTTTGCGCAATGAATGCAGAACCACTACTCCAGGAAAAAGGGTATGAAATGATTGCTTTTCATGCCAATGGATGTGGTGGAATGGCGATGGAGGAATTCATCGCTCAAGGCATTGTGGCTGGTGTACTTGATTTTACTACTCACGAAATAGCCGATGAATTGTTTGGAGGATATTGCAAAGGAATTGGCCCCATGCGGTTGGAGACGGCGGGGCAATTCGGGATCCCTCTTGTGGTTGCCCCAGGAGGACTTGATAATGCCGTATTCAGCCCCTTCTACCCCATGCCAGAACGACTCAGGGGAAGAAGGACGCATTCCCATGATATCCGATTCTGTGTCCGTATGGGACCTGAGGAGATGAAAAAATTTGCTCGCATCATTGGAAAAAAACTGAATAGATCAAAGGGACCGACCTATATCCTGATCCCTAAGAAAGGTTGGTCTGAAGCTGACAAAGTTGGAATGGAGCTTTTTGATCCGAAAACGGACCAGATTTTTGTGGAAGAATTGAGAAAGATCATCAGCCCCAACATCCCTATTGAAGAAATGAATGCTCATATCAGTGATCCTGCTTTTGCTTTAAGAGCCGTGGAAGTCTTAGATGATATGATAGCCCATCGGCCCTAAACCAATTAATACTGCCCAAAAGAAATTAAGCCCTGGGAGAATCCTCCCAGGGCTCATTATTTTCAGGCAGATTGATCAGGGGGCGGAGTTCCAGGCGGGTTGGGGAGTGTCAATGGCCATCTCAACCAGAAAGCATTATGTGCAATGAGGGCTGGACCCATAACACAAAGGTTAAGGTAGATGACGAGGATGTTTACATCAGCGGGAAGTTTCGCAGCCGCTACGGTGTTGGCTGCAGAGCAAAGGACCCACCTTAAGATAATGATCCAAATGGCAATGATGATGCACTGGAGAATGAAGGCTAAAATCGCCCTTTTAGAATGAGTATATTTTGTAACTCCCCAGAACTGGAGATGCCAGGAATAGACCAAGCTCCAAAATATGAGAGACGATCCCACTGCCGCAAATGAGAAGGTTGGGCTAATACCCAGGGCCAAACTTCCACTCCAGAAAATGTAACCTAAGATGTGTGCTAGAATCGTTTGACCAATGGCTGCTCCGGGCTGGCCCCACTTACCAAAGGGCCATCCCTGGGTTGTAAAGACAGGGCTAAAGACAAAGAACCAGGCAATTGCCCAGACGAGGTATCCAGTCAACCAATTCACGTTTAGAGGACCCTTATGGTTTATTGGAGTATCCGCAAGAGGTGTTCCATCAAGATTGGTTAAGAAATTCCAGATGAGGATGGAAACGACCATGACAATGACAAAACTGATTGCCATCATTCCCCAGGGATGAACTTTCCCCTTAAAAGGCCATCCTCCCCAAACCACTCCATAAAGGAGGGTGGCCCAGAATCCAATCACTCCAAACCAAAGATAAAGGGGGCCTATAATCCATTTGGGATAAATGAATCTCATGAAAAGCAACATAGCAAAAGTGAAGATAGCCCAGAGCACTGTCATCCCGATTCCCGGAATGAGACGAGATTTAGCAGGCGTCCAGTTTCCCGCCGGAGGTGCCCATGGCCAGTTATCGCCGAGAAGAACCAGATGGCCGAGGGCAATGAGCATGAAGAGTACGGCCGGGATGATCTTCAGAACAATAGATGCCGGAGAGATGCAGTATACGAATATAATGATCCCGACGATAGCAAAAACGACAAATTGAATTAATCCTCCCCATCTTCCAAGAGGACCAATTCCAATCTTTTCTGGGGCTTTTTCATTCCCCATAAAAATCACCTCCTCCTTTCACAACAAAATTTAACCTTCCCAACATTTAAAAATTAGATCCCTCCTTTCTGGCAATAAGATATTTGGAAGGTTTTACTGAAGTGACCCAGGCAAGTTAAACTCCCATAGCCAATTTACTTAAGAACTAATTTTAACTCGCGTTAAAGCCTTCTCCATCAGGAGTTCATAAGCACTTTTCCTTCCAAGAACAGGTTCCTTTTTCCGCTGGCTCCATACGGTTTCCGGTCGACTCTGCACCATGTATATGTTGAAAGGAAAAGGGTTATTTCTATCAATGGCCCATTCGATGTCCTGAGGACACCCGTAATATTCTTCCACTCTTTTTGCATATCTCTCCAGTTCAAGGATTTCCTGATCTTCAATGCATGGGATTTCTCGCCGGTCAGGAGGAGTGTCTGCATGCATCACTCCCCCTCTTATAGGATCGTAGACACATTCACATTCTTTCATGGAGACCATTTTTTCTATTTCCGAGGTCACCTTGTCCACGACAAATTTATCAGGATTACAGATTCCTGAAACCACGGTCTCTCCGAGTCCCCAATTCCCTTCGATGACCACCTTCGAAGGATCCCCATTGAGGGGATTCAGAGTGAACATCACGCCAGCGGCCCTGGCATCAACCATCTTCTGGACGCCCACGCTGATCATTACCTTTTCATGAGGAAATCCCATTTTAATCCGATAGGAAATCGCGCGAGGGGTAAAGAGACTCCACATGCATAACTTAATCCTCTCCAGAACTTCATCGCTCCCTTGCACCCAGAGAAAGGTATCTTGCTGTCCGGCAAAACTTGCCCCTGGTAGGTCTTCCGCCGTGGCGCTTGAACGCACAGCAACGGGGAGCTGGGGGGCATCGAATACCTGAGCCAGAGCTTGATAATTAGAACTTATTTCCTCCTCAATTCTTTTTGAAAATGTGGCTTCAGCCATGAGCTGTCTGATCACTTTGCTGGCGTTTTCCAAAGAAGAAACATCCTGAATGTCAATTTTGGAAAGGAGATTTTCAATCTTTTCCTTCAGTCCTCCTCCGCTGAGAAAGTCACTATAAGCCTCTGTTGTAACAGAAAAACCGGGTGGGACAGGAATATCAGCTTTGATCAACTCACCGAGGCTGGCATTCTTCCCTCCAACAAGTCCAATGGCCTCCTTCCCGGCCTTATCAAACCAAAGTGTGTATGGCATGATAAACTCCATGTATGAAGGGAGAAGGCTAGAGGTTGGAGGCAAAATCTTCTTAATAGTACTCGCCTTAAACCCCCAACCTCAACCCTCTATCCTCTTAGGCTCTCTTCAATATTTTCACTATCCCTGTATTACCGTCCACTTTTACGGTATCACCCGTTTTGAGGACATTCGTTGCGATTCCTGTGCCGGTGACCGACGGGACCCCATATTCTCTGCATACGATCGCAGCATGACTGGTTAAGCCACCGATGTCTGTGATAGATGCTTTTATTTTGGTAAAGACAGGAGCCCACGCCGGGTTCGTCGTTGGGCAAACAAGGATATCACCTTGCTGGACTTTGGTAATATCCTCAAGAAGTTTAACGACCCTCACCTTTCCTTCGATAACCCCTGCGGATGAAGCAAATCCTTTCAGTTCGCTCACCTCTGCTGGAACAACGGCCATTCCTTTCAGCCAATCTTGAACTTTCTCCGTTGTAATTCCCCAGAGCATTACCGTAAAGGGTTCTGCAACCTCTTCAGGCGGAGTTCCAAGGGCTGGGATTGGATTCCACTTCTTTGCCGCTTCCAATATCTTTTTTCTCTTTTCTACTTTGGTCTGCCAGTACTGAGACCTGGAGGGTACACCTACACCCAACGCCCATGTCGTTACCATATCTTCCATAATATAGGGCACTTCAAATCGATTGAAGAGATAGATATCATCGACGCCTTTCAACATTCCCGACTTCACTAAAAGTTGGCCGAACTCTCTGACCTTATTAAACCATATGGTATGGAACCAGTGTTCCACCCAGAAGAGATGGTCCTCTGCATATTTATAGATGGTTCGGACCGCCTTATAAGTATCATCATACGATTTCCTGTCCTCATCGGTTTTGATAAGCTTTCTATACTCTTCAGCCAGTTCTGCCCTTGCTTTGTCAATACTTGGAACATCTCTTTCAATCTTTTCTCCTTTTTCAATTCTTTCGATATCCCCCTTCAGATATCCGAAAGGAATTTCCAGCTTCGTCGTCCAACTCCCTTCATAGTGGAACCATCCGCTCCCGCAGGAGACAAAGAACCATGGGTCTTTGGATTTTTCATATTCTACCAACCAGTCATTTCCCTCGGCCGTCTTCCTCAATGACTCAATCTTCTTATCAGCAGGCACATCACTTTTCAGGATCTTTGAAACGGCGGGCACGGCAGCTGCCAGGCGGGCAAGCCTGCACAATTCCTCTTCCGGTCGAAACATCTGAACATAGGCACCTGCTACAAGTTTCCCGATGGTGCTTTCACTGACCCCTGGGAAAAGTTTCCGACAAATGTCTGCAAACAATAAATAGGCGAGATAGGCAAGGTTGAGGTATTGAAAGTGATACTGCCACCCCTTGATCATTAAATCGACAAGGTTATCCCAGGCGTTGATCACCTCATACGAAGTATAATAGCCTCTGGGTTCCGGGAATACGGTATCATCCGATTCGAACTTAGGGAATTCTTCCGGGACCTTAATATTATTCATTTCCTCACCGAGGGCTTTGAACTTCTTCAGCCATGATCCCCAGAGTTCATCATAATGGTCAAAAACATAGAACACACGTTTCTGGAAATGTCCTGCCTTTTCTCCGATGATTTCCTGCGGCGGCGGCGCAACCGGCGTGATGTACATGTAACAGCCAACCATCCTTTGAGAAATC
>DASPPQ010000020.1:0-4538 GCA_035625415.1 Thermodesulfobacteriota bacterium
ATGGATTGACCTTTGTATTGGTTGCCATCTCTGCGACATGGCCTGCTCCTCTGGAGTAAATATCTCAGAACTGAATCTCATCGCCAAGGCAAAATACTTGGACGAGAAAGGAAGATCGTTTCGCGACTGGCTCCTCACGCATTCTCATCTGTTCGGCCGGATCGGATCCTTTTTCTCCCCTTTTATCAATTTTCTTATTAAAAACTCTGTAGTCAAACGGGTCGCCGACGCCTTATTCAGGATAGAAAGAAAAAGAGAAATTCCCAGATATGAGTCTCAAACCTTCAGACAATGGTTTGGAAACCATCAAACAAAGGGTAAAAGGAAAATTGCCTATTTTTACGGCTGCTATGTTAATACCAATGAAGCTGACGTAGGGAAGGCGACGGTTCAGGTTCTTGAAGCGAATGGTTTCGAAGTGACGCTGCCACCTCAGCGGTGTTGTGGAATCCCCATGCTCGGCAATGGAGATTTCGAAGAGGCCAGGAAAATGGGTCTATACAACGTCCCTTCATTTCTTGATACTATCCGGTCCGGGTCTGATATTATTTTTTCCTCTACCAGCTGCGGTTACATGATGAAATATGAATATAGTCGACTGCTCTCAATTCCCAAAGCAGAAGAGGTCTCCCAGCATCTTATCGATCTTTTCGAATTTCTGAGGAATTTGAAAGAATCAAATGGCTTCAACACAAATTTTAAAGAACTTCCCCTGAAGGTAGGTTATTTCGCTCCCTGCCACTTAAGAGCTTTAGGTATTGGTCTACCTGCTCTCGATGTTCTTCGACTCATCCCGGGTCTTAAGATTGATAATATTGAAGCCGATTGTTGCGGAATGGGGGGAACGTTTGGTTTCAAAAAAGAGAAATATGAGATTTCTCAAGAAATCGGGAAAGATTTGGCAGAGGCGATTGATCGTTTGAAACCTGAGATCGCCCTATCCGACTGTGAAGGCTGCCGCATGCAAATCCGTCATCTCACCGGTTTGAAGGTTCTTCATCCCATCCAAATTTTGAGAGATGCACTGGCACAGAGATAGATACTCACCCTGGAACCCTTGACATCTCCACTGAGGATGGCGACCTCCTTACACTTAACGTCTCGAGCTGGCATGAGGTCCCTCCTTGAAGCTTAAAAAATGTGTCTTGACAGATGTCTGAATATCTGATATTCATAATATCAGGAGGTTTGTCATGGAAAGAGAGGCAACCAAGGTTGGAAGACGGGGGGTAGTGGTCATCCCTTCTTCATTTCGTAAGAGATATGGCTTTAAAGAAGGGTCGTTAGTCGTTGCAGAAGCTCGAGAGGAAGGCGTTCTTCTGCGGCCGATGGTAGCACTTCCTATTGAGATTTATACCCTTGAACGGAAGGCTGAATTTCTTCTAAATAATGTTACCAATAAGGTAGACTATGAATGGGCGGTCAAAGAAGTACGGAAAATGGGGATTGATCCAAAAACGATCCCACACGAAAAGCCAAAAGACAAATGATCGCTGACCGAATTTTCCTCGATGCCAACATCTTATTCTCAATTGCTTATGGAAGCCCTGGTCTGACTCGTTTATGGGAATTAGCCCAGAAAAAACATTGCGAGCTATTTGCCTCGAACTATGTCGTCGAGGAAGCGAAAAGAAACCTATTGAGCTCAGAGCAATTGAGAAAGCTGGAGGCCTTTTTATCGATGGTTCAACTTGCACCCGATGTCGATCCAAGCATACCATGCCCTATTGAATTACCGGAGAAGGACCGGCCAGTTTTACTGGCTGCCATCTCTATTAAAGCCAATTATCTGTTGACCGGTGATATGATACATTTTGGAAAATATTTTGGGCAAACAGTTAGAGGAATAAAAATTTGCCTCCCTCGTGATTATCTTCTCGTTGCTCAACAGCGTAAAACAAAAAGGTAATGATCCTCTGCACGTGCAGTCCGTTTTATGAGCAAGGGGTGTGGCATGGGGTTAGATCCATGCCACACCCCGTAAGAGTATCTCCTTATCTGTGAAAGCTAAACGGCTCCCAGGTGGCGGGTTCTTCGGGGTTAATAAGGATCGGGGGAGGGTTGAAAGCCTCGACGTCGGGGGCGAAATCGACCGGTACCGTATGGGTTATTGGCACATTGCCGATCGTATAGATGAACGGTACGCGGCGAACAGCCGCATACCATTCGAGCGTTCCCTCTTTATTTGCAGCCGTCAAGAGGTCGTCCAACAGCACCTGGACCATGACGGTGTTCCATATGATTTTAAACGGGACTGGGTCGCCCCTCTCAAGAATACGGGGACTGCAGTTTGCGATCACAACCCAGTAGGCGCTCCATGTGCCTCCGCTCCAGACTACGTTGACGGCAGCTTTATCCCCGGGGTTCCCTGTGACACACCCCCCCTGCAACTGCCAAATATAGCTGACGAACCCCTCTGGCGGCTTCGCGGGGATTGGAGCGTACAGCGTGATAAAGAGGTCAACATATTTTGGGCCGAGCTGTACAATCGTGGCGTTCTTCATGTCAAAATATCCGGGCAGATCCAGCGGCGCACCAGGAGGCAGTGAGCAGGGAATATCTGGATGACTAGGATCACAGTTCCTGAGCAGGAGGTCGCTTTTTGCATCATGCACGACAGTTATGCCGGGGATCTCCAGGACTACATCTTCGCTGCCTTGTACTGAGGCCAGACTGCCCAGCCCAATTACCATTGTTGCCACTGTTGCCAATACGATTAAGCATTGCTTCTTCATAATTTCCCCTCCTTTTCTAAAAGAATTAACCCTTGGTCTAATTTTAAAAATGATGCTCAATTTAGCAAAAATCTCTTTAGCCCCCGGAGATATTCGCTCCGCGGGGGCGGGGGAATGGAAATTTCAGAATTTCCTTTTTCATAATGTGCCCACTAATGTTCCGGTTTATTGAGTTTATTGGGTTCACTAAGTTTATTGGGTTTATTGACTCTCTTGGGTCTCTTGGTTTTCGCGGCTTCTATTTTCGACGGGTTCAGGATTTCCCAGAGTTCACCGAGGTTGGTAAATGCCTTGTTTCCGTTAACCCCGACTTCTTCAACTATTCCGACAAACCTTCGGGAGTCGTTCTTCTCACGGCGATAGATTCTAAGAACGTAATCTTTCAAAATTGTCCCCTGACATTGATTTTTCGCCTAATGATTAAGAGGCACCCGATAATTTCGCCGAAATTGACATTATCTATGACACGTGATATGGTTCCTGACGGTTCGAACCGTCAGATTTTTTGCTTACTTTTGGCCCTGATAAAATCTCCTGTCTTTTCCAATAGATTTGAGGGGACGAAAAAGTGACGGAAAACACCAAAACTCGGTCCATAACAATCGATCTGAATCAGTTCAAGCTCCATATCGATCTTAAAAAGAAGATTGAACTGACTCTTCACTTCAACTCACCCTCCAGAAGGTTTTACCTATCCCTGATTGCCTTTGTCGTTAACGAGATGAAAAGACAGAGGAAAATGACATCCATCCCTTTGGAGGGACACCATGACCTCCTTGCGTTGCTGAACGACACAATTGGAGGCTCTGCCGGATCGTCGGATAAGGAGAACCTGCTGCCGAGGATCTACAGGAAATGGAAGGACGCCCTACCCAACCTGGAGGAAGCTCCCCTTTTCAAAGTCCTTGGAAAGAAAAAGGAATATGATGAGGGAGCCAGCAGGACCTATTCTTTTACCGAAGATGAGAAAGATCGATGGGCAAACCTTTTTGAATACATAGGGAGCGAGGAGAATGTTAGGCTGAAGTTTGCAATCGACAAGATCGGAGCAGGCCTAGAAGATGTCGATATTATTTACGAAGACTCCTTAAATGGCGATGCGTGGGGAAAGTTTGTCTCCGGTCTTAGAGAGAAAGTGATAGTCGAACCCAAGAAAGAGGAGATCGAAGAGGTCCATAAAGAACCCGAACCCCAAGGCTCACCACAAGAAAAAGAACAGAAGATATCCAGGGCGAGCCGGTATCGTTGGACAGCGCTGATTATTCTGATAGGAGTGGTTGCGGCAGCCGCGGTTGTGGCGATCTGGGAATGTTACATCCCGCATGCTCCTCAGCGCGAGATGACTCCCAAAGAAAAGGGTGTCCCTCTGCAAGAGGAGAAAACCTCAGCGGTCGCGCCTCCCTCGACAGAGGTTTTTCCCAAGGGAAAAATGGCCTTTCCTCTGCGCGATAAACCTTCCATTGCTGTGCTTCCATTCGTGAACATGAGTAAAGACCCCGAGCAGGAGTTTTTCAGTGACGGAATGACCGAGGAGATCGTTACCGCCCTTTCCAAAAGTCCGTATCTCTCCGTGGTTGCTCGTACATTCACGTTCGCCTACAAAGGGAAATCGATCCCGGTGGATCAGATGGCGCAGGAGCTAAAGGTTCGCTACGTACTGGAAGGCAGTGTGCGCAGGGCCGGCGACCGGGTACGAATCAGCGCAAAACTGATCGATGCCAAAACCGGGCATCACCAGTGGGCGGAGCGGTACGACGGCAGCATGAGAGATGTCTTTGCCATTCAGGATGAGATTGCCTCAAA
>DASPPQ010000021.1:0-3076 GCA_035625415.1 Thermodesulfobacteriota bacterium
CAAGGCCGCTTTGGAACTGGCAGAGACCAACCTGAGGTATGCGACGATTCGGTCTCCGGTCAACGGAACGGTCATTTCGAGGAATGTCGATGTGGGTCAAACCGTGGCAGCCAGTCTCCAGGCTCCGACCCTTTTTACCATCGCCAAAGACCTGACCAAGATGCAGGTCGATACCAACGTCAGCGAAGCAGACGTCGGACGTATTACGGTGGAACGGGATTCAACCTTTACCGTGGATGCTTATCCGGGAAGAACATTCCGCGGAAAAGTTTCGGAGGTTCGCAATGCTCCGATCACCATTCAGAATGTGGTGACTTATGACGTCGTGATTCTGGTGGACAATAAAGATTTGAAGCTAAAACCGGGTATGACGGCCAACGTGTCCGTTATGATTGCCCATAGAGAAGGGGTTTTGAAAATACCCAACGCCGCTCTCAGGTTTCAGCCACAATCTGCAAAGCAGGGAGGTCTTCCTGGAAAAGGGAGCCAAAGCTCTGCATCAGCGGGTCGTCTGTTGATTGAGCGATTGACGGATGAATTGAACCTGACGCCGGATCAGCAGTCGAAACTTGCAATGGTTTTGAGGTCATCGAAGCAGGAATTTCAAGAGATTAGCCAGAAGATGAAGCCGGAGGAGGCGAGAAGCCGGATCCGAAGTCTCATTCGGCAGAAGATCAGTGGGATTCTCACGGACGAACAGAAACAGAAGGCGAAGCTGCTATCTGACTCTTCTCAGACGGAACAGGCAAAACCGGGAACGGTATGGATTCTATCTCCATTAGGAAAGCCGACTCCAGTTTCTATTGTCCTTGGAATTACCGACGGGACTTTCAGTGAGGTGATGTCAGGGGACCTTCGGGAGGGTGCAGAGGTTATCGTTGAAGAGACTTCGGGGAAGAAAGGCACTGCGCAAAGCAGCGCTTCTCAACCTTTGATGAAAGCCCCGGGGAGATAAACCGGATACATTTGAGATTGTTAAGTGCAAATTGCGGATTGAGAAAATTGGAAATCTGAAATCTAAAATTTGAGATGGAATGATATGAAGCCATCGATTCAGGTTAAGGATTTGGTGAAGATTTATAGTTTGGGCGAGGTGGAAGTTCAAGCCCTTCGGAGTGTTTCTCTGTTGGTTGAACGAGGTGAATTTGTGGCCATCATGGGGGCTTCAGGCTCTGGGAAGTCAACCTTCATGAATATTTTAGGTTTCCTGGATCGACCGACGAGCGGGCAATATCTTTTGGAAGGCATTAATGGAGAACACCTTTCGAGGGATGAGTTGGCGGAGATTCGAAATCGAAAGATCGGCTTCGTCTTTCAGGGGTTTAATCTTTTATCCAGGACCTCAGCCTTAGAGAATGTTGAACTGCCTCTGACCTACGCAGGAACTCAAGCTTCAAAAAGGAAGGAGATGGCACAAGAGGCCCTGACTGAAGTGGGTCTAAAGGGAAGGGGACATCACCATCCCAGCCAGCTTTCCGGAGGTGAACAGCAACGGGTCGCCATTGCCAGGGCCTTAGTCAACCAGCCCTCCATTCTTTTAGCCGATGAACCTACGGGTAACCTTGATTCCAAGACGAGTGAAGAGATCATGGGTATCTTTCAGCGCCTCAATCGAGAGATGGGAATTACCATCATCATGATCACCCACGAGCCGGACATCGCATCCTTTGCTAAGAGGAGTATTCTCTTCAGGGACGGAAAGATCGTTGATGATCGCAAGAATTCGGCGCCTACCGTTGCGGGAGGGAGGATGGAGGAAAAATGACACGCCTTCTTGCAAGTCTCCGGATTGCCCTAAGGGCGCTCACGGTCAATAAGATGCGCTCGGCCCTGACCATGTTGGGGATTATCATCGGTGTGGGTGCGGTGATTGCCATGATTGCCATCGGTTCGGGGGCAAAGAAGCGAATCGCCGAGCAGATTGCCAGTATAGGATCGAATCTCCTGATCGTCCTCTCAGGAAGTTCAACAAGCGGCGGAGTTCGGTTCGGAGCAGGAACAGTTCCAACATTAAGAGTGGATGATGCGAAGGCGATCCTAAGCGAGATTCCAGCGGTCAAGTATGTAGCGCCTGGCCTTGGCGGGGGAGCACAGGTAGTCTTTGGAAACCAGAACTGGTCGACCATTGTTAACGGATACACCCCTGAAGTTCTCGAGATCAGGGAATGGCCCCTTGCTTCGGGTCGCTCGTTCACACAACAGGATATAGACGGAGCGACAAAGGTCTGTCTTCTTGGACAGACCGTGGTCGATAACCTCTTTGGAGGGATCGATCCGATGGGCCAAATCATTCGTATTAAGTTGGTTCCTTTCACCGTGATCGGCGTACTTGCTCCGAAGGGACAATCGACTCAGGGACAGGATCAGGACGATACGATCATCGTCCCCTTGACCACAGCCCAAAAAAAACTCTTTGGAATGCAATTCCCGGGGATGGTGAGATGGATCCTGGTGCAAGCGACGGAGCCGGAGGTGATGAAGGATGTGGAGAATCAAATTAATGATCTTCTTCGGCAGAGGCATCATATTCAACCGAAGCAGGATAATGACTTTACGGTGCGGAATCTCACAGAGATTATGTCGACCGCCGAGCAATCAGCGAATGTTATGTCCCTTCTCCTGGGTGCCATTGCCTCCGTCTCTTTGATTGTCGGGGGTATCGGGATTATGAACATTATGCTTGTCTCGGTCACGGAGAGAACAAGAGAGATTGGCATTCGAATCGCTGTCGGCGCAAAGGGACGGGATATCCTCCTTCAATTTCTCATTGAATCATTGGTGCTCAGTCTGATTGGGGGAACAGTGGGAATTGGGATTGGAGTGGCAGGGACCCTCATCTTATCCAGTTTTACTCAATGGCCGACCCTGTTTTCAGTGGAGGCTATCCTTTTGGCTTTTCTCTTTTCGGGGTCGGTGGGAGTATTTTTCGGATTCTACCCGGCACGGAAAGCCTCTCTGCTGAACCCCATCGAAGCTCTTCGCTATGAATAGCACCTTTACTCTTTGGATTGGGGGAATACGGCATTCAAGGTTGGGGAGAACAGGGTGAAGGTCAAACAGGCAAAAGATACGAAAA
>DASPPQ010000022.1:0-10451 GCA_035625415.1 Thermodesulfobacteriota bacterium
TCCGCCTTTGCGACGGTCCTTGACTGGACTCAATCCGGAAACGTGGTCATGATGAACCTCCTGGGCGGGGGATTGGTCAACTTCTTCGGTCCGATCCTGGGCGCAACGATCTTCATCTCTTCCCGGGATCTCCTGAGCGCGTACATCTCCAGGGCTTCCTACGCCCTCCATTTCGAAATCGACTGGCTATTCATCTACGGGCTCATCTTTGTCTTCGTCATTTTATTCATCCCTACGGGGATCCTTGGTCTGATCAGCGGAAAGAAAAGGGCGGTCTTAAGGTAGGAAGGATGGCGGCAATACTCGCGATAGATGGATTGACAAAGAACTTTGGCGGTCTCAGGGCCGTTGACTCGGTAAGCCTTCAGTTCGAAGAGGGGAAATTGACTTCGGTCATCGGTCCGAACGGGGCAGGAAAGACGACCTTCTTTAACCTGCTGACAGGACTGATCAAGCCGGATTTGGGGAAAATCATTTTCAAAGGAGAGGATATCACAAAACTTCCTATCCACGGGATCGTTCGGAAGGGGATTTCCCGCTCCTTCCAGATCATCAACCTCTTCAACGAGATGACCCTTCTTGAGAACGTATGGCTCGGAGTCCAGGCCCAGCAGGGACACGGCGTCGAGCTCTTCGCGGATTCAGACGGATTCAGATCGATCCGGGACGAGACCTTCCGGGTGATCAAGGAGACCGGCCTTACCGGGAAGGAAGAGACACCCGTAAAGCTCCTCTCCTACGGGGATCGGAGAATCCTTGAGATCACCCTCTCCCTAACCGCAAAGCCTTCTCTCCTCCTCCTCGACGAGCCCACGAGCGGCCTCGTGTCCGACGATCGTAAGCGGATCTCGAAGTTTATGAAGGAACTGTCTTCCCAACTGACCCTGGTCGTCGTCGAACATGATATGGATATCGTGTTATCGATCTCCGACCATATTGTCGTGATGTACCAAGGGAAAATATTGGCTCAAGGCACTCCGGATGAAATCAGGAGAAGCGACAAGGTGCAAGAAGCTTATCTTGGAGGCCAGTATTGCCTGGCCTGAATGAATGAGGTGTAAGAAGTGTTGACCGTAGAGAAGATCAACACATTTTACGGTGAAGCCCATACGCTCTTCGACGTCTCCATCGAAATTCAAGCGGGTGAAGTCGTGGCTCTCCTGGGTCGAAATGGAGCGGGAAAGACCACCACCATCCGGTCGATTATGGGACTGACTCCTCCCCAATCGGGAAAGATCCTATTCAAAGGGGAGAACATCTTGGGACTTCCTCCTTACCAGGTCGCCAACAGAGGCGTCGGCTTTGTACCCGATAACCGGAGGATCTTCCCCAACCTGACGGTCAGGCGGAATTTAGAGATTGCTCGAAAGGGTAACGGCAGCAAGGCCGGGTGGACCTTGGAAAGGATTTACGAGCACTTCCCCAAACTCAAGGAGATTGAATCCCGGATGGGAGAGGTTTTGAGCGGCGGAGAACAGCAAATGCTCACCATCGCCAGAACCCTGATGGGAAACCCAGACTTGTTGCTTCTCGACGAACCGACAGAGGGGCTTGCCCCTCTCATGGTGATGGAGGTGATGAAGATCATCAAAGAATTGAAGGAGAAGGGGGAAACCATCCTACTGGTCGAGCAAAATTCAACCCTTGCCCTTTCGGTCTCTCTGAGGGCGTACATTTTGGAAAACGGTCACATGGTTTTTTCCGGCCTTGCCGAAGGGTTGATCCAGGATCAGGAACTGAGGCAGAAATTTCTCGGAGTCTAAAGTCGCTTCGCCTGCTTCAAAAAAACCAAGATACCGGATGCCTTAGGATTACGAAAGACATCTTTTGATTTCCCAAAATATTTTTTAAGAAAAGACTGGAGATCGAGATGAAAGAGATACGAACAACCCTTGTCGTCGGTGCGGGAACGATGGGGCATGGGTTCGCCCAAATATTTGCACTGAACCATGTTCCGGTTCGCTTGACGGACGAAACCGACGAACTGCTCAAACGAGCTCATGGCTGGATCATTGACAACCTGAATACCATGGTCGAGCTGGGTGAGGTCGAACGGAAAGAGGTAGAGTCCGTATTGACCAATATCCAATTCACCACCGATCTGAAAAAGGCCGCTCAGGAAGTGGATTACGTACTCGAAGCGGTTTCCGAAAACCTGGATCTGAAGAAGGGAATATTCCAGCAGCTGGGTGGGTATACCCAACCCCATGCCATCCTTGCCAGTAATACCTCTTCATTCGACATTAATGAACTTAGTGCGGTCACCGTCCATCCGCAGAGAGTCATCGGCACGCACTGGTACCACCCGCCGCAAATCACCCCGTGCGTTGAAGTCATCCCTTCGAAAACGACAGACCAACAGACCATCCAACGCACCATGGGTTTCATGGAACGCATCGGCAAAGTACCCACTCTTTGTAAAAGCGCCCCTGGATTCGTGGGCAACCGAATTCAATTCGCGATGGCTGCTGAGGCCCTGGCTATCGTAGATGAAGGTTTGGCCACCCCAGAAGAAGTGGACCGAATCGTTAAAACATCATTCGGTTTCCGTTTGGGGGCCTATGGTCCTTTTGAAATTTGCGATCAGGCGGGATTGGACGTCTATCGTTCCGTTTATGAATATTTGTACGGCAGACTGCAAAAGGAACGGTTCAAGCCACCCAAGATCTTCGATCAGTTAATTGAACAAGGACGCCTTGGTCTTAAGACACAGTCTGGATTTTATCAATATAAGGAGGGTGCGGTTGAGGCGATGAAACGAGAGCGGGATCGAAAACTCTACGCCAGACTCCGCTTATTTCGTGAAGAACAGAAAGCTGTAAAAAAGGATTAAATTCGAAGGACCAAACCATGAAGGTGAGGAACCTGAATGACGGAAAATATGGATTTTCGCAAGATGTTAAGAGAAGCGATTAATGAGAGATGCCACCTCCTTCCAGAGGACTCGGGGAAGGCAGTCATCGCCCAATTTGGAATGAAGGTGCCGTCTGGCAAACGAGTGACGAGCTTCCGTGAGGCCCGTCGCGTGGCGTCCGAGTTAGGCTATCCGTTGGTGGTAAAGGCAATGGCTCCGGATCTGATTCATAAATCGGATCGAGGGGCAGTCAAGGTCGGGGTTGAGAGTCATTCTGTTCTTAGAAAGGCGATGGGAGAGTTGCGGAATCTTTTTCCTGGAGTACCGCTGCTCTTGGAGAAAATGGTGGCGCCCGGGGTGGAATTAATTACCGGTCTGATCGATGACGGCCACTTCGGTCCCTGCCTGATGATCGGTATGGGTGGCTTCTTGACGGAGCTGTTCCAAGACGTCAACTTTCTTATGCTTCCAGCCAAGCGGGGAGAGGTTCTTGAGGCTCTCATGGATTTGAAAGGCTTCAAACTATTGAGTGGATTTCGCGGCAGGCCGGCCTACGACATAGACCAAACGGTCGACGCGATCATGGGACTGGCCAGGTTCGGGGAAGAGGCGGCAGGTTATTACGAATCGGTCGATATCAACCCTTTAATCGTGAATGAACGCGGAGCCATTGCCGTCGATGTCAAGATTCTCCTCAACCCCACATTTGTCGCACCCTCCTGCGAGGAACCCTCAGTCGACACGAGATCTCTGGATCGGTTCTTCTCTCCCCGGTCTGTGGTGGTCATCGGGGCCTCTGCCACAACCGGCAAATCCGGCAATGTGGTCATCCGAAATATTTTAGCGAATGGATATGCGGGAAAAGTCTATTTGGTTAACCCGAAGGCCGGAGAAATCCTGGGCCTGCCCGTCCAGCCCTCGATCGCCGATCTCCCTGAGGGAGTTGACCTGGCGATTATCGTGCTCCCTTCCAAGGAAACTCCGCAGGCCCTTCGGGATTGCGCTGCAAGAGACATCCGACAGATCGTCCTCCTCGCGGGCGGATTTGCAGAGGTGGATGAATATGGAGAAGAAATCCAACACGAGACGATCCACATCATCCGCGAGAAAGGGCTGCGTGTCATAGGGCCCAATACATCGGGACATACTTCCACTCCGTACCAATTCACCTCCTCCTTGTTTCCCTTGGGAAAGATCCGACGGGGCAAGGTTTCCTTTCTTGCGCAGACGGGGAACTTTGCCACACACACGATGAGGTACATCTTGACGGGTGAGCATTTTGGTGTTTCGCGGGTGATTGGCCTTGGAAACAAGGTCGACATTGAAGAAAGTGAGGCCCTCGAATACCTGGGCAATGATCCGGAGACAAATGCGATCATCATGTACCTTGAAAGTATCGAGAGACCGAAACGCTTCTTAGAGATAGCAAGAAAGGTCACCCGCCGTAAACCCGTGGTCATGTTGAAGGGGGGCATCACCGAAGCAGGTAAAAAAGCAGCTGTTGCTCATACGGCTGCCATGGCTCTTGAGGATCGGTTGGTAGACGGCATGCTCCGTCAAGCAGGCATCGTTCGGGTGCGGGAATACACACACTTGATCCTTGCAGCAAAAGCATTTTCGATGAATCCGCTGCCCAAGGGGAATCGGGTCAGTTTCCTCACTCCGTCTGGGGCGATGCTCGTCACCCTCTCGGACCTCTGCATCAGCCTCGGTCTTGAAGTCCCGGAACTGGAGGAAGAAACCCGGCAGAGACTTCAGGATATCAGCCCTCCTTTTATTCGGATGCGAAATCCCGTGGACATCTGGGCCGCTGCTACTGTGCGTGGAGTGGAGTTTGGGTATCGGGAAGGCATGGAGGCAGTGCTGAAAGACCCAAACATCGATGCCGTGGTCCCAGTCCTGATGCTCACAAAAGAGACGGGGATTCCATCGTATAACTTTATCCTGGAACTGGCGAAGAAATATCCGGAAAAACTTATTCTCGTCACGTTTAGCGCGGAAAAGCGGTACATGGAAGAGTGTAAGGAATTCCTCGAACCTCGCGGGATTCCAACTTTTCCCGAGATTGAGCAGCCCTTCGAAGTTCTATCGATTCTTTATCGTTGCACAAAGTCGATGAACCGACCGCGGTAGAATTGTTTCTTACAAGATCGCAGTGTATCAGAAATAATTCCGTCCCTTTAGGAGGTTTAACCATGTTCAGGGTCAGTGTGATGTATCCGAATCAAGGACAGGCAAGGTTTGATCTCAACTATTATCGAACAAAGCATATGGAACTGGTGAAAAAACTTTTAAAACCATTTGGATTGATCAAAACGGAAGTGGATAAAGGAATCTCTGGCGGAAGTGGGCAATCCCCGCCTTACATTTGTGTCGGGCAACTCTATTTTGAATCTGAGGATGGCTATGACAGAGGAGTCGCTCAGGTGGGTTCCGTCTTGCGAGGGGATATACCTAATTTTACCGATGTCAAACCCATTCGACAGATTAGCGAAATTCTCGATTAATCCCGTTTCGCGATCCATGATTGAGAAGCAATTGTCCGGTGTAGCTGAGGTGTCATCCATAAAAAAATGGCGCTGGCTTAATTTCGAGTTTCAGATTGCAGATTTCAAATTGAAAATTAAGATTGCAAGGACCACACGGCATAGCGCAAAGACCAAAGCTGAAAGTCTAAAAGAAGGCTAAAGCATCTGACTGGCCGTTTACCTGCGCTGCCGACCGCATAATAGGAAATGACAGTTACTATTCCGGGAAGCACGATTTTCTAGGGCGCTTTCATTTTTCAGGCAAGTCCCTTGAAACACTTCAAAGGAAGTGCCTGGGATTAGACCTTGAATATTTTCTATATCAGGGTGTTAAGGAGGAAGACGATGGAAAAAATAATTGTTATTTATCACAGCCAGCAGTATGGGAATACGAAGGCGCTCGCAGAAGCGGTTGCCGAGGGCGCTCGACAGGCTGGGGGGAAAGTGAATCTTATTAACACAAACGAGCGGCGCGTCACCTTGGAAGAGTTTATGTCCGCCGATGGGGTTGCGATCGGGACCCCCGACTATTTCTCATACGTCGCGGGCACGGTGAAGACTTTTTTTGATGATCTCTACCTGTGGGATCAATCAGGCAAGCCTGTCAAAGGAAAACCGGCTGTCCTATTCTTTTCCTGTGGCGGGGGCGGGAAAGTGAGGCAGCCTTTCGAATCCCTTGCTCAGCGCTTCTTCCAGCGCGTGGGGGAGACGGTGGGGGGTGAGCGGCCCATTAGCAGCGAAGCGAAGAAAAAGTGCCTCGCGCTAGGCAAGGAACTTGTAAAAAGCTTTAGTAGCAGGGCTTCGTAAGGCTCATGGGATCAGCTCTTGACACGTAACGAATCCAAAAAAAAGTGGCGCGATTCATAGAGAAGTTGGCCCTGGCCTGAACCATCGCGCAAACGGCATAGCGCGAAGGAAGTTATTGGCTTATCATTTCACAGAAGAAAGGAGAGCTGGGATGAAAGAAATTCACAAGGCATTTAAAGAATTCAAGAAAGAGTTTCCGGCTGTCTACGAAGGCCATGAAGCACTGGGGAAAACGATTCATGAGGAATCCGGCCCTCTGCCCGAGAAAATCCGGTGGCTGATCAAGATTGCCATTTCCGGGGCAAGCGGTCATGCTTTATCTCTGGAGACGCATATCCTGAAAGGAAGGGAATCCGGGCTTACTAATCATGAGATTAAGCATGCACTTCTTCTGCTCGTACAGACTACCGGGTTTCCGACTTTTATGGAAGCTTACTCCATTTTTAAAACGGTACATTAAATCAGAAAGCGCAGAGAGGTTTTGGGATCGACCATCAAAGTAAAGATGGGGAGACGGAGAGACGCGGTGTTGGGGCGAATAAATCCCCCATAAGAAAGTTGGCATGGCCAAATAAAAAAGGAGGAAACGATGAGAGGGAGATGGATCATAGGAATAGGCGTTCTTTTTATCGGTTTTGCTTTGGTATTCGGAACGGGCTGGGCGGCTGAAAAGAAGCCGATCAAGCTCGGTGTCGTGTTTATCATGTCCGGAAAAATGGGGGGATACGGCAAGCACGGAACACAGGCAATCCGATTGGCTCTCGACGAGATCAATGCACAAGGAGGTATTTTAGGAAGGAAAGTGGAAGCCATTTTTGAGGATGATGAGCTCAAGGTCGATAAGGGCGTACAGATCATCAAGAAATTTATTACTCAGGACAAGGTGGATTTCATTATCGGACCCACTTCCAGCGGTGTGGCCCTGGCCATGGCTGACCTTGTCGAACAGCAAAAGAAAATTCTGGTCCTGACGCAGTCGGCGACCAATTCGCTGACGGATGCCAAGTTCAACCGGTATATGTTCAGCACGTTAAGCAACGCGATGATGCACTCCCGGGCGGGTGCCTATTTCATGGCGAGCAAACCCTACAAGCGTTGGATGTGCATCGGACCCGGCTACAGTTATGGTTACGAATCCTGGAGTTCGTTCAAGGAGAAATTGAAGGAGCTGCGGCCGGATATCGAGATGGTCGGCGAGTTATGGCCCAAGTTGACGGAGCCAGACTATACTCCTTTCATCCAGAAGATTATAGAAACCAAGCCAGAAGCCGTCTGGTCACCTTTGTGGGGCATGGATGCGGTGACCTTCATCAAGCAGGCGCTGCCCTTGGGCCTTTTTAATCAAATCAAGTTTGCTTTCCCGGATGGGGCTGCCCTTGAAACGCTCATTCCTCTGGGAAAGAGCATGCCCGAGGGCTTGTTCGTGTCAGCCCGTTACTTTTTCCTCACTCCGGACTCCCCTATGAACCGGAGATTTGTCAAGGCTTACCAGGAGCGGTTTAAGGAATATCCTGACTATATGGCTGAAGAAACCTATGCGGGCCTCTATTTCCTGAAGGCTGCCATAGAGCGAGCCGGCACAACAGAGACAGAAAAGGTCATTGCCGCAGTGGAGAAAGAGCCGCTTGCGTGGGAGACCCCCGAAGGCTGGAAGATCATGAGAAAAGAGGACCACCAGGTTGTTGAGGACGTGGTCTGGGGGGAGACAGCCTACAGCGAAAAGTATGGGTTCGCTATTTTAAAGAATATGCAGTCCATTCAAGCCGAAGAAATTTGCAGGACACCCGGAGAACTTAAAGAAGTACGCCTTAATTATGAGAAGAGGCTGAAGGAACAAAAGAAGTAATGGAGGAGATAAAGGGGATCAATCCTTGACACGGGACGAATGGGTACGAATGGAGAGACGGCCGGCGGATATGGAAACTCGTTGAAAACTGACACTTTTCCCCTCTGCTTACATCGGGCACCGGTTTCGGGATGCAGGGTCGACGGGATTATCTTTTCCATTTCTTGCCCTTTTTGTCCCATTCCCCCCCGTGGCTCTGATAATCCCGATTTTCTAGGATCGTCTGATCGATGACCTCTCCACAAATTAAGCACCGCCAGCTAAAGGAGGGACCATTTGAACCGAAACGCTCCTCATGGATCATCATCCCGTTACATCGACCGCATTTCATATTAAGCTCCCCAAAATTGTCTCCGTGAGATCAAGGAATTTTTTAATTATAACCTACTTTCCTCCTTAGAACCATCTGATGTTTTGGAGGGTTTAGGTTTCGCCTATGAAAACCGACAAGGATCTTTATCATCAGCTACGCGTCTTATCGTCCGAAAAGTTATGGAACGATGAAGTGGCGCAGTTCGATCGAGCGACTCCCGAGGAGCGAATAAAACGGGTTGCGGTCATTCGCGCGGTGGGCGTGGTCTTTTCCGAGTCCGGCACCGCGAAGCAGAAGGCCGAGGTGAGGTCGTGGCTTGTTCGGCTCTTGCAGGACCCGAGCGAGAAGGTGAGACGCTATGCCATGACGGCTCTGCCAAAGCTGGGCGCCGGGCCGAAGGAGGAAGGAGCGCTGCTCTCCTTGCTCCGGAGGACCACGGTCGAGCGCGAGAAGAAATTCCTGGGTCAGGCTCTGGATAAGATCGGTGGAAGGGCCACACTGAGTGTCGTGGCCGGGGTCCGAGGCTTCCCTCCGCAAACCGAACAGAAGGTCAAAGCCAAGGTGGCGCGCACGGAGAGGCCCAGCGTCATTCGAATGGACAGTCTCCTCTCCGAATTCACCCGCTTGCGGATCCATCTGCACTGCCGCAAGGGGCTGGAAGAGATTGCCCGCGACGAACTGAAAGCGTATATCGCAAAGCACGAGAAATTCCGCATCGTCGAGGTGCGGAGTGGCCTCCTCGCGATCACACCGGTGGCCCCCTTTTCCCTGGCCGACCTTTACACGCTCAGATGTTTTATCACCGTTGGCTTTTTTCTTGGCCATGTCCGGGGCTCAAACCCGGCAGAGTCCGTCGATGCTCTGGCGTCCGTGATCACATCGCCCCTGTCGCAGTCTGTTCTGGCGACTTTCACGCAGGGATCGATTCGCTATCGCCTCGAGTTTGTTTCCAAGGGACACCAGAGAGGCATGGTGCGTCTCCTGGCGGATCGGGCCTATGCCATGTGCCCGGATATTCTCAACGATCCGCGAAGTGCTCCCTGGTCGATGGATCTCTTTCCCACGGGGCGCGGAATCTCTGTTGAATTGCGCCCGAAGCTGACGCCCGATCCGCGATTCACCTATCGTCAAGAGGACGTTCGTGCGGCATCCCACCCTCCGTTGGCCGCCTCGATGGCCCGCCTGGGCGGAAGCGTCAACCATGAGATCGTCTGGGACCCATTTTGCGGATCGGGTTTGGAACTAATCGAAAGGGCGCTGCTGGGCGGCGTGCAAAGTATTTTCGGAACAGATCTCAGCCCCGATGCCATTGCTATTAGCCGGACCAACTTTGCCGCCGCTCGGGTGAAAGGCGTTCAAGTGAAATTCACCTGCTGTGACTTTCGCGACTATGCCAAGGTTGAAGGCCTGGGACCCGAGAGCGTGACCCTCCTCATCACCAACCCTCCCATGGGAAGGCGAATTCGTGTTCCCAACCTGCGCGGATTGTTCGGGGATCTTTTTGACGCCGCTGCCGCGGTGCTTAAGCGGGGCGGACGGCTGGTATTCGCCAACCCTTTGCGCATCGAACCTCTGGACCCATCACTCAAATTGAAGTACCGGAAGGTGATCGATCTTGGCGGCTTCAATTGCCGTCTCGAGATGTATCTCAAGCTGGAGGGCAGAAGGCTGAGATCCCCACATTCGACAAGTTAGTTTTCCAAAGACCGATTTCCGATATCATCCACAAAAAAGGCGGCCGGTGGATTCAAGGCGTCCTACCACGTTTTCAGAAGGGATTCGGGACACCTTTCTACCCGCCAAATTTGACACCCTGGCTCCTTTCGTCAAAATGGACTTCATCCAGGTCAACCAAAATGGAAGCCAAAGTCAAGAAAGCCCTGTCTGCTTTCGGGGCAAAGAGGAAGTTGAGCGGGTTCGGGGATAGAGCAAAAGAATAGAATCGTATCCGGAGATATGCATCCGTCTGAGGCACAAATAATTTTGACAATCTTCTTTCTTTCATGTTAATTTTTGATTGTTCGAGTGGGGCTGTAGCTCAGCTGGGAGAGCGCTTGAATGGCATTCAAGAGGCCGACGGTTCGATCCCGTTCAGCTCCACCA
>DASPPQ010000023.1:0-4496 GCA_035625415.1 Thermodesulfobacteriota bacterium
CCAGTTTGATTGGGCGATCGCTGATTTCGAGAAGGCCCTTGAGATAGACCCAAAGAGTGCTGATGCCTACTATCATCGAGCCACTGCCTATTACTTTAGGAAAGAATTCGACAAATCTTGGAAGGACATTAAAAAGGCACAAGATTTGGGCTACAAAATTCCTTCTAAATTTCTTGAAAATCTTCGCGACGCTTCGGGAAGAAAAAATTAAGGAAAGAGCAAAACGCTTTTTCTTAATTCCTTTTCTATCTGCTCGGCATACGCAGTTTCAACCGTAATCTTCAAACTTCACCGTGGCCTTTTTTTGCTCACTTGTGAACTAAACACTCCCCCTCTTCTAACATCTTCTTCCTAAAATTCGAAAGTTTCACAAATTGGTGGAGAATCCTCCCAAGGGAGAGTGACAAAATGGAACATGAGGTGGAAAATCTTTACTATGTTTCCTATTCTGATATAGACATAGGTTTAAATTGCCTAATGTTTACAGCTAATTACAACCTGATAGCATTTGGGTATGAATCTTGCTCTATGAATCTTGCCGCTGAGACAAGGAGGTTATTTTGGATAAAGACTACTTTAATGTTCTTATCTTTGGCCAAAAAACCTCCAAGACTCGCCACCTCAGAATACACAAAAAAACCTTCAAGATCGGACTCTATCTCCTAAGCTTCGGCGCCCTCTGCACGATTTTCTTCCTCTGCGACTATGTCCAGGTTAGGAAAAAAACCTTCGAGCTGAGTCAGTTGCGGCAGCAAACGCAGGAGCAGAGGTCCAAGATTCATTTCTTCGCATCCAAGATCGAAGATCTGGAAAAACAGCTCTCCAAATTGAAGGGTTTCGATAAGAGAATTCGCATCATTGCCAATCTGGAGAAGGGCCGGGAAACAACGCCGTTTATGGGAATGGGTGGGCCGTCGGCTTCGGAGATCCGAGAAAAATTGAAGGCAGAGGAAAACGAGGTGGGGCTGGCTCAGCAGATGAGAACCGACATCGAGCGTCTCGAGTCGGAAGCAACGTCTCAGGAAGAGAGCCTTTCTGAACTCGAAAAACTCTTACAAAGTAAAAAAGAGATGTTAGTCCACACCCCCTCGATCTGGCCGGTTCATGGATGGGTGACATCGGGCTTCGGCTTTCGAACCAATCCCTTTACAGGGCTGACGCAGATGCATGAAGGCCTCGATATTGCGAACCGGATCGGAACCCCAGTTATTGCTCCGGCAGATGGGATCGTATCGGATACGGGGAAGGATTCCGCCTACGGCAATGTCATCGTGATCTCCCATGGGTTCGGGATAAACAGCCGCTTCCTTCACCTCAGTAAGATTCTTGTCAGTCCCGGCCAAAGGGTAAGGCGGGGGGATAAAATTGCCGAGGTCGGATCGACTGGCAAGTCAACGGGTCCGCATCTTCATTACGAAGTAAGAGTCAACGGCATTCCGGTCAACCCGGTGAGATATATTGTGAATTGATATCCCCGATCAGAATAGTGAACCTAAAAAATTTCAAACTCATCATCAACTCCTCTCCCCAAGGAATCAAAGGAAAGGACGTGGCGGATCGTTAAAGGAGATTTAGATCCTTCCTTCCTCCCATACATTTCTTTTTCCTTCTCTTGATCAATTTATAAATTTCTGATATACGAATCCCTTATAAGTATAAGCTCATCCTCTCAGATGCGGAGAGCAGAAAATATTTGGTGCGAAGGAGGCGTTCCTATGAAACGTTTTGTTCTTATTCATGGCGCATGGCATGGGGGTTGGTGTTGGGAGGGCGTGATTCGAATATTGGAAAAGACCGGACATACCGCCGAAGCTCCCACCATGCCGGGACACTCTCCCGGAGATGACCGATCCAAAGTGACATTCAACGCCTATGTCGATAAGATTATCGAGGTTTTAAAGAAACAACCCAAACCCGTTATCTTCGTCGGTCACTCAAGTGCCGGGTTTCTTCTCCAGTCGGCAGCCGCAAAGGTGTCGGATAAGATCGAGCGACTTGTCTTTCATAATGCATTCATTCTTCCAGATGGAATGGCGCAATTCGATGTGGTTCCGCCCGAAGTAGCCCAACCCATGATCGAGGCGGCTAAGGCTACGCCTGATAACAGCGTTCCGGTAAATGAGGATTTTGTCCGAAATGTCCTGATGGCAGGAGATACAAAAGAGCTACAGGACGCTCTTGTTAAGCGCTTGACTCCACAACCGTTAGCTCTTTTTACTACTAAAGTCAGCACAGCGGCGTTTAACAGACTAACGATTCCTCGGACGGTTCTTTTTTGTAAGGATGATGCTTCGCTCCCACCTGGGGCGTTCTTCGGCATGGCCCAAAGCCTGGGAAAATTCGATCTCATTGAGATCCCAGGAGGCCATGAGACATTATTTACCAAGCCTGAAGCAGTGGCAAAGAAGCTTATTCGTATAGCGGGTTAAACTTAGGCCGATCTCTCGAATAAGATTCTCTGGGGCGGTGTTCAGGAAAGTGCAACCCGCCAAATGGAACCCGTGAAGTCTTGAGCAAACATGGTTACTTAGTTTCTACCCAGCCAAAGCTTCTTCGTCTTCCCGGGTTGAACAACTGTTGATCATTCTTCTGTAATTTTTGGATTGATACCATTTCAGTTCGTTAATGATAATTGCAAAATTTATAAGCAACTATCCCCCGGCAAAGCCGGGGGCTTTACGATTGCTGGCCCCTCAAAGAGGCCTGGCCGCAATCGATCAAAACCAAGGACCATTTATTGGGGTTCGTCGCTAATGCGTCATTGCTGCGGAAGCAGAAATCCAGTGCTTCTGGATTCCGCGTCGCGTTTCACTTGCCCGGAATGACGATCCTACTCCCGGGACTGTCAAACTCTGGAAGTCCCCCGGCAGAGCCGGGGGTTTACCTAGATGCGAATTAAAGAAGGGGGTGGTGATAAAAAAGAAGGGTGAAAATGAAGCAGAAAGATAGAATGAAATGAATTCTATAGAAAAAGCCCGAAAAGGAGGCGGTCAATCATGAGAAGGACGAACATATTAAGTATTGTTGGAATTGTTCTTTTGATCCTTTTGACTTTTAATTTAAGTAGTGCGTTTGAAAAGATCAAATTTGCGGTTATTTCTGACCCTCACATTTCTATTCCACAGCAAAAAGGTGTGGTCGATGGATTTAAGCTCGGTTTGAAAACACAGATGCTTGCGGGAAATACAGTTGCAGAAATCAATAAAATCCCTAGCTTAAAATTCGTTCTTGTAGCGGGGGATCTTACCCAGGATGCAGAGCCATGGAATATCGATGAGCTAAGAAAGATACTGGATCAACTAAAAGTCCCTTATTTTGTCGTTCTGGGAAATCATGATCTCAGCCGTGTTCCCCATGAGCAGAAAGACCAACCCATTACCTTGTCCAAGTACACGGTTGCAGGTGCCTTCATCGGCAAATCTGGAGGGATGTTACCGGGGATGACTTATTATTCTCATGAAGTTGCAAAGGACCTCGTTCTCATCGCCCTCGACTCAACGCGGGCTCAAGTATTTATGCCAGAAGCCAATCTAAATGATTACGGCGGAAAGATAGATCCGGGCCAGATGAGATGGCTGGAGAATACGCTCAAAACAAATCAGAACAAGACCCTCATCATCTTGACCCATCACAGTATGGTTCCTTGGCATGAAGCAGAGAAAACAAAGGACTATAACTACTGGCGAATGTTCTGGATGGACAATGCTGAAGAGGTCAGGGCTTTAATTAAGAAATATGGGGTGAAGGTGGTCTTCTCAGGGCATCGGCATATCTCGACACGTTATCAGGAAGTGGATGGCATCTATCATTTCGTCCATCCTGCTCTTTCAACCTATCCAATGAGATATACGGTTTACGATATGACCCCGAAAGGGTTGAACTGGGAGGTAAAGGATATTCCTGTTTCTCCGGAAGTAAGGGAACTGGCGAAAAAGAACTTTCTGGCCGATAAATGGTGGAGGGGACCAGACCATCCAGATACTCCTGAAGGGAACCAGAAATATTTAGAGTTCTATGAGAGTCCAACAACATTAAAAGGGACAGTGCCATTTAAGTGATTAGGCTCCGGTCTTCTCGGCCTTGCAGGATTGAGGAGGAAATTTAAAAAATAAATCTATAAAATTTGATCAGAGGAGGGGAAAGGCAGGGCTATTAAGGCTCTGCCTTTTTTGTTTCCACACTTCCATCAGTAATCATCAATTCCAAGGTCAAGCTGCTATCGCAGATTCATACGTAATCGATAGGTGGTTGTCATCCATTGATTTAAAGTTTTGATATGGTTTTCCATATATCGCAACCTTTGGTGGCAAGATATGTTGAGCTTCTAGAGACTGATCGTCCCCCAAATTTGGACCGTTGCTTTCTTCCTTTCGCTTCCCTTATTTTCCAAAATACCGTATATTACTGTTGCGAAGTAATTGGCGGCATCTTAACACATCGAGGAACGGAAGCAAGGGTCGGCGACGGTGTCTTCAATGGTTTATGAATGCAGCGCC
>DASPPQ010000024.1:0-31085 GCA_035625415.1 Thermodesulfobacteriota bacterium
TGGGTTAGTTTTAAAGAGCATACATTAAAGTTGGAAAAAAGATTTAGGGTGATAATGCCAATCGTGTCTTTTTCCTTCAGAATAGAATATAAGAAAGTAAAGAACTCAAGTATCACACTGCGTAGTCCACAAACTGATGGGTGTACCGGAGCATTTAGTAAGTGGGTCGTCAAGGATAAATATCTTAAGGGAAGCTCCTATGCTTTTTGTTGTTAAGCTTATCTCTCCCTCTGGTAAGATGTATTTTGTTTCTGCACCAGACTTTGAGGGGATGCGATATCGAACGGAGAAAATGGAAAGTGCAGAGCATTTTCCAACTCGCGAGGCCGCTGAAGATTCTGCTAGTGTATTTCGGAAAATTGACGGACTCAAAGATTATTCTTACTCGATCATAGAAATATAAGCAGTTGCAAGTACGAGGATTTGATTTCCATATATTCCCACAGGATACATGATTTCTTTTGAGACTGTCGAAAAAGCCCAAATGTTACGATTTTAGAAAATTCACATATAGTAAATTCAATTACTTACCTGTCGGAAAAAACCCGATTTAAGGTTTTTCGACAGCCTCTCCAGTAATCCTCAGATCAAGATGTTATCGTTGAGCAACGACCTTTGGGTGAATTCTTCGCCCTCTTTTCTAAAGATAACTTTCTCAAATGGTGTTTTTACATTTTTGTGCCAGCATACAACTCTTCAAGTCGTAATCGATAATTCTTGTTGAAGTTTCCATTCAAAATTGGTATGAGATAGCACGGGCCTCGGAGCTGAAGATAGACGCTCTCTTAGCAAACGTAAACTGAGTAAACAATAACTCTTATTTCGTAAGGCAATAAAGGAAACGAAAAAGTGAAGCTGATTCCTGCAGAGAATAAGCTGATTTTGTCCCTCTGTAAGGAGAAAGACCTTGGAATATCAGGGTCTGACGAGGAATTGATAAGGAAGTTTAGAGAAATCTATAGGGATCATCTGGAGCTTTTAACTAAGGCTGTCCGAGGGGATAGCAAGGCACTTAGGCAATTAAGGTGGGTTTTAGGGTTGAGGGTAATAACCTAATCCACCCACAGTGTAAACTGAGCAAAAACAGGCAGAGTCATTTGTGTCTGCCTTTTTCTGTTCCGGTTGAAACTAACTTCCTGCAATTGCGTTTCGTTCCGTTCCCTTTTAGCAACGAAAGCACTTTAACACCAAATTGAGCAAATATCGATTGAAAAAATGGGTGCTTCGCGCTGACCTTTGTTTCTACCGCGAAGCGGTTTAGTTCTTCTACCGGTAATAGCTAATTCTATCGTTGATCCAAAGTATTTAGTTGTAGGTGGAAGCAGCAACCTCCTTTTCAACTCTTCCTTCTCGTGGGTTCAAGACGGGTCGGTGCTTGACACGAGGCAAATGGTGCAGATGGAGAGAAACGGAGACACGGTGCTGGGGAGATAGGGTGACAAAGGGTTGCCGGATGCGAAGACAAACAAATAATGGAATCGAAGATTATGAGTTGAAAGTGGGTGGAAGGCTCATCAAGAGATCATTCAGCTTATTTTTATCCCTCGGAGAGATATCGAGAAATTTCGCTCCGCACTGATAATCTCCCCACGCTTTCCCAAAAGAATTGTCACTCCGGACCACCTCAGCATGCATCTCGATTGTATTAATTTGAGAACCTATAATAAAAGAAACTCTTGAGTTCAGACGTTGACCAATCTCCATCTGCTCAGGAGACTGGATTAACATCCCACCTTCGCTAAGATTCGTCACTCTACCATCATGGCTGAGAGATGAGCCAATTTGACTGAATTGAATAGGCCAATACACGTTAAACCTGGGATATTTTCTTCTTTCCCGGTCGGTCTCAGAGCGGGGTTTTGTCGCCCTTCCCTCTGTTTCAATAAGCTTTACTTTTCTTAATAGCTCGAAAGCATATTCAAGAACAAAGAAGAGAGAAGAGATGAGACGAGAAAAAAGGACGATAAGTGAAAAAGCCATGATGAAGACTAAAAAGAAAACGACTTTCACCGTCCCCCGATAATAATCTATTTCTAAAAAAGAATTCTCAGCCCTTCTTGCTTTTACTTTCAGAGCCGTCGATTGCGTCCTTCTTAAATTGCGGGTAACCATGATTGCGGACCACCTTTTCTCATTCAATCGTTCTTAGGGACGAACAGCCTTTTGTTGGGGGGTTTGCCTGATCCACCCCCCGAAGGTGCTTTGAAAGGAGGAAGTGAATACTTGCACCCGAAAAAGCATAATATATGCCAAATATAACAGGTTGAAATTATAGATGTTTTCCTTGAGGATAATGGTCAATTTGACAATTTTGTAACCGGCTCGGACAAATTTACCCTACCTCGTCATCCACACGAATCCATAGAGCATAGCTTTAATAACGTTTGCCAACCTGTCCGAAAGAGAAGGCAGAAGGATCAGGTCGCGACATTCAACGAGTTAAGTTTTTCTTAAATACGCTGGAGAAGCGGAATGCGGCTCCTCTTGTGTCCATGTCCTTTTAGGGATATATTTATAGCGAATATGCAAACGGCCCTGACGCGGGATACGACTCTAAGCCGACCCAAAAGGAGAGAGCAATGAATCATTCAGCGGCGATCCTGAGAGGTCAGAAGATCAAGGAACCCAAAAGCCTCTCCGAGCGGATCACGTGGCTCAGAAACTACTATTTCAAAGGGGCAAGTCGGGCCTGGGACAACGAGTTCACGGCCTGGACCACGGGTACGCCCTGGGATGCCCAGTTCGATGAGACGACCTTCTATATCGTGCCCGAGACCTACGCCTTCCTCCAACCCTTCCGCGCCTCCATGCAGCAGAGCGCAAGACCGGTGCAACTCCACCCGGATTTCTGGTCTTGGAGTCTGTCCGAACGGAAGGCCTGGTTTGTCAAAGAGGTGATGGTGGAATACGTGCCCCAAGAGATCCTGCCGGGTGACCTCATTGCGGGCGGCCGCTTCAACATCCAGACATCCAAGTGCTGGACCGAGAAAGAGGCAAAAGAGCGCGACAGGCTCATCTATGGTACAAAGGGGGGCACAAAGGGCGTGCGGGCGCAGATGAAGTGGTTCCACGATCATGGCTACGGGAATTCGGGGGCCACAAGCGGCCACCTGATTCCCGGATATGAGCGGTCACTTCAGATCGGGTGGAAAGGAATCTATGAAGACCTCGAAACGAGATACAATGCCTTGTCCGAGAAAGACAAGGAGGGCAAAAATGGCGCCCAACTACGGGCCATGATCACTGCCGCAACAATGCCCAGAGAATTGGCCAGGAAGTATGCGAACCTGTGTGAGAGGCTCGCTGCATTGGAAAAGGATGCAACCCGCAAGGTCGAGCTGGAGCAGATGGCGAAAAATCTATACCATGTCCCGTGGGAACCGGCCAAGACCTTCTGGCAGGCCGTTCAGTCTCTATGGCTCACTCATATGCTTGTCATGAGCGACGAGAACTACCCAGGGCCGGGCGTGTCCTTCGGGAGGATCGATCAGTACTTACTGCCTTACTGGCAGGTCTCACTGAAAAGCGGCATGAACCGGGAGTTCGGCAAGGAGATACTCAAATGCTTCTGGACCCACGCCAACACGGTATACGACGCGATGATCCGCATCGGCAACCAGGGCATCACTTCTGGCTACGGACAGCTCATTACGCTTTCGGGTGTGGGGCCTGGCGGCAGAGACATGACCAATGACCTCACATACGCCATGCTGGAGGTGATCGATGAAATGTCGCCCATCCTGGAGCCCAAGCCCAACATACGCCTCCATCGGGGCAGCCCGGAACCGCTCTTGGACAAGGTGGTAGACATGATCTCGGTGAGTCAGGGTTCACCCTTCCTGCTCAATTTCGACGAGCGCTCCATGGCCGGGATGCTGCGCGAGGCCAAGAAGGCGGGCGTCACCCATCTCATTAACGAAAACAACGTGCACGACTACGCACCCGTCGGCTGTCTGGAGAACACGATGCAGGGTAACGACCGCTCCGGCACGGTGGACAATAACCTCAATCTTTTGAAGTCCGTGGAACTTGCCCTGAACAATGGCAAAGACTTCCATGTGTTTGTGGACCCCATTACGGGTAAGAGCAAGAAGATCAAGCAAGACGGTCCCAAAACCGGCATGGCTAGGGCATTTACCAGCTGGGAGCAGTTCTGGGAGTCGTATGCCGAGCAGACCAGGTTCAGCATCAAACGCTGTGCAGACCTCTACGAAAAGTCGGAGTCCGTCAGGACCCGGTTCTGCCCTACGCCCTACCTGTCCTGTCTGGTGAAGGGTTGCGCCGAGAAGGGACTCGATATCACAGAGGGCGGAGCTGAGCTGAGCTTCACCACGCTGGAGGCGCTGGCCTTTGCCACTACCGTGGACTCTCTGCTGGCCGTGAAATACCTCGTTTTCGACCAGAAGGAGTGCACGATGGCCGAACTGATCGATGCGCTGATGGCCAACTGGGAAGGCCACGAAAAGCTGCAGGCCCAAGCCCGGTTCAAGGCCCCCAAATACGGCCGGGATGACGACGAGGCGGATGCCATGGCCAAAGCCGTGATGGACCTATGGAGCGAAGAGACGTGGAAACATAAGACCGTCTCCACAAACCGCCAGTTTCGACCCGGCATGCTGAGCTGGAACTACTGGGTGGGCGACGGCTTCATTTTGCCGGCAAGCCCGGACGGTAGACCAAAAGGGAGATTCCTGTCCAACGCCATCTGCCCATCCAACGGAGCCGACATCAACGGGCCCACGGCCAATGTCAACTCCGTGGGCAAGGCGATGGGCGGTCGGGACCCTGTAGGGAAAGCTGACTTTCAGGGGTATTACAACTGCCTGCCCAACGGCGCGAGCCACACCATCACCATCAACCCCTCACTGCTGAGAGACCCGGAACACAAGGCTAAGTTCAAAGCCTTCCTGAGGGGCTACACGGAGAACGGAGGAAGCGCGCTGCAGATCAACATACTCGACGCCGATATGCTGCGCGATGCCCAGAGGCGGCCGGAAGAATACCGTTCGCTGCTCGTTCGGATCACGGGTTACAACGCCTATTTCACAAGCATCGGGCGCGAGTTGCAGGACGAAGTCATTGCCAGGATCAGCCACGGGTCGCTTTAGGCTCCAGATGAGCGCAAACAAAAAAGATATGACGGGGACAATACTCAGAATACAGCGTATGTCCACTGAGGATGGGCCGGGCATCAGGAGTACGGTTTTCTTTAAGGGTTGTCCACTTGCGTGCGTCTGGTGTCACAACCCGGAGAGTATCTCGCCAAGGCTCCAGATCCACTGGGAGAAGGCCAGGTGCATCGGCTGCCGGAGCTGTATCGACGCCTGCGTCAAAGGGGCTCTCGCGGCGGCGGAGACCGGTATTGCCATCGATCGGTCAGAGTGTGATGACTCCTGCGGTGCTTGCGCGGAGGCTTGCCCATCCACGGCCATGGAGATCTACGGAGAAGCCTGGGAGCTGAAAGATTTGGTACGCGAGGTACTGAAGGATAAAGCATATTTCCAGAAGTCCGGCGGCGGAGTGACGCTGTCGGGTGGCGAGCCCACGATGCAACCGCTTTTTGCTAAAGAGCTGCTTTCCACTTTGAAGCAGGCAGGCATCCATACCGCTCTGGACACCTGCGGGCAATGTTCGTGGGAGACATTGGATGCACTCCTGCCATATACGGACCTGGTGCTTTATGACCTCAAGGAGATCAATGCGGATAAGCACAAGGCATTCACCGACGTTTCTAATACCACAATACTCGAAAACCTTGTTTTGCTCGGCGGCTCGATGAAAGAGCACAGCCTGCCCGGCAAACTTTGGATACGCACACCCCTGATACCAGGCTGCACGGACACGCCGGAGAACCTCCGGGGCATCGGCATATTTATCAGGGATCATTTGGGACCGTCTGTCAACAGGTGGGAACTGTGCACCTTCAATAACCTGTGCATCCATAAATATGAGGGCCTGGGGATCCACTGGGACTTTCGGAACGCCGCTCTTCTTTCCTGGGATGAGGCGGAACGTCTGGCTTGTCTGGCACGGGAATTGGGGGTTGACCCCGGGATCGTTCACCTCAGCGGCCCCGTGAGAGAGGTCTATCCAGATGAATCTCTGGAAGACAAGACACATACGGGCATCGTCCAGGGCGATGCCTGCTAATCGAGGAGTGATGGAGTTTGAGCATGATGAAGACATTGACACATTTCGCTGAGAATGACCTGAAGCAGTTCGAGCCCGAGGCCAAAGTAGGGTTGATCGCTACCATCAATCAGGAAGGTATGCCCCATATCACTCTGATTACGGCTCTGCAAGCGAAAACGCCGGACAAGCTCATCTGGGGTCAGTTCTCGGAAGGACAAAGCAAACAGAATGTGAAGACCAACCCTAAGGCCGGCTTCCTTATCATGACCCTGGACAGGAGTCTATGGCGGGGCAAGGCTCTCTGGACTCATCAGACGACCCGTGGCGAAGACTACGAGATGTTCAACAACAAGCCCATGTTCCGCTATAACGCCTACTTCGGCATCCACACCGTGCACTACATGGATCTCGTGGAGACCTATGGCAGGGAATCCCTCCCCCTTCTGCAGATCGGGCTGGGATCCATTCTGACGAAGGCTGCGAAGTCCGCCGCCAAGCAGGAGAGTCGCATCGAGCGTATCCTGAAACCTTGGGCCGAAGACTTGTTCGACCGCCTCGATGCCATCAAGTTCCTCTCTTACGTAGGCGATGATGGTTTCCCGGCAATCATACCGCTTATCCAGTGTCAGGCAGCAGACAGCACGCGGCTCGCCTTTTCTCCCCTGGCCTATCATGAAGAACTCCGCGTCCTGCGACAGGGTTCATCCGTAGCCATCTTTGGCCTCACCATGGACATGGAGGATGTTCTGGTCCGTGGCGTTTTTGCTGGGTTTGGAAAGTACCGGGGGGTCACATTGGGATGCGTGGATCTGAACTGGGTCTATAACTCTATGCCGCCAAAGCCCGGACAGATCTACCCTGTACAGGAACTCAGGGCCGTGGTGAATTTCTGATTCCATTCTTAATTCTTCAGTGCGTTTATCATGTAAGGCCAAGTAACGATGGAGGCGATACGATAGGCGTGATTTCGTCGTGGAGGGCAGTTTAATTACTAATCGGGTTTCTACGCTTTCCCTAAATCTTTTCCCGTTATTTTCCAGAGGATTCCCTCTATCTCGGAAGATAGCTGAGGCCTTCTCTCCCCTTCCTTTGTGTTGGTCCGAACTTCATACATGGTCTCAAGTTGGGGGAGGAGATTCTTCAGCTCTGGTGTCCTCTCTACTTTCTGGCTGATTAAACTGCGCTGCTCGAGAGCTTTCTCAAAGTCTTTCTGATTCACTGGGATGTTGTAGAGCAAATTCAAGATCTCCATGAGGCGCACCTTCCCAATATAATCTTCCTCCAAGACAACATACTGGGGCAACGACACGATAAACCAGATCGTTTCAATGTCAAATTCTGCCGCTCTTTGGGTAATTAAAGTTGTAATGCTCGTTGGACCCTGGTAATGACTTGGCTGCGCTTCGGATCTCTTCAGGTCCTGCTGCGTCTCTCTTCCTATCGCTCCCCCGTTGATAATCAAAGGTCTGGTGTGAGGAACCACGTCATACATGCTGCCTAAAAGAATATATTTCTTCACCTTAAGAGTCTTGAGAAGCCGTAAAACAGAATCAACATAAACTTCAGATAGCGCATGCGGCTCAAGAAGGTGAAAAAACAAAAGATCATTTTCTCCTCCTCTCTTGGCATAGCGAAGCGTCATATTGGGAATGGAGAGTCGGCGAATCCCCTCTTCATAGTAAAGCGTTGGGCGATAGCGAGTAAAATCGAAAAAATGGCCGGGTTTAGCCAGTCTGGCCAATTCCATCGCCCCATACTGAGTCTCCAATTCGTTTAGGACCAAACTCCCAACGTTGTTCACGTCTATCCAGGGCCGGAGGATGGCGAACAGATAAGGTTCATTCAATTCCGGTATGGGTTCCTTCACCTCAAAAGCACCGATTCTCACTATTTATCCCTCCCATAACAACTACCTGTTTAAGAAATTATAAAAGAATCTCAACTTATTGTGTAATAAATTTTTCAGTTGTTAGGGATCAGGTCTGGTGCTATGAGAGATCGGTTTGGGCAGGAACAAATTCTTTGCCATGCTGCATGACTCAAATGGTAACCGACACTCCATTAGAAATTAATGAAATCCCACCTTTGATTACCTTTTCTAGTCATCCGGTGGCAGATTACTGGGTGAATTGTTGAAGCATCCAATAAAACACAATTCATGGTAGGAGGATGAAGTCCTCAAGAAAAAGGCGAATGACATTTACGAGGTGTTAGGAGAATGCCATATCACAAGTTGAAGGTTTCGGCGTAAGGGTGTGTATGTCCTGTCTTTCAATTTCGCTTTCCCGAAGCTTTACGAAGATCTGCAAGAAATTCTGGCGGAATTTTATAGCCCAAATCTTGTGCTTTTTTAATATCCTCCCAAGACTTGTCGTATTCTTTTTCGACGTAATAAGCCCTGCCCCGACTGAAGTAAGCCTCAGCAAGACCCGGGTCGATCTCAAGGGCCTTGTTGAAATCAGAAATGGCCTGATCGTATTGCTTCGTACGATTGTAAATGGCCCCTCGAGTTTCGTAGGCTGCGGCATACTCCGGGTTCGTTTCAAGGGATTTGCTGAGTAATGAAATGGCCTGGTCAAATTGTTGTCTTTGGAGATAGGTAAGCCCAACCTTATAATAAAACCAACTTTCTGTCGATTTCTTCTCCCCATCTCCCTCCGTCCCTGGCATGACGTTGAAATCTCTCCATTTGTTACGAAGGACCCCCTTCCTATCTTTTGGAGCAAGCCAGTACCATTCGTTACCGTAAGCGGGCCTTCCACCCCTCATGACCCATTCTTCCGAATGACCCCTGTGCAACAAAAAGGCATGAAATAGCTCGTGCAAAAGAATATAAGGATCCAGCTCTTTTACGAAGAGATACCTCCAAAAAAATGTGTCCGTTGCCCCCAGAGGCAATCTACCCCCTGCAATATTATAAACAAAATGGACAAACGTGACTGCGATATCAAATTTGTCTCTCTCGCTCCACGTGTCCGTGGCAATCCTTATTTCCATTTTGATGATATCATCGAGCTCATCTTCCCATCTGATTTGGCGCCAATCTACAATTTCAAGCCGTATTCCGACTTGCATCTCAACAAGGCTTGAGCATTTTGAAATAAATTTCTCGATTTCTTCTTTCCGAATGGAGTTATCGGTTATCAGAAGAATTCTCAAGGTCCGAATTGGTTCGTTTTCGGCTTTAAACGCAGGACGGTTGAGCAAGGGCTTGACGCTTCCGGCATAACATCCGGGTAAGCAGACGAGGAGTATCAGAAGTACAAGTTTCTTCGCTTTCATAACTCTGCTTCAAGCATGCCTTCGTCTTCTATGCATGCCCCTCTGTGAGCTGCGCTTTTGGGTCAACCTTAACAGAATTCAGTAAGACAAAACAGGCGCAAACCTATTCCGTATCGATCACAAATTGAAATCTAAATGTTTCAACACAACTTGTCAATGAATCACAGGAGGAAGGAGCATGGGTTTTCTTGAATATTCAAATCATCCGGCAGGCGACGGCGGGACTTCTACCAGGACTTAGCACCTTATCCATTCGTCGTAAAGGGTTACCTCAAACGGTACAGTACTCCCCGCTCATTTCCTTATCTTCAGGATCTGCCGTGCCTCTTGTGCGCTGGCCACTTCCCTGTCCATGAGCTTAGCAATATCCACTGCCTTGGCGACCAACTGAGCGTTGCTCGTGGCCAAGGTACCTTTTTTAATGTAAATATTGTCTTCAAATCCCACGCGAACATGGCCTCCCATGATCGCGGAAGCAGCCGCCATCGGGAATTGGCTGGAGCCGGTGCCAAAGGCATACCAAAAAGCATCTCCGGGCAGGTTGTTACGCATATAGACTAAGTTCTCGACGGTAGCATCAATCCCCCAGGGAATACCAAGACAGAGCTGGAATAAAGGTGGTTTTTCCACAAGCCCTTTGCCTACAAGGTAATTGGCGATGCGGATGTGGCCTATATCGAAGAGCTCTAACTCGGGTTTGGTCCCGGCTTCCTTAATCATTGTGGCCATCTTTTCTACAACGGACACCAAATTGACGAAGGCCCTCTGACCAAAGTTCAGTGTGCCCACGTCCAGGGAACAGAGTTCAGGTTTTAATTTAACCACATGCTCAACGCGTTCTTCAGGGTCCTTTAACTGCAAAGTATCCCAGGGGGGGCCTTTTAACCCAGGATCATAACCCAAACGTCCGCCGAATCCGGTAGATAGGTTGACAATCATGTCGCATTTCTCGTGGATGCGTTCGAGTACCTCCTGGTATAGCTCAAATTTGGAAGAAGGCGCGTGTGTTTCAGGATCCCGCACGTGAACATGGCAAATTGCCGCACCTGCGTGATAGCTCTCGATGGCGCTCTCGGCTATCTCTTTGGGAGCTATGGGAACATTTGGGTTTTTCTCGCGGGTGGTGATCCCTCCGACAAGCGCCACAGTCACGATGACCTTTTCCACGATTCGCTCCTTTGACACAGTATGTCACACACTCAGCGACAACACCTTAGATACGGAATCCGTTTAACTAACCCCCCAAGAAGTTTAGCAGAAGGAATTACCCGGGTCAAGAAACGGAGAAGAAGATACGCCCGCTCTAAAGTGCCGTTTCTAACACTCTAAAAGTACAGAGCCAGGTAAAAAAGCCTTCCGTTGTCATGGCCGCTCCTCCCGTCATGAGTCATCGGGGCGAATTATTGCTTTCGATTATCCAATCTCTGAACTTCGAACTTTGTGCTTTGTACTCTTTACTCCTCTCTAACGCTTCCCAGAACTATTTGGGCAACGGCACCCGTTGAGATCTGACCCCTATGCCCTCCCGGGACCATTTCCAATTTCGTGATAGGTGCTCGAGTTCCCTCATCCCTGCCTACCGGCAGGCAGGCTATCCCTCTCCCCCTAGGGGAGGGGGGGTTGCCTTTGACAATTCCTTTAAAAGGTTGTTACGATTCTTTTGTGAAGATCGAATTGATCGTGCCGGCGGTTGAAGAGAATGCTCGTGTCCCTAACCTCGCCTTTCCTCTTCTGGCCGGTCTTTCTCCAACCGATGCCCAAATCTCTTTTACCGACGACCTTCTGACTCCTATCCGTTTGGACAAGGATTTAAAGGAATTCGACCTGGTCGGCATCACGGTTTTAACTAAGACAGCCTTGAGGGCTTATGACATCGCTGACGCTTATCGGAGAAGGGGAATACCCGTTGTTCTCGGCGGGATTCATCCGACCGCCGTTCCTGAGGAAGCCAAGGAACATGCTGACTCAGTCGTCCTCGGAGAGGCTGAAGAAGTCTGGCCTCATCTGATCGAAGATGCGAGAACCGGAAACCTCAAGCCCTATTACCGTCAGGAAGGTTACACAGAATTATCAAAAATGCCAAGGCCCCGGCGAGACATTCTGCCGCATAAGGGGTATCTTCCCCTGGATGTGGTTCAGGTGTCGCGAGGGTGTCCTTTCCGATGTGAATTCTGTACCGTTCAAAAATTTTTTGGAGAAACTCATCGGTTCAGACCCGTCTCCGAGGTGGTCGAGGAGGTTCGCCGGCTTCCTCACCGGTGGATGATGTTCAACGACGATAATATCATCGGAAACCCTGTCTACTTGAAGGATTTGCTCAAGGCAATAGTCCCTCTCAAGAAGAAATGGTTCGGCCAGGCCTCCTTATCCGGGCTGAGAAGGGTCGAAAATGTGGAATTACTGGCCAAGAGCGGATGTATTAGTCTCTTTATCGGCTTCGAGTCGCTTTCCAGGAAAAACCTGGTGGCGGCCCAAAAACCTCAGAATGATCCATCGGAGTACAGGGAAATCATCGAATCCCTTCATCGATTTGGAATCGCCATCTGCGGGGCTTTCATCTTTGGATTTGATGAGGATGATCCCTCCGTATTTGAAGAGACGGTCTCTTTCGCCATTCAAACCAAACTCTTCTCCGCGGTCTTTATGATTCTTACCCCGTACCCGGAAACGACCTTTTACCACAGAGTAAAAAATGAGGGACGTTTGGCTCAGGATCAGTGGTGGTTACAGGAAAACCCGGAGGATTCCGCCCCCCATTTCCTCCCGAAGAAGATAACCGCCGAGGCGCTCCGGGAGGGCTGGAAAAAGGCTTGGAAGGAGTTTTATTCCTTCCCTTCCCTTTGGAGACGGTTCCACTGGGAATTTCCACCGACGCTGATTAACCGAATCGGCTATTTTCCTTTTCAAGTGATGCAGCACCGGTTTACAAAAAAGAAAATCCTCGGGGGCAAGCGAAGATACCGAAAATGAAGTAATGTCAAACTTCAAGGCTCAAAGGAAATCAAAAGTTCAAATCGAAAAATTAATTCAGAAATATTGGATTCCGTGTCAAGCCCGGAATGACAATTCGTAAGCCAAAGGAACTTATGATCCAATGCTCTGGGCAAATGTCTGGAGCGTTATCATATTACTCTGGAGCGCGGTAGCCACATTCTTTTTGGGGGCATCGATTGGTGGCCCCGCCTTTCCCATGTTTCTCCACCAGGAAAGGAAAACCGCACTGAGGGCATTTTTCCGGAATGGGCTTATCCCATAACGCGTAGGTACAATTCGGGTAGTTGGAGCAGCCGTAAAAAGTTCTTCCCTTACGGCTCTTTCTTTCAACAATCAGTCCGTCACATCCTTCCTGGGGGCACCGGACGCCCGTATCTAGGGATCGGGTGAATTTGCACGTCGGGTAGTTGGAACAAGCCAGAAACCTTCCGAACTTTCCGTTCTTGACGACCATCGGGCTTCCGCATTTCTCACACTTCGCGTCCGTCTCCACTTGATTCTCTCCGTTCCCTTCCACTTCTCTCGTGTAGGTGCATTCGGGATAACTTGAACAGGCCAGGAAATAACCCCTCTTGCCCCAGCGCTTCACCATCTTTGAACCGCATCGTTCGCAGACGGCATCCGTGGGGATGAGTTCTCTCTTCACATCCCTCATCGAGATCTTGGCCATCTCCAGGTCTTTCTCGAAAGGAAGATAGAACTCTTTCAGCGTCTCCACCCAGTCCTTGTCGCCCTCCTCGATATGATCCAAATTTTCTTCCATTTGCGCGGTGAATTCGATGTCGAAAATATCTGGAAAATTGACGACGAGCAGGTCATTCACCAGGCACCCCAATTCCGTGGGGGAGAATTTCCCTTTTTCTAAACGAACATACTGCTTTTCTTTGATCGTAGCCAAAATGGTGGCATAGGTCGAAGGTCTTCCAATGCCCTTCTCTTCCAATTCCTTGATCAGCGTCGCCTCAGAGAATCGGTAGGGTGGCTGGGTAAAATGCTGTCTGGGTGTCAGGGCTAATAAATCCAGGTTTTCTCCTTCTGTGAGCGGGGGGAGTTTCTTCTCACCATTGCCATTCTCCTGGTTATCTTCTCCCTCCATATAGAGGGCCATGAAACCCTGGAAAACAGGGACCGTGCCGACGGCTGTAAACACGGCATCATCCGCTTTGATTTCGACAGTCGTCTGGAGAAAGTCTGCTGAAGGCATCTGAGAAGCCACGAAGCGGTCCCAAATCAACTTATAAAGAGCCCATTGATCTTTGTCCAAATAAGACTTCACCTGGTCAGGCTCCATTTCAATCGTGGTGGGCCGGATCGCTTCATGGGCCTCCTGGGCTCCCCTGCGGCTTTTATAGACATTGGGCTTGGGAGGAAGATAAGAATCCCCGAACCGCTCCTTAATCCATCCCCTAACCTGTTGGACGGCTTCCGTAGACACCTTCACCGAGTCGGTCCTCATATAAGTAATCAATCCGACGGTCCCGAGCGGACCGAGGTCCACACCTTCGTATAACTTTTGGGCAATCCACATTGTCTTCTTGGCTGGGAAGGAGAGCTTTCGGTAGGCTTCTTGCTGGAGCCGGCTGGTAATGAAAGGAGGAAACGGATGACGTTGTTTTTCTTGCTGAACAATCTTTGAAACGGCATAAGGAGCGCTCTCCAGCGTCTTCCGGATGGCCAGGGCTTCAGCCTCGTTGGCCATCTTTACCTTCTTCCCCCTCCATTTCGTCAATTTAGCGTCAAAGGAAACCGGAGAATCTTTTCTCTTGAGCGTTGCGGTAAGACTCCAATATTCCTCAGAGACGAAATCCTGGATCTCCCTTTCTCTCTCACAGACGATTCGAACAGCGACGGATTGAACCCGACCCGCACTCAAGCCTCGCCGGACTTTCTCCCAAAGGATGGGACTAACCTGATAGCCGACCAGCCGGTCCAAGATGCGCCTCGCCTGCTGGGCCTCATACTTGGACTGTTGTAACTTTCCCGGGTGCTGAATGGCATCCAAAACCGCCTTTTTCGTTATTTCGTTGAAGAGAATTCGGTAAATCTTCTTGTCCCCGTTTCCAATCTCTTCGGCAACGTGCCAGGCGATGGCCTCCCCCTCACGATCCGGATCGGGGCCAAGGTAGATATTCTTCACACCCTTGCTCGCCTTCTTCAATTCCCGAATGACCTTCCCTTTTCCGGAGATAGTGACATACTGGGGCTGAAAGTCTTTTTGAAGATCGACTCCCAGCTTGCCCTCCGGGAGGTCTTTAATGTGGCCCACCGAAGCCTTGATGACGTAATCTTCCCCCAAAAACTTTTGAAGCGTTTTTACCTTTGCAGGAGATTCTACAACAATCAAACCTTTTGACATCTAATGCTTAACCCTTTCTTCCGAACTCTGTATCGTTATTTAATAACTCATAATCTTCTATTTTTCACATCTTCTTACTGAAACATTTTCCCGGCCACTGGGAGATCAACCCTTTTAATTCCAAATTCAGGAGCAGACTGGAGACGTTTCCCGGATCCAATTGACTCTCCCGTATGAGGGCGTCGATATGCAACGGAGTCTCTTCCAAGAGTCCATAGAGACATTTTTCTGCTTCCGTGAGCGTGAGAACGGGATCCTCTCCCTTTTGAGCCATCTCCCCTTCCCTCCTCCATTGGGGCAATACTTCCTCAAGGATGTCCTCGCTGGACTCCACCAGCTTCGCCCCCTCTTTAATCAACCGATTCGTGCCACGACTTCCCTCGGCTCCGATATTCCCCGGAACGGCAAAGATTTCCCTCCCTTGTTCCAAGGCATAGCCGGCGGTGATCAGGGAGCCGCTCTCGGCGCTGGCCTGCACGATCACCACGCCGATGGAAAGACCGCTGATGATCCGGTTCCTTCTCGGAAAATGTCCGGCCTCGGGAGGAGACCCCATCGGAAATTCGGAAAGGACAGCCCCTTGCTCGATGATCTGATGGAAGAGATTTCGGTTTTCGGAAGGATAGATCATGTCCACGCCGCAACCGAGCACGGCGATCGTTCTTCCCCCTCCTTGGAGCGCCCCTTGATGGGCCACCGAATCGATACCCCTTGCCATTCCGCTGACAACAGTCACTCCATGACGGGCAAGATCCCTCCCGATCCTTTCCGTCACCTCTCTTCCATAGGCAGAGGTTTTTCTGCTCCCGACAACGGCAACGGCTAATTCGTCCTCCCCTCTTAATTCTCCCCTGAGATAAAGCAGCGCGGGAGGATCGTAAATATCCTTCAAACGCTTCGGGTAGTCATCATCCTTCAAAGTGACAAATTTACCTCCCGTTTTTTCCAGCCGAGACAATTCCCTTTTTACAACTTTTTCCGATGGGCCTTTTTGGATTTCCCCGGCTACCCTTTCCCCCAACCCCTCAATCCTCAGCAATTCTTTCAGCGGAGCGCGGAAGACAGCTTCAGGCGTCTTGAATCGATCCAAGAGCCGTTTGATAAGTATGCTCCCCACTCCCGGGGTAAGGTGTAAGGCCAACCAGTAAAAAATATCTTCGGCCATAAGGATCCTCGGACGAGAAAGTCCCTCATCGACGGAAGTTGAGTGACAAAAAAAGGCTCAGGAGATCAGAGGAAGATCTCCGAAGCCCGCGTGGAAAATCCAATAAAGCTCCCCGGACACGCCGTGGCCAGCAGGATACGAGCCAAGGAAGTTTTCTGCTATATCGTGCCCCTTGACGCTGTGTGGAAGACGGGGCTTGCGAGGTACGTGCCGGCCACCCAGCCTCCGTAGGCGCTCGCCGTATGACGACGGGTGGTTGGAGTCCGATGACGACTGGGATGATTCACCGCCATTATACTATTTTTCTGTAGCACCTTCCATCTTTTCTTTCGAATAAGGCTGGATATAATCCCCTTTCATAATGGCGTCGAAGGATTCAATCACTTTCGCAGTGAAGAAGCTGCCGTATTGGTCAATGAGTTGAACATTTCCTATGATGTTATACTTCCTCCCAATCCTTTTTTCAGTAACGGGATGTCTTATCTCTTCCCCGGGACGAAAGATCGTATATTTATCTCCGATCGAGACAGGTTCTGAGGACTTGAAGGTCAGGTAAATGACATCGCCCCACGCCATAAGGCTCTTACCCTCACTGCTTTCTAAAACGATCCCGATTCCTCGATATTCAATATCGCTCATAAATCCTGCGGACCGAATTTCGCGAAAGTAGGGGCGTTTCTTCTCTTCCCTTACGGGCTTCTCCTCTGGTATAGCCTCTTTTTCTTCCGCGACAGTCTCTTCTTCCTTCGCGACTGGTCCCACCTCCGCTGAGGTCGTTTTTTCCTCCGCAATTGCCTCCGGCTTCTTCTCTCCTGGAGCTGGCTCTACCTTTTCAACCTCCTGCCCTTTCAGTGCTTCTTTCGGCTTTTCCTCCTGAGCCTTCTCTTCGACAACCTTCTTAGGCTCCTCTTTTTGTGTTGGCTCAACGGCGACCAGTTGGACCGGGTTTCCCGGATAGATCCAATGAGGATTTGTGATATAAGGATTTCTCTCCCACAATTTCGGCCAAAGAAAGGGGTCCTTCAGAAACCTGGCGGAGATATCCCAGAGCGTATCTCCTTTCTTAATGGTATACACACCTTCCGTTTCCTTTTTCTCTTGTGTCAATCCCGCAAGAACAAAACAGAAAGAGAACACCAAAATCATAACGAAAAAGAAACCGGCAAATCTTCTCATAAATACCTCCTCCTTTTCAAAACTGGTTTGCAGACTCTGTAAAAACAAAATTTAGTTAGAAATTAGTCCCTTATCATCACTTTGTCAAGAAAAATATCATAGCAATATCCATACCAAGCTCTATCCTGTCCTTTTTAACTACCCAAAAATATTGGAAATTCTTAAAAATGAGAATAAGTATTCACTTGTGCCGCTAACGAGGGGTGGTTAATTTTTGTTCAAATTTCTTATGTTTTTGAACATTTTTAAACCCAAGAAAGAAGCTCTTGCCCTCTCCCAGTTTCTCATGTAAGTCCCCACCTGGAAGAATCCTTTGAAGAGGCTTCATCAACCCAACGGTTTACGAGCTCGACTACAGGGGTGACGGCCTTTAACGGAGTTTCTGCTCTGGATGCGTCTTCTTCCCACTCCTATCAAAAATGGGCCTTAGGAAGCCTTGGAGATGGATTTCCCCCGACCGGGGGCAAAAATTAGCGAAAGCGAGAGAAGAAGCTCCATTGACAGACGAAGTCTCCCCGTGGTAATAAAAGTCAACTCTTCATCCTTTCGTGTTGGCCTATGAACCCTTTCCTTTCACCCGATGAAACATTAGATACCTTCTTAAACGGGAAAATCCAAGTCGTGCAGAAGAAGAAAGGATACCGATTCTCCGTGGACTCCATCGTCCTAAGCCAATTCGTCAGAATTCGCAAGAACGAAAGAGTCGTCGATCTGGGAACCGGCTGCGGAATCTTGCTGTTACTCTTATCACAGACCGCAAGAGCCCGCTCTTTTGTCGGCGTTGAAATTCAAAAGGGATTGGCCGAATGCGCTCGAAAGAATGTGGCCCTGAATCATCTCGACGGTCGGATATCGATTCTTAGCCAAGATTTTAGAGAGATCAAGATGACTTTCCCCCCGGGTTCTTTTGATGTCGTCCTCTCGAATCCACCTTACCGAAAACGCCGGTCGGGCAGAATCAACCCCTCGGCTGAAAAGGCTGTCGCACGCCATGAGATCAAGGGAACGCTGCAAGACTTGATCTCCATCGCCTCGTACTTGCTTCCTCCCAAGGGGAGATGCTACTTGATCTTCCCGGCGGTGAGAACCGTCGATCTATTCGTTGCCCTGAGAGGTGGAAAGTTGGAGCCAAAGCGATTGCAGTTCGTCCATCCGCGTCCCGAAGGAGAGGCAAAATTTGTCCTCACCGAATCCATTAAAACCAGCGGTGTGGAGTTGAAGATCATGAACCCCTTGATTCTTCGCGAGGCTAACGAGACGGAGAGCCCAGTCTCTGACCGGGAGGATAAAACATTTTGACAATGTCCTCCGGATAGAGGATAATAATTTTTACTATGAGCGGGTTGATCACAGCGCCTCCCCTTTTTGAAGACAAGATCTCTCCTTTGGAGGAAGGATCCCTCAATTGGATGGATGAGGACTTAAAAAAGGTGGATCAAGAGTTTCAAAAGAACTTAAGGTCCGATGTCCCAATGATCTCTGCTATCGGAGAACATCTCCTTCAGAGCGGCGGCAAACGATTTCGAGCAAAGCTTTTATTGCTTTCGGCGAGGTTGTCCGGATATTCCGGAGAAAATCACATCTCCATGGCAAGCCTGATCGAATTTATCCACACCGCTACCCTACTCCACGACGATGTCGTGGACAACGCCAGGTTGCGGCGAGGTGTTGAATCCGCCAACGCCAAATGGGGTAATGAGGCATGTGTCCTCGTCGGCGATTTCCTTTTCACGAAGTGTTTCACCCGGATGGTGGAGAGCGGCAATTGGAAGATTCTTCATACCATTTCCGGGGCAACGACCATTATTGCCGAAGGAGAACTCGAGGAGTTGATCAGAACCAAAGACCTCTCCCTGACCGAGGAGAACTATCTCTCGATCATCGCCCGCAAAACCGCCCATCTCATTTCAGCGGCCACGCAAATCGGTGCTATCCTTGGAAATGTCTCAGAGGAAAAAGAGATGGCATTAGCTAAGTTTGGGATGGATGTGGGAATTGCCTTTCAATTGATTGATGACAATCTCGATTATACTTCGAACGAAGAGGAATTTGGGAAGAAGATCGGGATCGATCTCCACGATGGTAAGATCACCCTCCCACTGATTTTCACCCTTCATCATTGCAAGCAGGAGGAAAAAGCCCTTATTCAGCAGACGGTCGCGCTTAATCCCATCACCAAATACGCCTTTTTCCGCGTGGTGGAGATTATCAAACAATATGGGGGAATTCAATATACCCGGGAAAAAGCGAAAGCGTATGTCGAAAGGGCGAAGAAATATCTCAATGTCTTTCCCGATTCGAAGGAGAAGGAAGCCCTTTGTATGCTGGCCAATTATGTATTGGAGAGGAGGCTGTAAGAGCTTCTGAATCGCAGATCATAGATTGCAGATTTTAGCTTTTAAGGTTATAAAAAAGTAAAATTAACACAGAAAGCAAGGAGTAGAAAATGGCAGATGAGTCGAGTCTGGTTCACGTCGATGATAAAAGTTTCGCCTCCGAGGTGCTCAACGCAGACCTTCCGGTGCTGGTCGATTTTTGGGCTACCTGGTGCGGCCCCTGTCGCAGCATCAGTCCCATCGTTGAGGAGTTAGCGAAAGAGTTTATTGGGAAGGTCAAGGTGACCAAGCTCAATGTGGATGAGAGTCCCGCTACACCCAGTCAGTATGGGGTAAGGGGAATTCCTACCCTCATTCTCTTCAAAAGCGGAAAGATTCTCGATCAAATTGTCGGGGCCGTACCCAAGGCCCGCTTAAAGGCCATGCTCGAAAAAGCCCTGTGAGACAACGCTAAGTGTCGAAGCGCAAGGTTCAAGTGAAATCCAAAGCTGAAGTGAGATGCCAAAATCCTTAGATCCCGAACTAAATCCACGACCTGGTTCGGCATGACAAGGATGTTATTATAAACTTGTTTCAGAATCCCTCTTAGAAATTCGGCGTCAATGTAACATTTGAACTTTTACGGTTGGACGTGAAACCATCCTTTCTTATAAAGATCTTCATTTTAGGCCTTTGCGCCACAGGACTCTTTCTTCTTTCCCACTGTTCCAAAGAGAAAACGCCACCCTCCCCAAGTTTAGCACCGGATTTCACCCTTAAGACCCTCGACGGAAAGGAACTGACTCTTTCCCAGCTCAAAGGGAAGGTGGTCCTCCTCGACTTCTGGGCCACCTGGTGTGGACCCTGTCGGGAGTCCATCCCCCACTTAATTCAACTGTATAAGAGTTATCGAGAAAGCGGATTTGAGTTGGTTGGAATGAATGTGGATCGAGGCGACATCGAAACCGTTCGCCGCTTCGTCAAGGCCATGGACATCCCCTACCCCATCGTGAACCCCCCGGAAGATATGGTCAGGAGTTACCGGGTGACGGGTATCCCGGCTACTTTTCTTATCGATAAGGAAGGTAGGATTCGAGAAAGGATGGCCGGGTTTAACAGGACCATTGCCCAACAGCTAACCGCAAAAGTAGCAGACCTCACCTCCGAAAAACCCTAAGCCCCGTCTTTGTCGGGGAAACTCGAAGCACGAAACCCTAAATACGAAACAATTTCAAATGTTCGAAAGAAAAATTTAGGAAATTTGAAATCGGGGTTCCACCAAAAAAGCAGGATTATTTCTTTCTGGACTCTTCCTTAAACCGGATATATTCTTCAACGACCTTGGAGGGATCCAACCCGAGAGATTGGGCGTAACTTTTCAGAAAAGCCTTGAGATAAACCAGGGTCTGTTGTTGACTTCTTCATGAAAGTTAGAACTTCATACCCTCCCTTCTGGTACAGCCTTTTAAATGCAAATCAATAAAGCTGAAAAACCCTATTCAAATTGTTAGAGAAATAATTCGGAACTCTTAGGAAAATCTCTTCCACTTTGAGCCTTTTCTAATGGCAATAGGATTTTTAGGAATTTTATTTGAGTTGCCATGAATTATTGTGCGGTTTCAACATTTGACACGAATGAAGGTTTTGAAACTTTTAGGTATGAGAATTGCTTAAATTGAAGAGGTATGCATACAAGTGAAATGAGGCTTCCAATCGAACGGGGGTGAAACAAGATGGAAATTAAATTATGGTTGCTCAAATCAGCATCATCCACGCAAACGAGGAGCGAAATCGAGAGGATTAAAATGGAATGTAAGGACGGTATTGCTATGGAGCTAAAATTTCCATACGCAAAGGGTGGATGCAAACAACAATCGCTAAGGACGTCATCCCTACCTTCATCTTTAAGGCCCTTCTAGCATTTGTAGTATTAATTTTATTTTGGGTCATTTTACTCAGTCTGGTCACTCAGTCTGGACACGGTTTAGATGCTGATGTTCAGATTATTTTTCCATTCGGGAAATGATAGAGAAAATGACGGGAGAAAGTTTTGCCTGAAGCTTTCTTTCGTATCGACTTAGGGAGCAAAGGGGTTAGGCTAAGAATGATATGAATTGCGGGAGAGGTGTTAGCAATATGATAATATATAAAGTTTTTTGTAAGAACTATGATCTTAGAGAAGTCGAACTTGTGGGTGTTTTGACAGAGAGAAGAAACGATTTACGGGGAAAAACCCGACTTGAATCTGCTTCGAGATGGGCAAAATTGATGTTTGGCAAATTAGTGAGAGATAAGCATGCCATCTTTATTGTGCCCGATGAGTTGGACCTCAAAAAGAATACCAGAGTGCTTGTGGAGAAAATGGTATTCACCTAGGAGGAACTTTTCGGGAGGATGAGGCTTTGAAAAAAGGATATACCCCTTGTCCTATTTGTAATCCTAAATAAAGGACGTGAATCGCATGAATAAGTATCAAAAGGCCGTTATCATTTTGGGGATTCTTGCCATACTTATCGTTCTTTTTACAGCACCTTATTACGTTCAAAGAGATTCTGGTAGAAGATTCCATGGTAGCCGTTCTTCTTCTTTCTATTCACAGGCTCAAATGGACATACCGCGAACTCTGCTGCGTATAGCGGTAGTTTGCTTGATTGCTGGTGGTGCGATTTGGTACTTCAGGAAAGAAATAATAGTATAGAAATGATGGCATCCACCATACCAAAGAGAGAACCCCGAGGATTGTACTCTCGCCTTTGTACAATTAACCCATCCCAAAGCAAGTTCTATTTTGCTCGGGATGACGGGTGCACGGTATTTTCAGATGAAAAGATGGTCTAAATTTTTCTATCTAATTTCGTTTATCCATTTTTTTGTCTGTACTGTGGGAGCCAACACCCTTGTTGCCAGCAATCAAGACGGGATCCCAACGGAAAAGCTTTCTGTTGAAGAGGTTGTCGCAGCAGAATTCACTGTACAGAACCTTCTTGATACTGCACTTGGTTTTTATCAGGCCTCCCAGGAACTCTGGTCACGTGGCGAGCTTGAGGAGGCTATCAATGCTCTTGATCAGGCTTACTCATTAATCCTTGATGTGAACGGCGATAGTGACCCTGCAGTGATCCAGCAGAAAGAGGATTTGAGAATCCTGATCTCGAGGAGATTAATCGAGATATATGCATCAAGATATACTGCGGTCAACGGAAATCATAAGGCTATTCCTTTGACGATGAACGAGCGTGTGGAATACGAGATTAAACAATTTCAGACGGTGGAAAGAGACTTCTTTATAGACTCCTATAAACGGTCAGGGAGATACATTGATAAGATTGTGAAAGGATTCAAAGAAGCAGGGCTTCCTGAAGAACTTGCATGGCTGCCGCTTGTTGAGAGCGGATTTAAAGTAAGGGCATTTTCCCCTGCGAGGGCACTTGGACTGTGGCAGTTTATTGCATCCACGGGATATAAATTTGGACTTAAGAGGGATGACTGGGTTGATGAGAGGCTTGATCCTGAAAAATCAACAAAGGCTGCAATTGCCTACCTTCAGGAACTCCATCGCATGCTTGGTGACTGGACAACTGTCCTTGCGGCCTATAACAGCGGTGAAGAAAATGTACTCAGGGTTATAGGGGGACAGAAGATAAACTACCTTGATAACTTCTGGGATCTCTATGAAAGGCTTCCTCTTGAGACTGCCCGTTATGTACCAAGATTTCTGGCAACACTTCATATCCTTAAGAACTCGGAACAATATGGCTTTGACTTAGGGGAGACTGAAGAACCTTTCTCCTTCGAGGTAGTAACAATAGAGAAGCAGGTGAGATTAGACGCCATTGCAAAGGAATTAGGGATTTCAGAGGCTTTACTCTCTGATCTTAACCCCGAACTTCGCCTAAAGGTCACACCTCGAACTTCCTATTCTCTCAGGATTCCACTTGCAATGTCAAAGGTGCTGTTTGCAAGACTTAACAGCATACCAGAGGCGTCACATGTCAGAACTACTGAGATTTCTCCTAGATTGAGTCTTGTATATCATTGTGTTAGTAAAGGCGAAACCCTATCATCCATAGCGAGAAGATACAAGACAACCGTTACGGCAATATCAAAGGCAAATAATATCACGGATAGGCAATTAATTAAGATAGGTCTAAGGCTTAAGATACCTTTAAGTGTGAGCAAAAGGCGTTGACCTCTTGACGGTCCGTCAATAATCCTCTGGTTTCATGAAGGTGATTCCATTCCCGTCATGAATCACCCAAATTTTCCCCTTTTCGATCACCCGCAGTCTCATATAATCCGTTTCCTCTGGAAGTGGGTTCGGGAGTGACTACCAGAATCTCTCCATCAGACATCAGAAAGAAGTCCAAGACGCTCAACGAATTGCCCGCTCCCAGATCTACCAGGATCGTGTCGCTATCCAGACTTTGAATGGAACGGACCAGTTTTCGCTTCCGAACGCTCTTTGCATCCAATGCATTCAAGAGGTCCTGTGCGCCGGTCATGAGTTCAAGGTTAGGAATAGCTGTTGGGATGAGAACCTCTCGAAGATGGGAAACCCTCTTTTTAATGAAGTCAGAAAGGGAGAGAGCGGGAGGGGAAATCCCGAGAAAGGTGTGGAGGTTTGCCCCCCCTAAATCCGCATCGACGAGGACAACCCGAATACCGAGCCTGGAGAGACAGATACCCATGTTGGCGGCGATAAAACTTTTCCCGCTTCCCCCCTTGCCCCCTCCGATGGTCCAGATCATCTTCCGATGACTACTCTGATTTTGTTCCATCCTGAACCCTCGTTCTCTCCCCTTACCAAAGAAGGAACGGGATGACTAATTCCAGACGCCATCAATCTTCGTACAGCAATGACGGCATGCCCCATTCACCACATCATTTTGGGTCACCCGAAATCCAACCCGCTCCACCAGCTTTCGACCACAGCGAGGGCAGAAAGTATCTTCCCCTTCCTCGCCGGGAATGTTTCCACAGTAGACATACCGAAGTCCCGCTTTGATTCCGATCTTCCTCGCTCGATGAAGCGCCGCAGCGGTCGTCCTGGGAAGGTTAAGCATCCTATAGGTCGGATAGAAGGCCGAGACATGCCAGGGCACCTCTGGCCCCAAGGAGACGATGAATCGGGCAATCTCCTCAAACTCCTGATCCGAGTCATTCAGAGTGGGAATAACGAGGGTAGTGATTTCCACCCAGATTCCCATCTGTCTCATCTGTCTTAAATTTTCCAGAACCGGTTTCAAATTCGCCCCGCAGATTTCCTTGTAAAATCTCTCTTTGAAACTCTTCAAATCCACGTTGGCTGCATCCAAATAGGGCTGGATCGTCTTGAGGGCTTCCTGAGTCATGTAGCCATTGGTGACAAAAATATTCTTAAATCCTTCCTGATGAGCTCGTTGAGCGACGTCGTAAGCGTATTCGAGATAGATGGTCGGCTCCGTATAGGTGTAGGAGATGGATTGGCATTGGTATTGCTTTGTTAACGAAACAATTTTGGACGGGGAGACCTCCGACCCTTCAATCCGACCCTTCTGATCCCTCGGCATCTGAGAGATCTCATGATTCTGACATTGGAGGCATCGGAAATTACATCCCACAGCGGCTATGGAGAAAGAACTCGACCCCGGAAAGAGGTGAAAGAGCGGCTTCTTTTCGATTGGGTCCACATTCAGAGAGATCGCACGACCGTAGACGAGGGTGTAAAGCTTGCCTTCCCGGTTCTCTCGCACGCCACAGACTCCCCTTTTTGAAGGTGGGATGATGCATCGATGGTTGCAGAGGTAGCATTCTACTTTCCCTTCCTTTAAAGGAATGTAAAGCATCGCTTCCTTCAAAATTTCCCTTCCTTTATTTCCTTCGGGTCTGCGATATGGAACATCCATTTTTCTCCGAAACGGAATAAAAATTTTCACTTATATAACAGAAATTTATCACCTATATCTATAACAATATTTTGAAAATAATTCCTGCAAGATCGAGGAGACAGGGGGCATCGGCGATTGAAAATCTTATGCTTCACAATTGTTCTATTAGATATCCTTTTCCCCCGAGGAGTCCGATGACCCCTCGGCTACCCACGAGATGGCCTGCCCCGACAATAACAAAATAGGTCTCCTTTGTCCGCAAGAAATCCTCTATTTTTGATGCCATCTCTCTATTTCTTTCGAAAATCAGCTTTTCAAAAATTCCGGATAACCTCTTATCTTCCGAGACGCTCCTTGTCAGAATGGATTCCATTCGTTGTGTATCTCCCGAGACCCAAGCCTGGATCAATGGGTTCACCTCTTGCTCCATGACATGCAAATCTTTTAGCGTATAGATGAGAAATAGCTCCTGGTCTTTATCGGAGAAACCCGAAAGAAGGCTGATTTGATATTCGAGGCTCTCGAGTTCTATGATTTTTTTCTTCCCTTCGGCTTTTGAAAGAAAATACTTATCGATCCCGAGGTTTGGGTCCAACCCCAGTCTGATGCTTTCCAATGCCACCAGGGTCATAGCGAGAAACCATGGCTTTTGTTTATTCAGGAGCTCAAGAGGAATACCAAGCCCATCTGTCTCTTTCTTGACCCATTCGAAGGTCTCTGGTGAAACGTGTTTTTCCAATGCATCATTCGCCGGATAAAAAGCGTCCTCCATTATCTTTTGCGTATCTATATTTTTGATATCATTGATATTCGCCTCGACCACCAAAGCGTCAGATCGAACAAAGGCATCTTCGATTTTCTGATGAAGCGGATAGACCTCTTTCTTAGCAAGGTGTATTGAGCCTAACACATAGACCGTGCTTGTTTTGGATTGAATTTTCCACAAGAAACACTTCTGAGATTGAGAAAGAGCCCTCCCAACAAAAATGACGAGAGTTACAAGAACAACGACAGAAAGGATTCGTGATAATTTCAACCTTCTCTTCTCCGTGTGACCTCTCCTTTATTCTGTGGCGGTCTCTCCGAACGGGTTTTTCTTCACATAGGTTTTGATTGCTCCGCCGGGTCTATTACTTATGGTTACCTTTGCCTCCACTTTTCTTTTCAAAAGGGGCGACCACTCTTTCTATCGAACTGATTAATTCTATTCCATTTTTCACATTATCACAATGAAGAATTTTTGGCATTTTAATTGCAGAATTTTCCCATGGTTCGTGACCTTTGGTTTTTCACGAAAATCGTAAAAATGGGAAAGTAGTCCATTTTTCCACAGGTTCCGTCGAATTCTTTTAAGATCCGAGGAAAAATGCACGTCAAAATAATTTCAATTTTGTTAACTTTTTTCATATTTGTCATCGTCCGTCCTGCTGGGGCCGGCGATGTCAAATCGATGGAATACACGCTCAATCATGAGGCAACAATAAAAATGGATGAAAATAGAATCCCCTTTCAGAAAAGTAAGGCGCCGGCAAGACAACCCGTCAGTCCTTTCAAAAAACTCATCGCTGGATCGCAACCTACTCATTCCTATTCGCCCGTAGACCATGGGACGATCATGGGCGCTGCCATCTTGCGTATCAACTTCCTAAAAACCATGGAGGAAACGAAGAAGCTCCAACCGACCGACTCTCTGCACAAGGTGATTTGTTCTTATGACTTTTCTCATGATCCCTGGAAAGACAGGGTCTCAAGTCCCAGGAAGATCAACGAGACCGATTCCTCAAATTTAAGCCAACCGATTTTGGGCCTCTATCAAAACCCAAATGGCGATAAATATGTTGAAGAAGGGAATGCCCGATCAACACTTAAACTTCTCCAATTGAAGAGGGAAGAAATATTCAACGAAATATTGATGGGACTTCGTTTTTCTTTTGGCGCGAAAAGCAAGCCCCTGCTCGTAGAGATGAATATATCCCCTTCCCTTGAGAAAGGGCCGGGGCTTACTATCGCGTTTTGAAAAACATTGCGGGGTAACTTATGGACAAGGATTATTTCAATATTCTCATTTTGGGCCACAGCACCTTTGGGATCAGGCGCCTGAGAATAAGCAAGGAAAGTTTTAAAATTGGTGTTTACCTTCTCGCGTTTCTTATCCTCTCTATTACATTCTTTTTTTGCGATTACATCCAGGTTAGGAAAAAGACCTTTCTCCTGAATCAACTTCGTCAAGAGGCGCAGGTGCAGCAATCCCACATTCAACTGTTTTCCGCAAAGGTTGAAGATTTGGAGAAAAAACTCACCCGATTGAAGGGATTTGACAGGAGGATCCGTACCATCGCCAACCTGGAGGGAACCGGAAAGACAACCTCCTTTATAGCCATGGGTGGGTCTTCGTCTCCCGGTATTCAAGAGAGGCTCGATGAGGAAGGAGATAGGAAGTGATTTCTTGGCGATGACCCATCTTGCGAGTTATCTGGGAGAAATTCGCTCCTTGACGGGAAGGCCTGTTTCCTTGCTTCGGCCGAAAAGTTCGACATAAAGAACCCTCGGAAGCCCCACCCGCGTCTCTTCGGATTTTACATAGATTTTCTGGAGGATACTCTCTCTGCCATTGATGGAGACCACTGCTTTGAAAGAATCGTTCAATCTTTCAACGATGATCTCCAAACCCTTAAAAGCGGCCAAAATGACCTTGAACCTGTCCTGATCGACTTTCTCTTGGCGAGCAATTCCGTAGGCATACTTTCTCTCAATCGAATTAAGCTCCTCACGCCTGCCGTTTTCCAAAATCCAATAAGCATTAACAGGCCTTGGGTCAGAAAGATCCCTATTTTCCGTCAGCCGGACGTCATACTGAACAAGGTTCTTGTTCTTACTTCGTTCAATAAAGAAAAGGTGACTGGCTCTGTTTCCGGAAGCAGCAAACATCGTCCCCGGACAAAGGCTCAGAGCTGCCAACAGTAAGGTAATAATAATCAACTTCATTAAAACCTCCTTTTCAAACATATAAACAAAATTGTAACATCTCTTCATGAGAAAGCAAACTTTTGAAGCAGAAATCGCATTCGGCTAGCTTAGTGTCCCATGGATAATCCATCCGCAGAGGTGGCGCCAGAAAGCCTTGCTCCCATTCAACGTGTTGAATGCCTATGGAAAATCCAGAAATACGCGTTCTGAAAGGAGTTGGCCGCCAGGATGGTATCTACTTGCCTCCCTGAACGGGAATGGAGAATGAAGGAGGGTTGGTCGAAGAATTCATAACAGAAAAAAACCATCGATGGTATCTTGGTTAAGACCATGAGTATTTCATTGTAAACCATGATTTGCAATCTTTGTGTGGAAATCATAGATCCCTTGCCTTTTGTGGAAGCCATGATCTTTCAACCTATTCTGCCTGCCAAGGTTTACGCTCCCTATAAAGATGAAGTCGTTCCTGGAACTCTGGCGGCCTGGCTGATTTAAATTGTTCCAAAGCCTTCTCCTGCCACTTCACTGCATAGTCAAAGTCACCCCTTCTCGCATAAGCAGCCGCAAGGGTGTCCAAGTATTCCCCAATTTTCCAATCCGACAACTCGCAGGCCTTCAGTGCAAGTTCTACAGCTCTTTTTCCGTCACGGAAACCCGGTGCCTTGGCCGTTGCAAAGAGCCATGCCAGGTTATTGTAAGCCTCCGGATCCAGCGAATTCATCTTGATCGCCTTGTTGAAATCCGAGATCGCCCGATCATATTGCCCTTTAAGCCTATAGACTATTCCTCGGTTGTTGTAAGCCTTAATATATCTCGGGTTTATCTCAATGGCCTGGTTGAAATCCATGATCGCTTGATCATGCTGACCTTTCTCCCCGTAAGCAACCCCCCGGTCGTTGTAGAACTTAGCATCCTTCGACTCGTCTTTTTGGGGCTGCGTTGAGGCACATGAGAACAAAAAGAAGAGAACAATTGGCAGGATTATCCACGCAGGCTTAATCACAGAATTTTTCATAGTCCCACTCAAAAAAATCTTGCCGCAGGGTTAGCTTTTTTAAAATAGCCGTTATGGGTTGTCTCTTTATCAAGAAAAGTCACCAATGTCAGTCGAACAATTTCACTCGTTTCGGCAGACAATGCACCAACTCAAAGTTAATCGGTACCGAAGAATCAACAATGAATGATAGTATCTGGAAGGTCGGATAACGGAACTTAGATCAGTACCTCTTCCATCCAGCCCAGATGTCTTACCTGTTTGTCCGTATCAAGATAAGTCTGTGAATTATAAAAGGTTTATAGAGTCTAAGTCAAGTCAGTAAAACCCTGTTCTTAACTTGTTCTTAGGTTAAGAGTTTTAATAAACCTCCCGCCCCATTAAAGAGGTTTATAAGAAACCCTATATTTCCATCCGACAACCTTCTCAAATCCCGCAGGTTGATGATAAACCGTTCCAGGACGAGCCAGGTTCATTCATGCGATGGTCATTTTAAAACCTACCCCTATTCTATACAAAAATCAAACAGTATCCTTAAAAAGATAGGAAAACTTGACTGGAATAGACAGGAAACAGTCTTCGAGAAAAAGGGGGTGAGGAGTTCACCTACAATTCACCAGCTCAGTCGCACTGCGAGACTTGGTGATTATGGATAGAAATCACCGATCACTTTTAGTCCAGAAAGACTTGGAGTGGCTACAAAAACTATTGAGTGGTTCGTTGCACGTGCAATCCAGCTTTATGAACAGGAGCCGGAGGGGGCGTTTGCCCCCTCCGGCTTGGAAAGTGCGTGTAGCGACAGATCAGGTGGGTTATATAGTGGCATAACACTCCATTCAAATGAGGCTAATGCGCTGCTGTGGGACGTTATGCCAAAATCGTGCGTCTCGGATGCAGGTCTTTTTTACCTCCGCCGCCTCGTTGCTAAATAAGCCCTCAATAGTGACCTACACCGTCGAGCCTTCGACATTCTGCGTGTCACTTGATGGCTTCGGCGGAACATTTGTTACTCACCCATCCCGGTCAACTAACCCATGCGTTCGCACCTATCCATACACGTTATCTGATCAACACGAACGACCCGTTGCATATGAGCTGTACCCCTATGGGGGTGTAGTTAGAATCTGCCAAGTATAGGATCAAGGGAGCACCCCAGGTTACTATTATGTTGTTCCCGTCTTCCGAGACCACCCCGTCCCACGACCCCGGAGTAACAAGGTAAACCGGCGTGCCTTTCATCGGGCCTGTCAACCATAAACCTTTATACGTATTAGGAACCAACGTGAAGGTGATTCTCCCCCCGGCCGCCACAGTATAATTAAACTTCCAATATACGCTCACTGACCCTCCGGCTCCAGGGGTTGCTCCGACATCATGATCTACTATATTCACCACTCCCTGGCCATTATTCCCGAATGTGTAAACTCCCTCCCAACTTTGCAAATCTGTGACCCACACGCCGGGTGTGCCAGCGGGGGAGCCCGGGGGGGGTTAGCATTAAGATTGGAGTCGAATCCAAATGGCGCTACAAGACATTGGTTGGAACCAGTAAAGGCATAATTTCCCAGGATGTTCCATGCGTTTACATCGACCGGGGTCGTGGCTACCGGTATAAACATCGCTATTGCGGTGATAATCACAAGTACAGCCAGCTTCTTAATATTTCCTTTCATAGTTGACCCTCCTTCCGGCGGCTCATTGAGGCCGCTCCAATAAATGTTGGTTCACCCTTCTGAATAATAATCCTCTTTCTTTCCGATTCGATCAGCTCATAGGACATCACCTCCTCTCAGGCTGACGTAACGGTCTGCTCCTTTAGAGTTCCATTTTTAGATTG
>DASPPQ010000025.1:0-4802 GCA_035625415.1 Thermodesulfobacteriota bacterium
GGCCTGGATTATGGACACTTATAGCATTTTGAAAGGATATACGGTGCATGGAGTCGTTACAGGGAAACCTGTGGAACTTGGGGGATCATTGGGGAGGTTTGAAGCCACTGGAAAGGGTGTCTTTATTACTGCCCAGGAGGCGGCTCAGCATTTAGACATTCCTATCAAAGGAGCTCGCGTGGTGGTCCAAGGTTGTGGCAATGTGGGTGGGGTTGCGGCTCAATATTTTGATCGAGCAGGAGCTAAGGTCATTGCAATCAGTGATTCAGGGGGTGGAATTTATAATGAGAATGGATTGAATGTTTCGGCTGTTTTGGATTGTAAGAAGAGGTATTCGTGTCTTATCACTCCTGAGGCCAAGGCTGGAGGAGAAATTACGAATGAGGAATTATTGGAGCTAGAGTGCGATATCCTTGTCCCTTGTGCATTAGAAAATCAGATTACCCATAAGAACGCTCTTAAGATCAAGACTAAAATTTTAGCAGAGGGGGCCAATGGTCCCACAACGCCGGAGGCAGATGAAATTCTCTCCGATCGTGGTATCTTTGTAGTTCCAGATATTTTAGCCAATGCCGGCGGAGTCACAGTTTCCTATTTTGAGTGGGTTCAAAATCTTCAGGAATTACTCTGGACCGAAGAAGAAATCTCCGATCGTTTGACTCGAATTATGAAGAGGAGTTTTGCAGAGGTGCTTAACATCTCTCAGAGAGAGAAAGTGGATATGAGAACAGCCGCTCTGATGCTGGGGATTGGAAGAGTGGCTGAGACCACTAAACTAAGAGGAATCTATCCATAATCTTTCTTTTGCTGTCCTAATAATTGTCTTTGAAAAGCTGAACAGTCAAGTACATAAATAGATTTTCTTTCCATTAACAGATAGAGTTGGATGTATTTATTAGGAGGCAGTCGATTGTGTTTGGAGAACAACGGCGATTCTGTCAAACATCACCTTTAGGTTGATTTGTGGGCGTGAATGATCCCACCAGCAATCGTCGATCCGCGGGTTATCACAGACTAAGAACTTACAGGTGAAACAAACAACCCCATTTGCACCAAAAATGAGATTAGCTCGTCAAACAAAGAAACTCCTCACAGTAATTAGACAGGAACTAGCCAGAAAAAAACCTCCCTCCCTTTAATCTCCTCCATTCCCCCGGCTCAGCCTTCAGATCCACAACCAGGGATATTTCTTTTGCTATGCCCTCCGGCCACTCCGCCAAATTCCAACAGTAAGTTTTAGCAGGTCACGACAGCATAAACAGAAACAGACAGTAGCATTCTTTTGCATCAAAATTTCTACTGTGATCTCCCTCGACACACAGTGACAGGCCTCTTTCTATATATATAAATTACCAATAGGATTTCTTTCGCATTTTCTTTAAAGCCTACCCCAATACCTACCTGCCCAAAGACCTGAACCTACCCCTCACCTGATCCTGAGAAATCTCTTTTTCACTAACAGAATTCCCATTCCAATACGAAAGGAGGCTGACCATGAACACTGTCCCAGAAATCCGCAGAGAAAGAATAATCATACCACCGGAAATGACACCCAAAGAGATCAAGGAGAAATACGGTCTGTCAGCAAAAAGAGCAAGAGCAGCAATGAAGCAAGGATTCTTTGTCAAAAACTATTCAAAGAAGCAGATTATCATTGATCCAGAAAATTTCGACCCAGCAGTTTCCTACTCGACAGCAAAAAGAGTCTATTGGAAAAACTTCAGGTGGAGACCTTTAGCGGAAAGTATCAAGGAAGATTTAATCCAGGAGGGAGTAGCACGGATGTGGGAATTAAGTGGACAAGTTAAAGAGCGTGCAAATGACAAATACAGTAATGGGTATGCTTACTTTTGGGTCTGTCATAATGCCATGCTTTCCTATTTCAAAGCCTGGGAGCGCCAAATGAGATGGCGTATGTTTGGAGACATTGAAGACGAATTTGTGCTTTCAAAAATTAACGATTCCAGGAGGGAGTTGGTGCTTTAACAAACGTTCCCAAGAAGAGGAGATAGAATCCATGAGCAAAGAGAGATTCCATGAAATAGTAAAGGAAATGGTGGATCTTCATGACCGGAAAAACCGTGACTACGCCGGCAGTGACTACCTATCGAACTTTCTCATGTGTGAAAAACACATGGGGATCCCCGGATGGAAAGGTTGCATAGTAAGACTCAGCGATAAAATGTCGCGTCTTATGAACATAGCCAAAACTGATGAGGTTTCAGTGAGTGACGAGACCGTGGCGGATACGCTGACGGATCTGGCAATATACGCGATCATTACCAGGATTCTCTATGAAAACTCTAAGGCCGGTAAGGTCCAGAAAAAAGATGTTATTGAGTGAGCATCCTTATGTTGATCCTCCGGTCATGCGGAGGGATTATAAACTGCTCACTCTTTTTTTGTTTACATAGGTAGCTATCCGAGCAGCCAGCAACGAAGGTTATTTAAATCTGAATAGCTCCAAATTTTTTGATTTTTAAGGCCGCTAATTCACTTTGGATGACACCATGAAGACTGAATCATCAATTTTTTCATTTGACGCGGCTTTTCAATTTGTCAGAGGACGTACCCGTGTCGTAGGTTGGAAAGCGTTACACTGGGGCAACTGAATTCAAGTTCAGCCTCTTTTTCCAAGAAGTTCATAGACCTTTTCAGCTAGTTTCAACTGTTCCTCTTCGTCCAACCTCAGTCCGTTTTCCAAACTATTGATATATTCATTGATTTCAGCGTCTTCCTTCCTCAGTTTGACCATTTTTTCATTCAGATCACTAATCTCCGAATCAAACTCTCCTAAATTCATACTTAAATTAAATCTCCTATTTAGAAAAGAAAGGCTCAGCTTTATTGCCTGGGGATCTTCTGTAGTCGCTAAATAAAATGGTATTTCCGGCCAAAGACTCACTCCCGGAATTCCCCTTCTTCTGGCTAACCACAAGAGATAGCTGCTTATCGCTGGCGGCCCTTCCCAGGTCATATTTTCTAGTCCATAGCCTTGAAGTCTTTCTTTAAGCTCTGCCTTATTGAAAACTGCTAATATCCTCCGGGGACTAGTATGAGCAATGAAAGAAACGATCCCGCTAAGGGTGTACAACTCATTAGCATGGCAGTGATTTTCAGCGAAATCCAGAACTGAGTTTAGGAATTGATAATGCTCAAATACAGGTTCGTCACCTCTAAAGATCAAGAGATTGTCCTTTTCACAAGCCCAGAATTTACTTTCCGGAACCTGGACTAAATCATCTTTAAATCTTATTCCTCCAAATGGGAAAAAGCCTAAAGGTTTAATCTCAGCAATTTCTCGACCTCCTAGTCTTTCGTTCAAAAAATCAATTACCTTGGGTCCCAATTTCCCAACATCCCTGGTTTGCCAACCGACAATCAAGGATGGACTATGGAGCTTGGGAGTTTCGTAAATCTCAAGTAGGCTTTTCTCCACCCCCATCCCCTCCTTTTTTAAAATGCTCGTCAATATATACCTGAGCCTGAATCGTTATCGTTCCTGGTTTAGTTTGAGCAATAAATTTTCTTTGATCATACTCCTGTTTCATTTCCAGAGGGAATTTTGCATAAAAGCTTTCAACAATTTCTTCGATTTGCGCTTCCATCTTATCCAAAAAACTAAAATCCATTCTAATTCCTAAAATCTCAGCAAAGACCTCAAGGACCGATTTTGAAGCCTTTGGATAGGGGAAAGAAGCTCCAGTAAGCCAATCTGGTATTTCTCCCATTAGACAAATACTTTCGAGCCCCCTTTTCTTAGCGAGCGCAAGCAAAAGACCATTCAAACCAGTGATTGTTCCTTCACCTCCTCCTCTTCCCCCTAGTTCACTCATTAATATTGTATTGGGATATTTCTTTACTTCCTCTTTTAAATCCTCAGAACCGATGACTGCACAAACTTTTGGTTTTATCTGGTGATGAGTCAACGAAACACATGCTCCAGAAGTATAAACTCTCTGGCAACCGAACTTTATCCCTACATCTAACACTAGGTTAGCCATCTGGAATGCCTTTTCTCCGCTAGCATATATTCCTCCTCCTTCAGTAGGCTGCTCTTCTCCAATGAAAAATATCAAATCTTTGCTTTCAAGCCTCCGACAATAAAATTTGTTACTGGAAAACTCCAAATCTTCGAGTAAGCCTTCTCTGATTGAAACCTTTCTCGGATAGAAGAAATCCCAACTTTCTATTTCTCCAAATACTTCTGCCTTTAATATATCTTTTAAAGTATTCACCGCAATTATCCCAATGTTTCCAATCCCTGGCCAGCCAACAAACATAATTGGTTTTTCAAGCTTAGGCTCTCTGTAAAGCTTAATTCCCATTTCTTTACCTCTCTTCTTGTTTTTTAATTCAGTTGTTTAGAAATTATTCAGTTTAAAGACGGAATAACCCGAAAGAATCTATAAGGCGACAATGTCAACAAGGTTAGGATGTTATCAAAACATCTTTCGCAAAAGGTTTCCGGACCCTGGCCTTTATTGGGGCTACTTTCCTAAAAAGAAAAATAATCAGAAGTTTTTTTTATTGGGTTTCGATTTTGACTTCTCCTTATAAAGGTTTTCGAGTCTTTTTTCCTGGCGTTCAGTTAACATTTGGTTTTGGTCGAAATCCCCTGATGCAGATTTGATAAATTGGTCTTCATCCTTAGTCAATTTATACTGGCTTAATCCTGACATAACCCATTCGAGCCTTTCTTTATTCATAATGACTCCTTTCCATCCTGATAACTGAGTTTTTCAACTCCCTATTACTATCTTCCTCGGAAGCCACGTTTTTCTATTGCCTCTTTTACTAGT
>DASPPQ010000026.1:0-3556 GCA_035625415.1 Thermodesulfobacteriota bacterium
GGAATCATAATCGAAGGGGAGATCGAGATGTTTGTGGGTGAAGAAAAGAAACTACTGAAACCCATGGAAACTTATTTTATTCCGGCAGGAATAAGGCACAACTGGAGGACGATTGGCTCCCCAGCCAAGATTATAGATGTCGTAGCTAAAAAGTAACAGTACTACTCATTCCATCGAGGGCAGCAAAGGAATCTTCAAAGCCTCTTCAGGAATCTTCCCCGTCAAGGATTTCAGAAATGTAACAGTCTCTTCAACCTGAGACTTGTTAAGGTCTTTCCCCAGCTGAATTTTACCCATGATCCAAACCGCATCCTCAAGTTTGTCGACGGAACCATCGTGAAAATAAGGGGAGGTTTTTGCAACATTCCTGTGGATCGGAACCTTAAAGACGTACTTATCGGCCTCGTTTTTCGTGGCGGCATACCTTCCTTCATCTACCGGCTCGCTCTTGGTGTATTTCCAGTAGGGTTCAAGTACTCCAAACTTTTGATGCATCTGTCCGCCCAGATAGGGACCGAAATGGCACATCATACATCCCATTCCTATATATGTTTTTAATCCTCTCTTTTCCCGTTCGTTCAATGCGGCAATCTCGCCCTTTAAGAAAGCATCAAAGGGGGAGGGAGTGACAAGCGTCCTCTCGAAGGCACCGACTGCTTTTGCGAAATTGGCTACTGTTACCGCATTGCTGTCCGCCGGGAATGCCGCTTTAAATAGCTCCACATACCCCTTTATTTCTCTGAGTTTTTTTTCAACTGCCTCGTAAGAAGGCATTCCAAAGGAAGGGGGACCGATCACCGATTGCTTTGCCTGATCCTCAACGTCTATTCTATTTCCTATCCAATGTTCTGAAATCTGGCCCGCCGCATTGAAAAGGGTGGGAGCATTTCTGGGATTAACTTTGCAGTTATTCCCTATCGACTTTCTTAACCCATCCGCCGCGTATAAACCGATCGGATGGCATCGAGAACAGCTGACCGTTCCGTCTACTGAAATCCGTGTGTCGTAAAAAAGTATTTTGCCTAATTTGACCTTTTCGGGAGTGATCGGATTTTTTTCCGATACCATCGCCTTTGGTAAGGGTCCGAAAATTTTGTTCGCCTCTCTTAGCAAGTCTTCATCTCCGTTATTAGCGAATAGAAGGCCTGCGAAAGATACCCAGGAAAGAACGATCACGGTTGCCAGAACATCTCTATCCCCTGTCCTCATCTTTTGCATAGGGCCCTCCTTTGCTGAAACATCTTCTTCTTTATTAAGCCGTTAGGGAGACAAACCCTTACACCATCAATCTACTTGAATGAATCGAAAAGATAAATAGGGTGAATCTTGTATTTTTAAATAGATTGAGGCGTATATTGGGGGGGGCTATGGATCCCCCTGCTGGCAGACCCTGCGAAAGGGGTCATCCCTTGATTTAACCCTCCTGCTTCTTTTAAGATGCGAATAATGAAAGGATTTTTTAACCAACTTCTCCGGATCGATCTCACCAGGCAGAGGTTCACGGTTGAGCCGATCCCAGAATTTATTCTTCGAACCTATCTGGGTGGAAAGGGTTTAGGGTCTTACCTTCTCCTTAAAGAGAATCCACCCCATGTCGATCCCTTTTCGCCTGAAAATCGTTTAATCATTACTTTAGGTCCTTTGGCAGATACTCCTTTCTATGGCTCGAGCCGCTACGCCGTCTTCACCAAATCTCCTCAGACCGGAATCTATTGTGAATCCTATTCGGGAGGAAAGATTACCCTTGCCCTTAGCCGGACTGGATATGACGCCTTCATCATTGAAGGGAGGTCGAATCATCCTGTCTTTCTCGAGATCAACGATAAAGAGGTCCTTTTCCACTCCGCCTCAAGCCTCTGGGGAAAAGCGACCTACGAGGCAGAAGAGGCCATTCTCAAAAAGGTCGGCAAAGATTCCAGGGCCTTGGTCATTGGTCCAGCGGGCGAGAATTTGGTCAAATTTGCGGTGATCGAGAGTGAGCACGGGCGTTCTCTCGGAAGAGCAGGAATCGGAGCAGTGATGGGATCAAAGAGGCTGAAAGGGATTGCCTTCCACGGAAAGAAGCGGCGGGAGATCGCGGATTCCACTCGTTTGAAAAGATTGTCTCAGGAGTTTAGAGACCGAGTCAAGAACAATGAGATTGTTTACATGTATAAAACATATGGAACCCCTATGCTCGTTTCCATTATGAACACCATTGGCGCCTTTCCTACCCAATATTGGTCCAAAGGGACATTGGAGGGCTGGGAAGGGATCAGCGCAGAGAGCCTGATGGAACGCTGTCAGGTGAGTTCGATTGCCTGTCCCCATTGTTTCATGGCTTGCGGGAAAATCTCCGAGATCAAACAGGGGAGGCACCGAGGTCTCCGTATTATGGGACCGGAATATGAAACCATCTATGCCTTTGGTGGACTTTGTATGGTGGGCTCCATTGAGGAGATCATCTACCTCAATGACTTATGCGACCGTCTGGGAATGGATACTATTACAGCGGGGAATTTGGCAGCTTTTGCCATCGAGGCTTCAAAGAGAAAGAAGGTCAAAGAAAATCTCCAATACGGAGACGCGAATGGTATTGCGAAGACCTTGACAAAAATAGCCTATCGAAAAGGGATGGGACGCATCTTGTCAGAGGGAGTCCGCCATGCCGCAAAGGTTTGGGGGATGGAAGAGACGGCGATCCATGTGAAAGGCCTGGAGCCTGCGGGGTTTGATCCCAGGGTGCTGAAGGGAATGGGACTGGCTTATGCCACATCGGACCGAGGGGCCTGCCATCTCAGAGCGACCTTTTATAAGTCCGAACTTTCTGGTCAGATTGATCCCGATCAAATAAAAGGGAAGGCGAAGCTTTTTATCGATTATGAGGACAAGATGACTCTTTTCGATGCCCTGATCCTCTGCCGCTTTTATCGCGATTTGATCACCTGGAAGGGTCTGCAGGAGATTGTAAAGGCCACCTGCGACTTTTCACTCAAAAAGAAAGAATTAAAAACCATGGCCTCCGGAATTATCAACCTTGCCAGGGCTTTCAACCAACAGGAAGGGGTGACCCAAAAAGAGGACAAATTGCCTCGCCGATTCTTTCGAGAGGTCCTCCAGGAAACAGGGAAAACCATCAAGCCTGAGGACCTCGAGGTCATGTTGAAGGAATACTACGAGTTGAGAGGATGGGACCGACCGCTTTACTCCTCTCCTTCTAAATGCTAAAATTTTCCCGGATTGGAAGGGATGCATCTAACGAGTCTAAAGGCCAAGATTCTTCTCAGCGTCATCATCGCGGTGGTGGTGATCGAGGGTATCTTTCTCTATCTCAATATCAGTTCCCTTTCTCAGCAGATGATCGAAAAGACGGAGGAGGAGGCCTTCAACCTGAGCGAAACCATCCGTTTGAGCATTCGCAATGCGATGATCATGGACCGAAGAGACGAGTACCAAAGAATCATCGATGATGTTGCCCAGCGAAAGGGAATTACCGAGGTCAGAATTTTTAACAAGCAGGGTGAGATCACGGTCTCTTCCGACCGTACCAAGGTGGGGACAGTCGTCGATAAAAAAG
>DASPPQ010000027.1:0-43152 GCA_035625415.1 Thermodesulfobacteriota bacterium
TCCCCTGGTGGGAGGGGATTGAGGGGAGGGGGAGGGAGAGGGTGGAGGCGTCTTATTTTGATTTTTTGCCTACCCATCGTCCTTGCCACCTCAATCTCCTACTCAGCTACCCAAACGTTTATCGATGAAGTCGGAAGAGAAGTCACTTTTCCTTTTCCTCCGAAGAGAATCGTTTCCCTGGCGCCTAATATCACTGAAATTCTCTTCAGCCTCGGCCTGGATGAAGAGATTGTGGGCGTCTCCACTCATTGCAATTTTCCTGCGATGGCCAGGAGTAAAGTTCGAGTCGGTAGTTATATCCGTCTCGATTTCGAAAAGATCGCCTCCCTTAACCCTGATTTGATCATTGCCACAGGAGCTGGAAATACTCGGGACACGGTGGATCGTTTAGGGAAATTGGGTTTTCAGACTTATGTGATCTATCCGAAAAACTTTAGGGACATCCTTCAGAGCATCGCCCATATCGGCCAGGTCGTGAATCGGGAAAAAGAAGCGCAGGCGATCATCGAAGGCATGAGAAAGAGAAGCGGGAGGGTGATTGAGCTTACCAAGGGCCTTCCACGGCCTAAAGTGTTTGTCCAGATCGGAGATGCCCCCATGGTGACGGTGGGGAAAGGAAGTTTTGCAGATGACCTGATCCGGCTTGCCGGAGGTGAAAACGTTGCGGAAAAAGAGAAAGAGGTTTATCCTCGGTTGGGAATGGAGGAGGTCTTAAAGAGAGCTCCGGAGGTGATCGTCATTAGCTCCATGAGTCCGACAGGGGATTATCAAAAGATCCTTCAGGAATGGACTCGCTGGAAAACGATCCCGGCCGTCAAGAATGGCCGTGTTCACCTGATTGATTCTGACTTACTCGACCGGCCTTCCCCGCGCATCATTGATGGATTGGAGGAACTCGTAAGAGTACTCCATCCGGAAAAGTTTAAGAAATAGGGTTCTTAAATCCAAATTTTAAAACCCCTGCCTACCAGCAGGCAGGCAATTGCCAAAGGAATGTCAAAGTTCAATTTTCAAAGGATTTTTGAGAGTGGAGTTTTGAATTTCCTTTGGCATTTGAACTTTGCCATTTGACATTAATTTGGTCCCATGAAGATCATCACTCCCAAAAAAGTCCTGACGATCTCGACTCTTCTCAGCCTTGTTCTCATCGTTATCATCCTGGTGTCGATCACGATGGGAAGTGTAAGAGTTCCACCCCTTCGTTCGATCCGCATTCTTTTCGGGACCATTCTGGGTCTCAAAGGAGCCGGGAATGAGACGGAGCGGACCATCATCCTTTCCCTCAGGCTTCCCCGCGCCATTCTGGCAGGGTTGGTGGGAGCTGGCCTTTCTGTTTCAGGAGCCACGTTCCAGGCTCTCCTGAGAAACCCTCTGGCCGACCCTTATATTCTAGGCGTTTCCAGCGGTGCGGCCGTAGGCGCGATCATCGCCATTCTATTGGGACTCGGGGTATCTTCCTTCGGCCTCCCCCTGGTCTCTTTCCTGGGAGCGCTCCTGTCCATTTTGGCCGTCTTCTATTGCGGAAGGCAGGAAGGGAGGATTCATCCGCACACGCTTTTACTCGCAGGGGTTATCATCGGGTCCTTTCTCTCCGCCCTCATCATGTTTTTCATCTCTCTCTCCCAAAAAGAAGAACTCCGTACGATCATCTTCTGGTTGATGGGAGACTTTAGTTTCTCCAACGCTCGGGCGATTCTGATCATCTTTCCTTATATCCTGTTGGGAATCTTCCTTCTTTATCTTCGCGCTCGTCATTTGAACCTCGTTCTGTCCGGGGAGGAGAGTGCTGTCCAGTTGGGTGTAGATGTGGAGAAGTTAAAACTGGTTTCTTACCTCTCTGCCTCGTTGATCACTGCGGCCTCTGTCTCCGTATGCGGTCTGATTGGTTTTGTGGGCCTGATCATCCCGCATTCTGTCCGGTTGATCTTCGGCCCTGACCATCGTCTCCTCATCCCTGCTTCAGCCCTCATTGGCGCCTCGTTTCTCATCGCATCTGATACGTTTGCCAGAACCCTGCTCGCTCCCGTGGAATTGCCCGTGGGCGTGATCACCGCAGCCTTTGGGGGTCCTTTTTTCATCTACCTTTTAAGGACGAGAAAGGTGATCAGAACACTATGATTGAAGTCAATTCCGTTTCCTTTCGTTATCATGAAGAGTGGGTGCTCCAAGAGGTCTCTTTCCTTGTGGAGAAGGGGGAGTTCGTTGGAGTGATCGGGCCCAATGGATCAGGGAAGACAACACTCCTGAAGATCCTCTATCGCCTTCTTGCACCCCAGAGGGGAGAGATTCTCTTCGAGCTCGTTCCCATGAGGAAGATGGACCGAAAGGACATCGCCAAGAGGATTGCTGTGGTCGCCCAGGAGACCCAACTTCTCTTCCCTTTCAGCGTCCTTGAAACGGTCCTGATGGGGAGGTCTCCTTATCTCGGGCGTCTCCTGTTCGAAGGCGAAAAGGATCTTGAGGTTGTAAGAAAGGCGATGGAGTGGACGAAGATCCTTCCTTTTTCCGAGCGACCCGTGGATGAGCTTTCGGGCGGGGAAAGGAAAAGGGTCTTCATCGCTAGAGCTCTGGCCCAAGAACCCGACGTCATTCTTCTGGATGAACCCACTGCCAACTTGGACATCCAGCACCAGATCGATTTTCTCGACCTCATCCTCACGCTCAATCGAGAGAGAGGTCTAACAATTGTCATGGCCTCTCATGATATGAACATCGCCTCTGAATTTTGTGACCGGCTGATTCTTCTCCAGGGAGGAAGAATTTATCAAATCGGGACTTCCGAGGAGGTTGTGACCAAAGAGAATATCGAAAGCGTGTACGGCTGCGAGGTGTGGATCGACCAACATCCTGTCTCAGGCATGCCACGGATCAGCCTATTGAAAAAACGGGGTGATTAAAAGATGAAGCTTTGGGAGGAAGTTGAGGCCGCGCAGAGTAAGATTCAAAGGATCATCCTCCGGACCCCGATGATCTATTCTGACACCTTCTCAAAGCTGACAGGGAAAGAGGTCTTTCTCAAACTGGAAAATCTCCAGAAGACGGGCGCTTTCAAAATCAGAGGGGCCTACTACAAATTGTCCCAGCTTCCCCCTTCGGCGAGAAAAAGGGGAGTGGTGGCCGCCTCCGCAGGAAACCATGCCCAGGGAGTTGCCCTGGCTTCATCCCTCTTGGGGATCCACTCAACCATTGTCATGCCTGAGGGAGTTTCTCTTGCCAAACAGATGGCCACTCAAGCCTATGGCGGGGAAGTGATTCTCTTTGGCGAAAATACGGATGAAGCCTTGGACTATGCGAAGAAGTTGGCAAAGGGAGGAAAATCCCTTATCCATCCTTTTGACGATGAGCAGGTGATCGCTGGCCAGGGAACGATCGGGCTCGAAATTCTTGAGGAAGTCCCCGGAGTGGAGGCGATCGTCGTCCCGACGGGAGGTGGAGGACTGATCTCAGGTATTGCCACCGTTGTAAAGAAGAGCAGACCTGAGGTGAAGGTGATCGGCGTTCAGTCTATTCATGCGGCTTCTGCTTTTTATTCCTTGAAGAGAAAGAGGATCGTGGAGGTGAAGGTAAAACCAACGTTAGCCGATGGGATTGCTCTCCGAAGGGTAGGAGAGGTCACCTTCCCCTTGATCCAAAAGGGGGTCGATGAGATGATCGTAGTGGAAGAGAACGAGATCGCCTCAGCCATCCTCATGCTGATGGAGAGAAAACGGATCGTAGCCGAAGGTGCAGGAGCAGCACCGTTGGCTGCGCTCCTGTCGAAAAAATTGAAGATCAAGGCGAAAAAGATCGTCTTGCTCATCAGCGGAGGAAACATTGATTTTCACCTCCTTGACCGAATCCTTGAGAAAGGCCTTGCCCAGACAGGAAGGCTGGTACGCATGAGCATCGTTTTAAGAGATGTCCCGGGGGCACTTGGAAAACTCACCACTCTCGTTGCTCAGCACCGGGCCAACATTCTTCATATCATCCACGAACGGGCGACCAAGGATATCCCCATTGGATTCTCAAAAGTGATATTGGTTTTAGAAACTCGCGGTCCCGACCATATCCGAGAAATTAAGAGAGGGTTTAAAGAGAAGGGATATTCTCTCCAGATGTTGAGTTGACCTTATCGTTGCATTAGGCAGACCCGCCGGGTTAGTCTTGACAATTTTTGCAACGGTGAGGTTAGCTTGATCTTTGAGGAAGATCAGCAGAAAGGTGTGCTGAAAAAGCTTTTCAGCGACACCCTTTATAAAAAGCTATTGAATTCCAAGACGTATTCAAACATTCAAGTGCTTCAAACGATCGACGCCTGCTGAATATGCCGGAATGATTGCTTTGTGAAGTTTTTTCGGCGTCCCTGTCTGCCTAACCGCCATTTTTCTCCTGTTTACAAACTTTCTGTTTAATTGTACGATGGTTTGCAGAAGAGCGAGAAGAAAGGAGTGATACATGCCTGAAGGAGAGCATACCTTAGCGGTCTTCATCGATTTTGAGAATCTGGCGCTGGGTTTCAAAGGCAAAAGGGATAGACGATTTGAGATCCGGAAGGTCTTGGAGCGCCTGGTCGAGAAAGGGAAGCTGATCGTGAAAAAGGCCTATGCGGACTGGGCGGATTATGCAGAGTATAAGAAGCCCCTTCACGAGGCGGCCATTGAACTGATCGAAATTCCAAAACGTGCGATGACCGGAAAGAACTCCGCAGACATCCGGCTCTGTGTGGATGCCCTCGACCTCTGTTATTCGAAAGAACACATCGATACCTTTGTCATTGTTTCAGGCGACAGCGACTTCTCCCCCCTCGTCTCTAAGTTAAAAGAGAATGGAAAGCGGGTGATCGGACTTGGGATAAAGGATTCGAGTTCCAACCTCTTAGTCGATAACTGCGACGAGTTTATTTATTATGAAGACTTAGAACGACCCCTGGGCATTCCTCCCAAGATCGAACAGGATCTTCCCGAGAAGAAGAAAGAAGCTTTTCAACTCCTTGTGGACTCCGTGGTCGCCCTTGTCCGCGAGAATAAGGAAGTCCTGTGGTCCTCGATGGTCAAAGAGACGATGAAGCGAAAGAAACCATCTTTCAATGAGTCCTATCATGGCTACCGCACCTTCAGTGACCTCCTGGAAGATGCTGAGAAAGAAGGCATCATTCAGCTAAGAACCGATACCCGGAGCGGCACCTATGTCATTATTGGATTTGGGAAGGAACAGAAGAAGGAGGCTGCGGAAGAATTAAAGGGGTCAAAAGAACAGAAGGAACGGAAACCCCCAAAGCCTCGCTGGCGTTCACGCCCAAGGAAACCAACACCCAAAACACCTCCAGCTCCCCCGGAACCTCTGGATATTCCTAATGCTTCGGAAACAGAGCCGATCGTATAACCCCCCCTGTCCCCCCTTTAGAAAAGGGAGGCGCCGCCGTCCCGAGCCAGATTATGGCGCCAGACGGTTGGGGAGATTTCGATTTCTCATTCTCATCCTCGGTTTTCTCACCCTGAGCCCTCTTCCAAAGAGCTCATTTGCTCAAAAGGACCTCGGTGTACCGGTGAGAGAGGCTGTCTGTTGGGGAACTTTTGTCGGCCCTGGAAAGACGGGGGCCATGGATACGATTTACCTTTCCTTCGGACAGTACGAAGCTCCCCTATTCCTTCTCGCAGTCAATCCCGATACAGGCGGGGTCCGACAATTCAACGGCCCTCTGTCTTCCGAAATGGGTTCCTGGGGGTTTACTGTGGATCATGAGAACAGGATCTATCTCGGCAGTTACTATAATGCTCACCTCCTGCGCTTCGATCCAAAAACCGAAAAATGGGAGGATCTTGGACAACCTGCCGGAGCGTCTGAATCTTTCATCTGTAAAGTCACAACGGCAAGAGATGGAAAGATCTGGGGAGGGACATATCCTTCGGCAAAGCTTTTCTCTTACGATCCAAAAACTGGAGTGAGCGAGAACGTCGGTCGGATGGACCCAGATCAGTTTTATTGTTATCCCACGGCAGGGGAGGATGGATTAATTTACTGTGCTATCCAGTTTGAGAAGATGGACATCGTTGTCTTCGATCCAGAGAAAAAGACCAAGACCTCCTTGATCCCGCGGGAAAGCCGAAAACCAGGTCGTATGAATTTAATAAGAGGAAAGGATGGAAAGATTTATACCAAACTATCGACCTCAGATGAATGGTTCCTCATTGAAGGAGGAGAAAAATTGGCTGAAGTCTCTAAGTCTGATATTCCTTTTCCGCAAAGTGGCCTTCCAGATGAACGAACGTTCAGTCTTATCGATGGAAGCCTCCTCCGGATTGAGAATCCCTTAACTAAGGAGAAGAAGGAGGTTCCTCTCCAGTATAAAGCCGCAGGTGCCTATATCTTCGTGGTCGGCACAGGACCGGATGGCAAGGTTTACGGGAGTAGCATGCTTCCCCTTCGGCTTTTCGTCTATGATCCACGCGGTGAATCCCTTACCGATCTGGGCAGGGCCTCCATGGCTAATGGAGAGGTTTACTCAATGGGGGCCCTCGATGGTAAACTTTATCTCTGCTCCTACCCTGAGGCGAGGTTGTCTGTCTACGATCCGAACAAGCCCTTCCGATTTGGCGAGAGCGAGGATGCCAATCCGAGAGACTTGGGGCCCATGGGAGGGGAACTCTATCGACCCAGAACAATGATTGCTGGGCCTCACGGGAATGTGTATATCGGGGGTTACCCTGATTACGGACTCCTAGGTGGCGCCATCAGTGTCTACGATCCGAAGAAAAATGAAAAAAGGGTCTATCGCCACATCATCCAGAATCAGAGCATCGCCTCCCTTGCTTATTTTGATAAATTAGATCTCATTGCAGCGGGAGGTTCTGTAAGGGGGGGAACTGGGACACGCGCTGTTGAAAAAGAGGCGAAACTTATTCTTTGGGATCCAAAAGAAGAAAAAAAGGTTTTTGAGGTCGTCCCCGTCCCCGAGGTTAAAACAATTCTTTCCCTCGCTGTGGCTGTAAATGGAATACTTTATGGAATCACGGACAATGAAAAGATCTTTGTCTTCGACCCGGAGAGAAAAGAAGTCAGAAAGATTCTTGATCTCGGATTTAAGGAACCAGGGGAGGTCTCTCTGCAGCTTGGGCCGGATTTAAGACTTTATGGATTGGCGAAAGAGGCCATCTTTTCCATCGATCCAAGAAATGATCAGGTATCTCTTGTCGTGAAACCCCCTGTCCCAATTCATTCAGGCATGGCGATGCTCGGCCGAAAAATCTATTTTGGGTCAGGTGCAAATCTCTGGGAATTTGAGATTTCCCCCGAGGCCAGTAAACCAGTCGAGTAAAAGTGTTTCCATCCTCTGTCCGCCTTTGGTATGGCCATAGCTCCATCGAAATAGGAAGCTGGCTCCATTTTCAGAAAGGACTCTTATGCTCCGGCTGCATTGAATTTCCAAAATTTAAATATTAAATAGGATAGTAACCCTGTCGCATGATGACGATTCAAAAATGCGCCTAACCGTAGGATGACCATGAGTAGCTATGATCTTTGCCTGACATGGAATTGGGAATACGACGCTGACTTTGTGAAGCTGCTCGATCTGGCATGCCGATCACGAGGGTTATCCATGCTGCAGATTACCCCCGGAAATCTTGCGGATATGATCCAATCCCTTGGAAATGGAGAAATGGCCTTCAGGACTTTCTTTGACCGAGCGGCCGATGCAGATCCACGCTTCATTCCGATTGTTCAATGGGCCTGCCGTCATGCCGTTCGTCATATCAACTCTCACGAATTAGCATGCCGGGCATGGGATAAGGTCGCTATGCATCAAGCCATCAGCGAGGGTATGGATACACCTTTTACCCTTATCCTTCCGTCCTATGATGAACAACCTTTGCTTCCGGAGATTGACCTTGCTTCGGTGGGTCAAAGTTTCATTATCAAACCCGCATACGGAGGGGGCGGAGACGGAGTGATCATCGAAGCTACTTCGCTGAATCAGGTTATGGTTGCCCGGCAGGAGTTCCCCTCTCAGAGGTATTTGCTCCAGGCCCATGTCACCCCGGCCCGGCTTGGTTCCCGGATGGCGTGGTTCCGGGTCGTTTACTGTGCTGGAAAGGCCTATCCATGTTGGTGGGACAACCGCACACATCTTTATGCTCCCGTCGTTTCTGACGAAGAGACTTGCTATCACCTCGAGTCGCTGCGTCGCATCACTTCTTCCATTGCCCGCATGTGCGGGCTGGAATTGTTCTCCACCGAAATCACCCTGACTTCGGATGGTCGTTTTGTCATTATAGATTATGTTAATGATCCGATTGATTTACGTCTTCAATCCAAAGCGTTTGATGGTGTTCCTGATGATATCGTCCGGGATATCGCAGAATGTCTGGTCGAGCTCGTCCTGAGTCACTCCTCCCCTTCACAAGGCCAAAGTTTCATCCGATCGATTACTCCATCCATCAGCGGAAGCGTTCTGAAACTCGCCGGGACGGACTGAAGCTTGGGCCTCTGCTCAGTGAAGGCGGGATTTCTATTTTATGAAAGTTCGAACAAAGCCCTTGCCGGAGCTGGCTCGATTACGAGATCTGAATTCCTCTTTGTGGCTTTACGGGAGGACAGAAGCTTCGGCCGTTTACCCTTTGACTAATAACGGGAACTTCCGCGCCCGGAACCACCGCTATGGTTCCCCCCCTGATGAGATCCGGAAGAACCTCCGCTCCTCATCCTGGACGAGCCGGGATGCTGGCTTCCGCCCAGCGTAAATGGGCTGAAGGATCTTCCAGTGTCCCTTGAAGTCGGACCGAATGACCGGGTATCACCCGCGCTGGGTCTTCGAAAGTTCATTCCGTATTGTCTATTCACCCTGCGGTCGACAGCGGGCGGTTTGGCCTGATAACCGTTCTGACCGTTTAGAATCGAAGGCTGACTTCCCCTACTATAGACTCGCCCCTCCGTACCGCGTCCTGGCCTCGAGTACGCGGAATTTTTAGCATTTGCTCCTCTACCCGTTATCGGCAACGAAGGACGGTTCAAAGCCATTCGATCACGGCTGCGCTCAAAGATTGACCAGGCACTATTCTTGGCCTCCGAAGAATTGAAGCCTCGCGCGGAAGGTGTATCCCTGCCTCCAGAGATCGTTCCGGCATGTCTCCTCACTGGATCAATCGCATAGAATCTTCCTGTTCGATGATCTCTGATGTGATTGGTAATGATAGACGCATGCCCATGTCTATAAATCACTCTATGGAAGTCATGGAGAATAAAGAACCCTGGAAAGAGAAACCCGGAGCACCAGAATGGGCTGGGGACCCAGGCATACATGTAGTCATAATCCGGAGGAGGAGGATAGTAGGTCACCACAGGAGGACCTTCGGTATCATAATAATTATTGATCTCAGATGGCCCGGTGTACTGAGAAGCTGTTGGGGCCGAACTTTCAGCGTATCCATCCGGTAATTCAGCAATGATAGGCAATTCAAGTTCTACCGCAGTTGTCCGGAATGCCTTTAAAGCCTCTTCCTTCTTCCTCCCTAATTTGCCAGAATCCGCTGCCGTACCGACAGCATTTTGCAGCTCCCCGACGATGTCAGCCGTCACGGGATAATCGGCAATCCATCCGTTTTTGGGTGCAATACCCGCCGAGGCCAATGTACTCTCAGCTTCTGTCTCATTTTTGGCCTGCCCTATCTTCAGGGCCTCAGCCAGTTTGATCGCAAAGTCTCCCTCACGGACCAAGGTCTGGGCAATAGAGGGTGGCTGGGTTGCCGTCTCCCCAGGCTTTGCGCCGACTGCGATGCTTCCTGGAGGGGCTTGGAGCGGAGTTAAGCGTCCCGTTTCCGGCATGGTTACTTCCTCGGCTTTATTGCGATAATCAGGAGGAACTTTGCTGTTGTCGTCTGTAAAATTCATCACGCCTCCCTCGTCAGCCCATTTGTAAACGGTAGCTGACGCAGAGGAGGCAAGCACAAGGATTAATAAGACAAAAAGAAGTTTTTTCATATCTCCCCCTCCATCTCAGTTGAGAAATGATCGTCAAAGCCCGACAACCGTCTTCCCTCTTTCCAAAAGCTCCTGATAGCATGCCGTTTTTTCGTAGTTTTCCATGAGACTTGGTCTCGTTTATTGCACGTCATTGGGCCGCCAGATTGTTGAATTATTTATTTAGACGTATTTTAAAAATATTTTATTCAAAGTTCTTCAAGCCAATCGCTATTCCTATTTTTTCCAAGGGCTTGATGCCCGAACGGTTTTCCAAAATCCTTCCAGTCTTTCCTCTTGTTCTCTAAGCAGAAGTTGAGATTCTTCGATCGAGATGGGTCTAAATCGTACCTGATCTCCGGGCTTTAATTGGGCGACCCTAGGCAAATCCGTCGAAATGATTGCGGCAATTTTTGTATAACCTCCGGTGACCAACTCGGTTAAGATGATAATGGGTTTCCCGTCACCGGGAACTTGAATCGCCCCCGAAATTACCCCCTCCGAAATGATCGACTCCTCCACGTCGGGTTGTCTCTCGATCTTTGGACCTTCTAATCGAATCCCCATTCGGTCGCATTGAGGAGTGACCTGATAGGGTGTTGAATAAAATGTTTGGAACCCTTTTTCTGTAAAGTAGTGATCCTGAGGTCCTGCGATGACTCTGAGAGATGCCTCCTCCGGAGAAGGAATCCAATCTCTTGGAAACCGAAGCCCCAATATGCCAAGAGGAGCTGAGACATCAGTAGAGGTATAAAGAATATCCCCTCGTCGCAACTTCCTGCCTTCCAAACCACCAAAATTCCCAGAAAGATAGGTTGAGCAGCTCCCCATGATTTTTGGAACAACAAATCCGCCACTCGCAGCCAAGTAAGCACGACAGCCTGCCTCGACCTTCTTGAAGGCGATGACATCGCCCTCCACCAGAAGATGCGTTCTCCACATCTCCAAGGATTCTCCGTTTAATGCAGGAGACAGATGTCCCCCCGTGATGGCAATGATAACGTCCCTCAGAGCCTTTATTTTTAAGCCCATCAGTGTGGTCTCGAGACCAGCCTCCCCTCCCCTATTGCCAACCAGCAGGTTGCTAACTCTGGAAGAAAAGGCATCCAGGGCTCCCGAGGGGGGAACGCCAAACCGACTGAAACCGTAGCGACCCAAATCCTGAATGGTGGTCAGGATGCCGGGATCCAGAACCTCAAAGGTTGCCAATCGCTCCAATTATTGCTCTCCTTCTTCCGCACCCAAAGGGGCGAGGGAGGATTAAGTGGAATGCTGAATTCATCTCTTCGCTTTGCCCTATTGCGCCGTGCACTATGTATATATTCACTCATGCCATTCCTTAAATTCTTTTTCGCTGATTGGATAGAATTGGACAAAGTCTCCCATTTGAAGTCGCGCGGGAGGGTCTTTCTCAGGATCAAACAGTTCCACCGGGGTTCGGCCAAGGACCTGCCAGCCTCCTGGGCTCCTTATCGAATAGATCCCTGTCTGTCTTTGTGCGATGGCTACGGAGCCTTTCGGAACGGAAAGCCTCGGCGTTTTGAGTCGCGGGGTCACCAGTGCTTCGGGAAGTTCTCCCATGTAAGGAAATCCGGGCATAAAACCGATCATATAGATCAGATAAGGTTTACTGCAGTGGAGTTGGATCACTTCCTCAGGAGAGATCTGATGATATCTCGCGACCTCCTCCAAATCAGGGCCATAGACACTTCCATAGACGACTGGGATGCGTGTCAATTTGGGCTCTGGAAGAGGAGTCTGTTGAAGCCCTTCCTCTATCCGGGTTAATCTCTTCTTGAGGCCCTCGATGGGAAGAATCATTGGATTGTATATGATGAGCAATGACCGGTAGGCAGGAACGGTTTCAACGATCCCTATCATGGCCTCAGCCTGGATGGCTAAAGCCATCCTTCTCACCTTCTCGCTGGTCTCGCGGCTGATTTCGTCCCCGAATTCAAGCAGAAGCCCGCGATCGCCCATCAGATAAGAAATTGCTTTAGGATAGAGGCCCATGATTAATATTGTTGGTGATGGGTGAACGGTGTTGGTGAATGGAATGCCAGAGACGCGAATCGCCAACACAAATCACTATTACAAGTCAGACAAAGTTTTTCATCGGTGTGACCGCGACGCCTGCGTCCTTCAATTCCTGCCGAATCCTCTTCACCATCTGGACCGCGGCAGGATTATCTCCGTGGACACAGATCGTATCTGCCTTGAGCTCGACTTCTGTCCCGTCCATGGCGACCACCTTTCCCTCCAGAGCCATCTTCAGCGCCCTTTTTGCGACGACCTCATGATCGTGGACCACCGCCCCTTTCTCCCTTCGGGAGACTAAAGAGCCATCCTTGTGATAGGCCCGATCTGGAAAGGCCTCCAAAGCAATGCGGATACCATGGCGTTTCCCAATCTCTAGAAGCGACTCTCTTTCTGAAGAGGCCAGGGCAACCAAAATGATTTCCCGATCCACCTTCGCCACGACCTCTGCGATGGCCTCCCATATTTTGGGGTTTGCCGCGGCCATATTATAAAGACTTCCATGAGGCTTCACATGCTGAAGTCTCAGCCCTTGCGATTGGACGAAGGCCTGAAGCGCTCCTGCTTGATAGACCACATAATCCTGAATCTCCTCAAGGGTGGCATCGACATTTCTTCGTCCGAATCCCATGAGGTCGAGAAACCCAGGATGGGCTCCTACTTCTACGCCGTATTGCTTTGCAAGGGCGACTGTCTTCCGCATCACGCCGGGATCCCCGGCATGGAATCCGCAGGCAATGTTGGCTGAGGTGATGTGGGGGATTACTTCTTCGTCAAGCCCCAGTTTGTAGACGCCAAAACTTTCCCCGACATCCGAGTTTACGTCTATTCGGATCTTTTTCGTCATCGTCCTCTCTCCCGTGACCCAGTGTTGTACTATCCACAAGAAAACTCTTGACAAATACTAATTTAAAAGAGATAAATAAATCAATATGATAATAGGTTAGAGGAGGTGACAAAAATATGTCATGCGGCATGAAGCATCCCAAGGCGAAGAAGGCAACGAAAAAGGCCAAACCTAAGAAAAAGAAATAAAGGGAAGGATATCCAGGGGAAAAAGAAATATTTATTTTTTTCTTGACATAGAAACGGATTTTTGTTATCCGTTTTCTCTATAGTGTTTTACCTTGCGGTTTTCTTGAAATATCATGAAAGGAGGTGAAGGGTAATGAGGAAATGGGTGAGCATCTTTTTGGCATTGGCGATCTTAGCAGTTTTTTCTATCGGGTGTGCGGGGATTTCGAAGGACGCAAAGGTTAAATGTCCAAAATGCGGTGCCGTCTTCACCGTGGATGAAGGCTTAGCCGAGATTCAGAAGAAAGGCTATTAATCCCACCCCATTAAAGAAGATCAGCTATCCTCTGGAGGAAAGAGAAAGAAATAAAAAGGGAAGAGGTTCGCTCTTCCCTTTTTATTTGCTAATCTTATCTTTCTTTCGTATCCTGAACTTAAAACTGAAATTCAACAGAAAGTTTCTCGACCGTGAGAATGGCCGAAAAAAGAGTCCCTCCTAGGTGTCGGGGAATCAACCGAGACAGCTCAAGGACGATTTCATCGGCCCGCTCTTTTCCCACTTCACCCAGCACATCAATGGGGATGAAGATATTTTTTGTTTTTTCTGTAGCTTTGTCTTTCTCACACTGACGCCATACCCAATTCCGGGTCAGCACCTTTCGATCATCACGATAGACTAGTTCCCCTTTTGGCACCGTCACTGTCTCCATCCCCCCCATTGAAGTGAAAGGTTCCCATCCCTCCGCAAACCGGAGATGAATATTTCCCACAATGGTATCCAGATCATGGCCTCCCATGGGGACTAAAAATCTTAAAGAGACGCCGTTGTAGAGATCAACGAGTGGGTTAATCTTCGGAAACGGATCTCCTTTCAAAATCCTCCTTGCCATGGATTCAATGGAACTTGGAAATTTACTTCCGGAGATACCCAATTTTGAGAAGGCGGTTCTCCATGGTTTGATCCTTGGATGGTCCTGGGCTTTGTCACCGACGAAATTTCTTTTCATCTCCTCGACAGCTCGGACGAGGAGGTCATCGATCTCCCTCGAAAGGCGTGTGTTGTCCACACCCTTAGCCACCACCACTCCGATAGTGAGATCAGGCAGGATATCGAATAAATCCCTCTGAATAGAGAAAAACATATCTTTCTCCTTCTGCTCTCGCGGGCTCGCGAGAAGCGCAACGGGGGTCCTTCACGCCTCCACATCTAATCTTCGTGTCTTCCTCTACCCCTCCCTTCATCATGATGCTCCCGTCCCTCTCCGTGCCATTCTCTTCCGCCATGCTTTTCCCAGTATTTATCCCTCTCCCAAGTCTTCCAGTTCTTTCTAAATTCGGCGTAAGGGATGTGCCGGTAGCCGGGAGGCACGCGGCGAAAATCCGGTGGCAGACTCAATAAAACGGAAGGCATTCTTTTGGGGGCAATATAAGCCCACCTCCCATTATAGCTTCCGGATCGATACCAGTGTCCTTGGTACGGGCGGTAAAGTTTCTGGGAGCGTCCCAAGGTGACAATTTTTGATTATTGCTTCGACATTGAGTTCAATTTTTCGTTCTCCCATGCCTCACTTTAGAAAACGTAGGTCCCAAGACAACTTGACAATTCTTCTTCTTTGTCTCTTCTTCCTTCCTGCCCTTTTGGGATTGTTCCCTCTCAGGTACGGGGTACTGGCAAAGGTGAAACGTTTCTGGTGAATGGGGATGCCCATCCTCCTTTTGGATGCCAGTCCATTGTAGAACAAGAGTGACGATAATCAAAGAGATTGCGCCTCCCTCCTCATCCTCTGCTTTCATTCCTCCTGCGAGCGGCCCGGGGTTTTCTAAAAAATACTGACGGATTCTCAGCGAAATACGGTACATCCCCCATTTACCACATCGACCCTTTTTCGTAGACTGAGAATAAAGTTTCTGTCCCGTTTTCGTATAGCACGCTGTTTCCATGAGCATGAGCGCATAGGTCAGAAGTTGGCCCGAAGGAGAAAAAGAATAGTTATCTCAAAAGAGGAGGAGAAATGACGCTTTTCAACATCTATGTGATTGCGTGTCATCCTGCAAGTGATTTTCAATCGAAATTGAAAAAAAGGATAGTGCTCCACACCATCCTGGAGTCTGTCAAAATTATTTTCATTGCGGCCATCGCCGTTTTTGTCCTGATAGAATACGTTACGCCTGCCGGTCGAAGAAGCATGCACGCCGGCTTTCCAGCCGGAATGGAGGAATTTCTCTCCTACACAAAATCCGTTGACATCGGTACAAAAGAAGTTTTGAATCTTGCAAGTACGATCCGGTTGATTACCGAGAACCAGCTTCCCGAAGCCAAAGTGTTAAGGTACGCCGGTTTGATCTTCCATGCTTCCCGGAAATATGGAGTCAATCCCCTCGAAATCATCGCGATCATCATGGCTGAAAGCAATTTCAAGGAAGATAGCATCAACAAGGAAACCGGCGATTATGGCCTGGGGCAGATCAACTGGGAATATTGGGGTAAAGACTACGGATTTACCCCCAAGGAACTTCTGGATCCTTCGATCAACATTTTTTTGACGTGCCATGTCTATAAATTTTTTGGAAAGGATTTCGGCAAATACCACCGGGGCAACGGCATCCAGTGCAGTGCCTATCTTGTGAATGTAAAAGGTATTCTTTCCACACTGAACGCCTTTATCGAATTGAACAAAGAAAATATTTCCTAAGAAGCGGCCCGCGGGAGACGGCCTCATGGAACTTTCTCCCGGCCGCTCTCGTTTGTACCCGTCCATCGGGCCTCCTCAAGAAGGTCCTTATTAAAACGACCCCGGCAACTTCACAATGAAAAGACGGCTTATGGGAAGACCGTTCAAAAAATAGAAAGGAGGGACGGATATCACCGATAAATTAATCATCGCTCACCGCGGTGCCCCCGGCTATGCAAAGGAGAATACGATCGAATCGTTTGAAAAAGCCGCTGCCCTGGGAGCCGATATGATTGAGTTCGATGTGAGAAGAACCAAAGACAATGTCTTGATGGTCTATCACGACGAATTGATTCAAGACAGGCCCATCAACGATTTGGTCTGCGTCGAGATCAAACAGCTTGCCGCGAACCAGGGGTTTCATCTTCCCACAGCCGAAGAGGTTTTCAAGTGGTCAAGGGGAAGGATAAAACTTGATGTCGAATTAAAGGAAGAAGGTTATGAAAAGAAAGTCGCAGAATTACTGATCAGGTATCTCAAAGAGGATGAATTTGTGATCACTTCATTTAATGAATCCTCTCTAAGGATCATCAAAGATAATTACCCGGATATTCAAGCCGGATTACTTTTGGGAAAATTCAAAGCTCCTCCCTGGACAAGAATTTCGGAGTTTTTCCCAATGAGAAGGTGTAAGAATGCCAAAGCAGATTTCTTGGTGGCCCACTTCAAATTGTTAAGGTTTGATTTCCTGGAAAGGGCCCGAAAAAGAGGTAAACCAGTCTTCGTTTGGACGGTAAACGATGAAGAAATGATTTGGAAATTGCTGAATGACAATAGGGTTCGCGCCATCATCACAGATAAACCAGATATAGCTGTTTCGTTACGAGAGAAATTAGTCGAGTAAAGAATCGGTACACCTTCAAAAGTCAATTGAGGTCATCTTAAAAAGTTGGCCATCATGGGCGGGGCAGCTTTCATTAGGCATATGAGGTGAGAGGCTCTTGAATGAAGTGTTATTTTCCAATGAGGACGACTGTGCCTCTTGGATTGGTGAGGTAATGATCGGAGGGATCGATCCTGACTTCCTTGCCGACATCAAGAAAGTCCTCCCCGCTCTTGAGACTTGTGTCAATGACTCGATGCCATTTTTTCCCGTTTGTAAGTTGGGGCAGCACGATGGATTGTAAATTGGGGTCAGCATTCAGGATGAAAAAGAGGTGATAATCTCTCAGTTCCGGCCTGTCTCCGCCTCCATCAAGTTGGAAGCATAGTGTGCGCAGTTCCGGGTCATCCCAGAAAGGTTTTCCGCTATCTTTTCCAAACCAGAAAAAATCCTGGATTTGGCCGGCGTCGAGATTGTCTCCGAAAAAGAATTTTCTTCTCTGAAGGATGGTATGTCGCCTCACAAAAGCGATCACTTTCTTGAAAAAATCGAGGATATCAGAATTTGCTTTGATCTGCTCCCACCGAAACCAACTGATCTCGTTGTCCTGGCAATAGGCATTGTTGTTGCCCTTCTGTGTCCTCATGAATTCGTCGCCGCCGAGGATCATCGGCGTGCCGTATGAAAAGAGGAGGTAACAAAAATAATTCTTTATGAGTTGTTTTCTCAGGTTGATGATACGGATATCGCCCGTCTCGCCTTCGAGGCCGCAGTTCCATGAATTATTATCATTCGAACCATCACGGTTATCCTCAAGGTTTGCCTCGTTGTGTTTGATGTTATAAGAGACCAGATCGTTCAGGGTAAACCCGTCGTGGCAGGTGATGAAGTTGATGCTATTATAGGCAGACCTTCCGTCATCTCCGTACAGATCGGCGGACCCTGTTAATCTCCACCCGAGATCCCTTACCTGTCCTCCATCCCCTTTGCCGAATTTCCGGAGGGTATCCCTAAATTTGCCATTCCATTCAGACCAGTCCAAAGGGAAGTTCCCCACCTGATAGGTTCCGATATCCCAGGGTTCTGCAATGAGCTTGATATGATTCAAGACAGGATCCTGAGCAATGGCATCAAAGAAGGAAGCGGATTTCTGAAAGAGGCCATTCTCGAGGCCCAAGACGGAGGCAAGGTCGAACCGGAAACCATCCACATGCATGACTTCAACCCAATAACGAAGGGAATCCATGACGAATCGAATGACATGGGGGTTTGCAAGATTCAGGCTGTTTCCGCACCCGCAGTAATTCATATAATAACGATAGGGCTCCGTAGGAGTTCCTGACAAGAGGTAGTAAGTAGGGTTATCAATACCCTTAAAGCCGAGCGTTGGCCCGAGCTCATTTCCCTCGCCCGTGTGGTTGTAAACCACATCCAGGATGATCTCCATGCCTGCCTGATGAAGCTCACGCACCAGGGTCTTGAATTCCTTCACCTGACAGCCGGGGAATCCTTTTGTACTGTAGGAGGATTCGGGTGTAAAGAAGCCGATGGTGTTATATCCCCAATAGTTGGTCAGCTCTTTAGGGGCCAGAAAATCCTCAACATAGAATTCATGGAGGGGCAGAAACTCGACTGCATTGATTCCCAACTCCTGGAGGTAAGGAATCTTCTCGATAAAGCCGAGATAAGTTCCCGGATGTTTGACGCCCGACGACCGATGGGCGGTAAACCCTTTCAAATGTACTTCGTAAATAATCAATTCCTGGAGAGGAATATCCGGAGGGGCATCTCCCTGCCAGTCGAAATGATCATCCACCACGATGGACTTGGGGACGATAAAAGTATTGTCACGCCCGTCGTTCGAAAGATCTTTTACGGAGGAATTCGGATCATAGGCGAGAAGAAGGTTATCCTTGTTTTTGAACTTTCCTGTAAGCGCTTTGGCATAAGGATCGATCAAAAGCTTGCGGTCATTGAAGCGAAGACCCTGGGCAGGATTGAACTCACCCTTGATCTTGTATCCGTAAAGCTGACCGGCCTTTAACCCGTGGACAAATGTATACCACGTATACTTCGTGCGATTTTCGAGTTGAATGATATCTGTGGGTTCTCCGTCCGGCCTATCAAATAGAAGAAGATAGACCTCACTGGCATATTGTGAATAGACCGCAAAATTAACACCCTCTTCGCCTACGGTGGCGCCCAAAGGATAATATCTCCCGTCCGAAATCTCTCTTTTCGTCATGGGCTCTAACTTGTACGGCATCTCTTCAAGTTCCCCTTCCAGAGTCTTAATTCAAACACATCTACTCCATGATCCAGCATATGAAAATAGGTGAGTCTCGTCAAGTTAAAATGGGGCATGTTTTTGGAGTGGCATCTCTTGAAATGTGTCTCGATATGATATATTTTATCAGCGAGCAACAACCCCTGTCTCCGGGAGGATCAATTGATGGAAAAAGAGTATATCATGGCCCTGGATCAGGGAACCACAAGTTCCCGAGCGGTGATTTTTGACAACCAGGGCAAGGTTGTTAGCATGGCCGCCAAGGAGTTCCGACAGATCTATCCCAGGCCTGGATGGGTGGAACATGATCCTATGGAAATATGGGACTCGCAAGTGAAAGCTGCCCGGCAGGCCCTTGATTCCGTCAACCTTTCGCCCCAACAAATCGCTGCCATCGGGGTCACCAACCAAAGGGAGACCACTTTAATCTGGGACAGGGAAAGCGGCCAGCCAGTGTTTAATGCGATCGTGTGGCAGTGCCGGAGGACCGCCCCGGCCTGTTCCAAAATCAAGAAGACGAAATTCGCCCAGAAGATTCGTAAGAAAACTGGGTTGGTGATCGACGCTTATTTTTCGGCCACCAAGGTCCAGTGGATTTTGGACCAAGAAAAAACGACTCGCCGAGCAGCTGAAGGAGGCGAACTGGCCTTTGGTACGGTGGATAGCTGGTTGGTGTACAACCTGACCGGGAAGAAACTCCATATCACGGACTATTCTAACGCTTCCCGCACGATGCTTTACAATATTCATGGTCTCTCGTGGGATGGGGAGATCCTAGAATATTTGGATATTCCCGAACAAATCCTTCCTGCTGTCAAAGCTTCCAGTGAAATCTACGGAAGCACTTCTCCAGAAGTGTTTCTGGGCCTGGAGGTCCCCGTTGCCGGAATCGTCGGGGATCAGCAGGGAGCCCTATTTGGCCAAACCTGCTTCCGCAAGGGCCTGTCCAAAAACACCTACGGAACGGGTTGCTTCTTGCTGATGAACATCGGAGGGAAGCCGGTGCTTTCCAGGAAAAACCTTCTGACCACGATCGCCTGGGGAATCGGTCGAAGAATCGAATATGCCTTAGAAGGGAGCGTCTTTATTGGCGGGGCGGTGGTTCAATGGCTCCGGGACGGGCTGCGAATGATACAGCGGGCTTCCGAAAGTGAAAGGTTGGCCAGCAGCCTCCACTCCAACGACGGTGTCTATTTTGTCCCGGCCTTCGTTGGCTTGGGAGCGCCCTACTGGGATATGTATGCGCGAGGAACAATTCTGGGAATTACCAGGGGAACGACACCAGCTCATATCGCCCGGGCGGCTTTGGAGTCGATCGCCTATCAAACCAGAGATGTTCTGGAATCCATGGAGGGCGATTCCGGGATGAAGCTGAAGGAACTGCGGGTGGATGGAGGGGCGGCCGCTAATGAGTTTTTAATGCAATTTCAGGCGGACCTTCTCGGGGTTCCGGTAGTCATCCAGGAGACAACCGAGACAACCGCCCTGGGTGCCGCTTACCTCGCCGGTTTAGCCGTAGGACTTTGGAAGGATCAGCAGCAAATCGCAGCCAATTACAGAGTGAAGAGAAAGTTTATTCCTCGCATGAGTTCAAAACAGAGGGAATCTCTTTACCGGAAGTGGAAGAGGGCCGTTGAGCGGGCAAAGGGATGGGAAGAAGTTCAGGATGATGTTAATTGATTCAAAGTATGCTACCGAGATAGGAGGAACATTCAATGAAACAGTGTACATCAAAATTTTTGCTCAGTATTCTTTTGATCTTAACTGCCATTCTGGGGAATTTCTCGGTCTGTACCGCCGCGGATACGACGGTTGAAAAGATTATTACCAAGAAAGATGCCTATGATGGGAAGGAGGTCTCGGTCAAGGGCACTGTTTCAAATTTGAAAATTAAAACGGCCAATGTTAAAGACGACTATACGACATTTATACTCGTTGGTGAATCTGGGGGTCGCATCAATGTCTTTATCTGGGGAAACCTTAAGCTCAAGCCAGGGCAGAAGGTTCAAGTAACGGGAGTCTATCGAGAGGTTAGGAGAACGGCCCAGCGCAATTATTATAACGAAATAGAGGCGTCGGAAGTCAAATGAATATGTGGGATAGAAATTTGTGGGTTATATTAAAAAGTAGTCTATGCGCAATTAAGGAGGCAATCTCTTGTTACATCTAAAGGAAGTGAGCTTGTTATCCGAGAAATACCCGACCAAAGACCATTACCCCTTCAACATTGACGTCCTTCAGCAAACTCGAAGCATAACCTTCTCTTCTCCCGTCACCTTTTTTGTCGGAGAAAACGGATCGGGAAAGACCACCCTGCTGGAAGCTCTGGCCCGAAGGTGCCATATCCACATCTGGAGCGGCGTGGACAACACCCGTGTCGATCCCAATCCTTATGAAGAGATGCTGTTCCTGTATATCGGGGTCGAATGGACAGATAGCATCATCCCCGGTTCTTTCTTCTCCTCCCAGATCTTTCGCAATTTTGCCGAACTGGTAGAGATGTGGGAAGCAGACAATCCGGGGCAGATCGAATACTTTGGCGGAAAATCATTGCTGACCCAATCTCACGGTCAATCTCTGATGTCCTTCTTCAGGGCGCGCTACAAGATCAAAGGACTCTATCTTCTGGACGAGCCGGAAACAGCCCTCTCGCCCAAGAGCCAGTTGGAGCTTCTGAAACTTCTTCGGGAGATGGGCTCTCTGGGACATGCCCAATTTATCATTGCCACCCACTCTCCGATTCTCTTAGCCTGCCCTGGATCTGTGATTTACAGCTTTGATCACACTCCAGTGAAAACAATCCGGTATGAGGATACGGAATACTACCGGATTTATAAGACCTTCATGGAGGATCCCGGTCAATATTTCGAGGGAGAAAAATGAACCCTGCCTATTTCGATAGGCACTCGGCCCGGGATAAAAGTTCTAAGGCACACCCGGGGAAATCGATTTAACAAGCGCCCCAACTTCATCCCACTTGAAAGAACTTTTCACAAAAAAGCGGTCCGCTCCAAATTGTCTTGCCGCTTCACGGTATTCTGGCAAATCATAATCTGTCAGAATGGCGATGCGGATATCCGGCGAGTCCCTTTTTACCTTCTGGGTGAGTTGAAGACTATTCATCCCTGGCAGGTGGACATCCATAAAGATAAGGTGAGGGGAACCCCTGTGGATTTCTTCTAAAGCCTCTTCGCTGTTGATGGTCACCAAATCGAGAACTTTTTGTTTCTGGAACGATTTTCCCACGATGACAAACTCAGTCGTCAGAGCAATATCAACCTCACCTCTCAATAACCCTTCAACTGCAGCCACTCCCGTGTCATAGTTTTTGAATAGAACCTTTACGTCATTATCGGTGAAAAACCTGTGCTCGTCCGCGACGTAGATCAGCGCACTCAGCTCAATGGGCGTAGCTCCAATAGTCACAGTTTCCGTCCTCCTCGGAGAGCCGCTCTGGGAGCAAGACCAGAAACCAGAAGACGCAGCCAGCAGCGCGACAAGAAGCGCTGCTATCAGTGTAAATCTACTTGTTCACTGAAAAGGACTCCTCATTCCATGGTCCACATTTTGCACTTTTTTCACCGGATGATGTTCACCGTTTCGAGTTTCACTTCCTTAAGATCATCAACATAGATATAATTCACGGAATCTGGCACCTTCTTCTCGGTTGCCAAATTACTCTTTATTATCCACCGTGCTTCATCCTCCATGGCTATCCGAGCTACTCCCTTGAAGAACCATCCCATGACAGTCTTCTTTCTCTTAGATCTGTTTTTCCTCGGGGTTGGAGTAACCCGGTATAAAGTTAAAAGATACACAAAGTTGAAAGCCGTTGCAACTTCAAATTCATGCACTGGCTGTTCAGGGGGAAGTCATGTGTGATGCCACGTAGGCGCGGGCTCCCGCGAACACGGATGAAAATTTTGTCTTCACTAAAAGGGATTAAGTTTCGTCCGAATTCGGGATTTTTTTGAGTCGAAACCGCTTTTTGATGCCAGGGATAAGACGACGAATCTCGTCAAGCTTTTCCCTCGCAGCCTTTTCGCCCTCATCAACCAGATTCATGGCCTGGGAAAAGCTCGACCAATGTGATTCCCCCACTTCCGGGAGGATTACAACATCGGCATCCGCCAGCTCGTATTGTTTGAGCCTTTCCCCTATAATCTCACTGACCCTAAGATAGACATCCACGACGTTGCGCAGTTCTTCCGAGCCAATGCCCCGGTCTACCACCACGGCGATCACAATGTCTGCTCCTTCCCGTCTGGCCACAGAACTGGGAACCCGGCAGATAACGCCTCCGTCGGATAGAAGCCTTTCTCCCTCTTTAAACGGCCTGATGGCTCCGGGAACGGCGCAGCTTGCCATGACGGCTTGCCGCAGGGATCCCTCAGAAAAAGTGATCTCTTCGCCACTCACCAGATCGGTGGCCACGGCCCGAAAGGGAATCCGAGTCTCCTCAATCTGAATGTCCGGAATAAAATAATCGATGGTAACCTGGAAATCTTCGTTGGAAAGTATGCCCGGCTTGAACATCGCCTGGATCAGATAAAAATGATTTCTTAAGTAGGTCTCAATTTTTTGGGCCAGACTTATCTCACCCTTTGCGTGAGCCGCCTCAAAGGCCCTTATGGTCGAAGATCGAAATTCTTTACTGTTTAGATACGCCTCCGCCTTCTTCTGCAATTCGTCTGAGCTGCTGCCGCTCGCATAGGCCCCACCGACTAAGGCGCCGATACTGGTCCCCGCAATAAGATCAATAGGAATCTCCTCTTTTTCAAGAACCCTCAACACGCCGATATGGGCGAGCCCCCTGGCCCCCCCGCCTCCGAGGGCAAGGCCGACGCGCTTCTTTTTCCAGAACATGATCAGAGCCTTCTCCAAAGATCTATTGGAGCTATTTTAGCGCTGATGCCTTGAGAACATCAAGAGTATCTTTTCGGCCTTCATCCGTAATCCAAACCGTAGCCGCGGGCTTTAGCCTGCGTGAACTCGCAGCCGGAAGGCTGCGGCTATGGTCTCTCCCCCTTCTCCTAACGTGCTCTGTAGTCAATGCTGTATGAAGTTGAAATTTGAAATGCGAGGGTGCTATTTTAATTAATTAGGGACGATAGATCTTTGCAGGAGGCTTGAGATGGTAGTCAAGAACTTTCCCGAGGAGGTTAAGAAATTTGAGATAGAGACCTATGCCATGCCAAAGAATTTGAAGGAACTGAAGAAGACTCATGTTCCCTTTTCCGGGTCACCCCTCAATCATCCCTACGACCCCAGGAAGGTGATCTTAGTTCAAGACCCTTACAGCAGCAGTCCTTTCTATTATGAGTTCAAGAGTGATGACATTACTTACGCCGAGAAGCTCCCGAGTATAGTAAACCTGGACGGAAAAACCGTTACCATGGTCAGGTTTTGGGTGAGAAAAATGGCACTGGGAGTGCTATGTACGCCTTTTCGGGTGGCAGAGATTAAAATTTAGATTAACGGGAGGAAAGAGGGGGTTAGATTAAGGAGGTATAGACCGAGGGTAGGGCTAAGGGGGCAGTGAGGTAACCCGCGAAAAAACGCGGAAGAACCTAAAATTTAGGATATGTCTTTACACCAGAGAGCAATGGAAAGGGGGATCGTTTATGGGAGACGCAACAATGGAGCTGCTACGGGAGCTGACTGAAGCGCCTGGCATTTCAGGCTATGAACAGGAGGTCCGTGAGATCATTCGGAGACATCTTCAAGACATTACGACAATCGAACAGGACCGGCTGGGCAGTATCGTGTGTCGTAAGAGTGGCAAGGCGGAAAAACCAAGGGTTATGCTTGCAGGACACATGGACGAGATTGGATTCATCGTCAAACTTGTGACCGATGAGGGCTTCATCAAATTCAGTCCCGTCGGAGGATGGTGGGGGCATGTGATGCTTGCCCAGCGCGTGGTGATCAAGACCCGGAAGGGCGATGTGATCGGTCTCATTGGGTCGAAACCTCCCCATGTCTTATCGGAAGAGGAGCGCAAGAAGCTTCAAGAACCGAAGGACATGTACATCGACGTGGGCGCCACCTCTTCCGCTGAGATAAAGGAACTTGGGATCAGTCCAGGTGATCCGGTCATTCCCATCTGCCCCTTCACTGTCATAGGCACCGGTAAGACCTATCTGGCGAAGGCGTTCGACGATCGGGTGGGATGTGCACTCTTTATCGAGGTGATCAAGAGCCTCCGCAGGGAAAAGCATCCAAACACGGTGTATGGAGTAGGCACTGTCCAAGAGGAAGTAGGCCTTCGAGGGGCGCGAACAAGCTCCTGGGTGGTTGAGCCGGATGTCGGGCTGACGATGGAGGTCGGCGTTGCCGGAGATGTTCCAGATGTCAAGAAAGACGATGCCCAGGGAAAACTTGGAAAGGGTCCGGTCATCGTGATCAGAGATGGAAGCATGCTTCCAAACCTAAGGCTTCGGGATCTTTTCGTGAACATGGCAGAGAAATTGAAAATTCCTTTTCAGTTCGATATGTTAGAGCGGGGCGGGACGGATTCCGGTGCAATTCATCTTCATCGCCATGGGGTGCCCAATCTGGTTATCGCTGTTCCGACCCGCCACATTCACAGTCATGCAGGTATCCTCTGCCGGGATGACTTTGACCATGCCGTGAAGCTTGTTGTAGCTGTAATCAAAAAGCTAGATGCAGACACTGTGGCGGGCCTGACAGAATAAAAACAAGGGGATTGAATAATTTCTACACTGAATGCGTCTAAATATAATAATAAGGAGGAAGGTCAGAGGTTGTTCCCAGTTGTTGAGGCAAGATACAAAGTGTATTAAAATTTAATTGACGGGCTGTGATTTTGAAGAAAATTAGGGAGGTGGATGAAGATGAAAAAAATTATATTTGTCAGCCTGATTTTACTGACCGTCTTTCTGTCAAGCGGGCAGGCCTCTGCTTGGCATCGCGGCCATTTCGGAATTTTTGTTGGGCCTCCTCTATGGGTAGGTCCCCCGGCTTTTTACTCCCCACGGTACTACCCCCCGCATGCTTACTATGGACCGGGTTATTACAGCCCTTACAGAATTTGGGTGCCTGGCCACTGGGAAGTGAGATGGACTCCCTACGGTCGGGAAAGGGCCTGGATTCCAGGTTATTGGCAGTATCGGTGATAAATAAAGGGATTGAACTTGGGTCTTCAATCCCTTTTGTTCGCTGAAGCAAATACCCTTGCGTATGTCTGAAGAATACCTTTAGCGCCTTCCCCCCGGGTTCACCGGGGAGTATCAACATCTCTAATTAATCCCATTTTTTCACCCTTTGCGAAATCATCTGGGTCAGCTTTTTCTTCTGCGCATCGTTCAGATTGCTCTGGAAGCCCATCAACAAATCAAAACCCTTATTAAAGCGCTGGGCTTCACCCCGAAGGATCCCCTGAAGAAGAGCGGTCATTTTTTGAAGATCCGGATTTTCTTTGGCTGCTTCCTCCTTGATCTTCATCCAGGCCTCCCTGCTTTCTATCCGACCCTCCTCGAAATTCTTCCGGACCTCCATCTTTAAACCTTCTAGCTTTATCTTTTGATCCTCGTTAAGATCGAGTTTCCCTGCGGCCTTGTCAATCTTCTTTACAAATACCTTTTCAGCCGCTGCCATAGGGTCCATTCGATGGTGGCATCCAACGACAAATCCTCCCAAAAAAATCGCGGCCAGATAAATGAAATACCGGTTTAGCTTCATCTCTTTTCTCCTTTCTCTATATAAAACAGGGGTTAGGTACTCTCCCTTGCTCTTCCAATCAAAATCTAATAATTGAGGTTACGAAAAGTCAACCCTACAGCTCTCCTTTCTAAAGAAGAGGGCCTTCATCCGGGCTTTCGACTTGTGCTCAGGCCGGGGGCTTATGCCGAAGCTCCTGGGCCTCTGCAGCGTGCAATGCCACGAAACATGCCGGCCGAGCCCGCCGTTAGCCTTGGATGTTAATGAAACCTTTTCACTCTTTATTGATCAGAAACCATTCCATGGATTTCTCATCATAAAATATCTTATAGAGGTGCCCATCACTCCCTTTGATCTGGTAGAACCTCCTGATTTCCGTGTCGTCAGATCTTGCTTCAAGCCATTGCTTCAAAATTTCGATGACCTCGATTCTCTTCCACCGATAAAGGACCGTCCTCGGGGTCTCCTCACCCCGGTAGCCGGAATAAGCAATGACCTCAATCCTTTCTTCAGATGCTTCCGTCAACTTCCGATTTTCACCTCATTCAAGATTTTCAAAAATAGAGCGTCCCTACTCTTTCGGGTAATCTCAAAGAGCCTAATCTCCTTTCTTTTCTTAATCTCTTCAATTGGCTTGCTCCCCTTCAAGGCGATCGTGGCGATCACCCATTTTTCAGAATCCAGAATCTCTTCCAGAAGTTTCTTAAATTGGTTAGAGAAACATTCCATCTTTCCGATCTCATCGATGATGATGAGATGGGTTAAGGGGTTGAGGAATGAAATCGAACCAAGAAAATCTTCAAAGCCCTTCACGTCCACTCGATATTGACCGACCCTGTAACGACTTTCGATCTGCTTATGGGATAGAAGGCCTCTCTTTCCTTCGAGGCTGATCAGCTCAAATCCCTTTCTCCCACCTTCCTCTCTTATCTCTTCGGTGTAAAAACCGACCGGATGAAGATTCTTCAGAGCCTCGGCAAGTTTCCGAATCAGGGTCGTCTTCCCCACACTGGGGAGTCCCGTAATGAGAATATTCTTCTTAACCATACCCAACGGGGGCGTCCTTTCGTCTATTGATTCGCCGCTCCGCCCTCTTCGTTCGAGACAGGAGCGTCGGAAACGGTTTCCCCTGGGGAGGAGGATTCTAAACTCTCCGTCACCTCTTTATACTCCGGGATGACAATTCCCCTTTGGATCATAATGCTGTAAATAAAGCTCGATCGGTTGATGACGTATCGCTGATCCCCAGCCGGGTTGTATTTTCTCGGATTCGGTAGGACGGACGCCAGTCTGGCCGCTTCCTCGGGCGTCAGTTCAGAGGAAGATTTTCCATAGTAATGCCTCGAAGCAGCTTCCGCACCGAATATCCCGTCTCCCCACTCGGCTACGTTGAGATAGAGTTCGAGGATCCTTTTTTTTGAAAGAGCCTTCTCCATTCTCCAAGTGATGACAGCTTCAGAGACTTTCCTGACCAGGGACTTTTCAGGAGAGAGATAGAGATTTCTTGCCAGTTGTTGGGTGATCGTACTTCCGCCAGACTTGAATTTTTTGGCCTTGAGATCCTTCTCAAGGGCTTTCTGAATGGCTTCGTAATCAAAGCCTTCGTGTCCCCAGAATTTATCATCTTCTGCGATAAGAACGGCCTTGACGAGATAAGGGGATATTTTAGAAAAAGACACCCACCTCTGATCAATCCTGAATCGTTTCCCTTTTTCTCTGGATGCCTTTTTTCGATATTCCATGAGCGCCGTCGTCTTCGGGTTTTCTTTCTTGAGTCTCGAAAGATCGGGCATTAAAAGAAGATAGGCGACGGGTAGAAGGAGGAAAAAAAGTGTAAAAAAAACGAACCAGTCAGGATAACGTTTGCGCATGGTTATTGATGAATCCGAAATTCGAATATCGGGCGAAGCGTCCGTTAAGGACCGATCCGAAACAAAAATGTTAAACCCTAAACTCGAAACTCTAAACAAAGTCAAATATGGGAACCACAAAACGCAAGACCGTATAATTTTTGGAGTTTTAGGCTTTGGATTTGATTAGGACTTAGAGTCAGTGTTTAAAGTTTAAACCATTTCGGATTGATCCCCGCGGGAGGCTTCGCCCGTGCCTCGAATTTAGGCCCCCTTTCGAAACAAACTGCCCTGGGGAATCCGGACGTATATGAGGCTTTGGAGGGGCGGAAATCGGGTCTTTACCCACGCACAAAGGGATTGTGTCGCCTTTCGTATTGAATCGTCGTGGTGGGTGCGGATCCATAATTATGACCTGGGAAGACCACCGTTTCTCCGGGTAGGACATAGAGTTTTTGCCGGATGGACGCCTCCAGTACCTCCCATGAACTCCCTGGAAAATCCGTCCTTCCTACCGAGCCCACGAAAAGGGTGTCGCCTGTAAACACCATCCCGTCAAGATAGAGGCATATTCCACCTGCCGAATGACCGGGTGTATGGATGACCTTCAGCTTAACATTGCCCACCTGAATCAGATCCCCTTCCTTGACCACGCTATCCGCAGGGGGAGAGGCTGTGGCGCTAAACATTTCCAGCATATAGGGAGGAGTCCCAACCAGAGCCGCTGCATCCTCTTCGTGGATGACGATCTTGGCTCCGGTCTTTTTGGCCATCTCTGCGTTTCCCATAATATGGTCTATGTGAGAATGGGTGTTGACGATATATTTGATTTTATTTAGACCATGGGATTTCGCCTCAGCGAGAAGCATATTCGCATCATCCGCCGGATCAATGAATAACCCTTCTTGGCTCTCCTCATCGCCAATCAGATAACAGAATATTGCAAAGTTACCGACCTCATACTGTTTTACCAGCATGCCCTTCCTCCCCATCTGGGACTGCATCGCTAAACTATAATTTAAGCACTTGGAAACTTCAACCTTATTATTTGACAACAGCCCTCTCTATCGTTTAATGGAAGAAAAGGACGTGACTCAGAGAGTTGAAAAAGTGAGGAGGAATTCGATTGGGTGAAACTTGAAAGAGATCTCTTCGCCTACCTCTGGCAGAGTGCCTATGAAAATAACTGCAACACTTATTTGATACGGGGAGAGGTAACGGTTCTCATCGATCCTGGTCACTCCCGTTACGTTCCCCGTCTCCTTCACCAGATGGAAGGAGACGGGATCTTTCCAGAAGAGGTCGATCTGATCATCGTCACCCATTCCCATCCAGACCATTTTGAAGGCCTTGAGGCCTTCCAGGATAAATCGGTCAAAATCGCAATGAGCGGCGAGGAAGAGCGCTACGTCGGGGAGAGCGGGAAACTCCTCTTTCAAATGACGGGACAACCCTTGCCTCCATTTCGAATCGATTTTTACCTTAACGAAGGAGAGCTCCATTTAGGCAAGGAGACCTTTCATGTCTACCAGACCCCTGGTCACTCCCCCGGTTCCCTTTCAATCCATTGGCCTGAGAGGAAGGTACTCTTCACCGGAGATCTCGTTTTCTATAAGGGGATTGGGAGGACAGACTTTCCGGGGGGCAATTCTAAATTAATAAGGGAGAGTTTAGAAAGGATGTCCCGTCTGGAGACGGAGCTCTTGCTTCCAGGTCACGGAGAAGTGGTGAGGGGAAAGGAGATGGTGCTTCAGAACTTTGATTTCATCCGGCAGAACTTTTATGCTTATTTATAAACCTCTCAACCGCTCTTTGATTTCGTCTAATGTCATCTTGTAGTGATCCAATTTCTCATTTTCCTTTTCCCAGAGTTCGTCTCCTTCAAGTTTTGGCTCCACCGCGCTCCCGTAGATTCCATCCTTCCTCAAGACCTCTCTCCGTTGGGCCTTCACCTTCTCTTCGACCTTTTCCTTTTCTTGTTGATATCGGGAAACCAGGCGGTAGAATTCTTGCTTCACCTCATCGATATTTCTTTGCCCCAAGGATTCAATCCCTTTGAGGATTCTTTCCTCTCCATCGTCCAGAGAGAGGGCATCGATCCATTGAGAAAGAAGGAATTCCTTCACCGCGGTCGCCGTCATCTCCTCCATTCTCTCAATCTGCTTCAGGATGTCATTCAGGGGGAGATTTCCCTCACGGTACCTGTGGAAGAGGCTGGTTGCCTTCTGCAGAACCTCCTTTTTCTTCATCTCTTCTCTTTCCTTCTCGGAGATGGCGAACTTTTTTGTTTTCTCCATCGCCAGTTCCAAAGTGGATTTAATCTCTCCCACGTCTCAATCTCCTTAGCGCTATGAACATAGCACCGAGCGCTTAGCCTTCCATTCATAACAAAAAGAGACCCCGAGATAAGAACCGGGGTCTCTTTTCCTTTTCGTTTAACGAACTTCCCCTTAGGCCAGAACTGTCACGTCCGTTGCCTGTGGACCCTTCGGACCTTCGGAAATTTCGAACTCCACCTCATCCCCTTCGTAAAGGGTCTTGAATCCATCCTTCTTGATGGCTGAGAAGTGAACGAATACATCACCCCCGTCCTCTCTGGAAATGAACCCGTAGCCCTTCTTCTCGTTGAACCATTTGACACGACCTTTGGCCACTACAACTCACCTCCCCTCGTATGTGGAATGACGTAAGTTGTAATAGCCCTTGGTCTTAAGCAAAAAGCCACAAAAGTTCGAATTGTCACTTTTGTGGCTTTTTTTACGATCCAAACAACTACTCCTTACAACTTACTCTGGCCCAATTATGAAAAATTCCTCTTTAAAAGTCAAGTCTTTTTTGATGGCATTTTGGGACTCGACATCAGACCCTCTTGTGTACACAGATTCTAGAGATTTCTGCAGTTTTTGAGAATGTCTGAAAACCGATGGAGTGGAATTGTGCAGTGATATCTTTGAGAGATATATTCATGAAACAAGGAGGGCCGAGAAGAAATTCCGAAGAATAAAGGGAGGCGTATGAAGAGCTATAATTTATTGAAATTGAAACTGAATTTGAGTATCCTCGCGCGGATTTTGTTCTTGACAGTATAAATGTATTGTATTATATTGTATTTCAACCCGGTGAGGGGGTTTTGTTGGCACAGAAAAAAGTTGCGCGTACAATATATATCAACGACGGACAAATGGAGGCTTTGAAGAGACTATCCGAGAAGACCAAGGTCCCCCAGTCCGTCTATGTTAGGGAGGCCCTGGACATGCTTTTGGAGAAGTATTCGGAGCAGTTGAAGTTTGAATTTAAGGAGTATCTCAAAGGGTAATCTCTCATAAGTCACACGAGGACTGGAAGGGAAAGGTAACGTGACAGACCGTTTCCGACTGGCTTATTTAAAATCAACGGGATTTGAAAGAGCCGACTTCGCCGAATCTTTTTCATCCTATGATTCCGGCCATACTGGAAAAATGCCAGTCTCTCCTCTTCCAGAACGTAATATTTTGAAAACTCTCTCCTCCGAAGCCATTCTGAAACAGGCGAAAGCGGATTTGAAGAACCCCGATTCGAAGGTAAGAATTTTGGCGATAAAATATTACTTAGAGAAATCTTACCCCTCCATCCCTCTTTCCGTCCTCCAGGAGATTTTATCCGATCGAGACCCGAATGTCAGGGCTGAAGCGCTCCAGTCCCTTATCAAATTTCGAAGTTCCATCATCTCCCCTTTATTAAGAAAATATCTTAGAGATAGCGACCCAAGGGTCAGGATCGCTGCCCTCCGAGGGATGTTTCAATATCAAGGGAAAATTGATCCAAACATCTCGCTCCAATGCTTGAGCGACGAATCGACTTGGGTGAGACGGAAAGTGGCCACCTTATTGGGTTGGGCACGAATAGAGGGCGCCTTCCCCGTCCTGGTGGAGTTGTCAAAGGATCGGGATCCGATGGTGAGAAAGGCGGCCCTATTTTCTCTGACCACGGTTTATCCTGACGAGAGCGAAGATCGCCTGATGGAGGCCATGACCGACACAGACCGCGCTCTTCGACAATGGGTGAAATTCACTCTAGAGAGAATAGCAGCAAGGCCGCTGAAAAGAAAAATGGCTTTAATGAACCGAGATTGAGGATAGAAGAATATCGATGGCGAATCACTCGTTACCCCTTATTCAAAAGGCTCAAATCTTAGGAGACATCGCCTACTCGCCGATGGCCTTTGCGAAGCTCCTTGGAATTTCGAAGCAAGACCTCCTTGAGAAAGAGGCGAGAGGAGTCCTCCCCCCTCCAAAGAGGGATTCCGGTCAGGAGCGTTATTATAAGCCGGAGGACGTTAGTAGGTACCGGAACTACTTGGGCTTTCCCCCTCCCGTCAAATCCATTCGAAAACAGCTCTTCCTCAACTTTAAAGGGGGGACGGGAAAAAGCACCATCTCTGCCTCTTATGGTTTTCGCCTCGCTCAGATGGGAGCCCGAACACTTTTGATTGATTTGGATCCGCAAGGCCACCTGACACAATGCCTGGGCCTCAACAGTCAACAGTTTCCCAAAACTCTGTTCAGTGCCCTCATTGAAAAGGAAGAGATGGAAAAGATCATTGTCAAAACGGATCTCCCCACACTGGACATCATCCCCTCGAACCTCAACCTCTCACCCGTTGAACTCTCGCTCTTTTCGATGAATTCAAGAGAGTTTCGTTTGAAGAGGCTTATCAATTCCGTAGAGAAGCATTATGAACTGATTGTGATGGACGCCTCCCCCAGCATCGGGCTCCTAAACCTTAATGCTATCCTGGCCTCTAACGACCTCATCATCCCTGTCTTGGCCGATTTCCTTTCCTACCATGGACTCAAGATTCTCTTCGAGACCCTCTCCACGATCGAAGAGGACTTTTCTTTTGTGTTTGAAAATATTTTCATCTTCCTGAACCGTTACAACGAGTCCCACCGCATCTGCAAACGTTCGAAGAAGGCGTTGGAAACCCACTACGGAAAATACCTCCTCGACACGGTGATCCGTCAGGATACGAAAATTGCGGAGGCAACAAGCCAAGGGACCCCGATCTTTTTATTCGCCCAATCCTCGAAGGGCGCGACAGATGTACAAAGCTTAATTGATGAGATATTAGAACCGAAAGGAGCGGATCATGTCGGATGAATTTACTAACAACGTTGCACAAAAATTCCCCAACACCCTGAACAAGGAGCCGATCGAAAGGCCGTGGGATGTTGCGGAGGCTCATTTCCTCTCTCCCCTAAGGAAACCTGTTGAGGAATCCAAAAAAGATGATTTGACAGAACGAATCGATACGCTTTATTCCGAGCTTCGTTCCTCTTTGACGGTGCGATCTGCGCTGGAACTCGACCTGAAGAAGGCCAATCGAATTCTCGGAGAGGTGAACCGGGTCAAGGCAGAGGTGGAGAAGATTGTCGAGATGTTAAGGGTGATGGACGAATACATGAGAGAACGGATCAAGTGATCTCTTTCCCCTTTTTCAGACAGCCGGGGGAAGGAGGGCCGAATGGCTGAGGAGGATACAGGATGAAGCCAAGAAGTCAGGTGGTCACGGCCGATGGGTTCGATACAAATGTTGCTGAGAAGATGCCGAAGATCAGAAAGCTGGAAGAATCCCTTCCTTCACCCTTGGAGGCGGAGCGCCAGACCCTGGAGGAAGACCCTCTTGAGTCCATACCGGAGATGAGAACCCCGGAGACTCAGGCGGAGAAGAAGGTGATCTTCGAACCTCCAAAGAAAGGGGTTGGGCTTGAGCAGGGGCTGGATGTCCTGAACCTGATCGAAGATCTTCATGCTCAGCTTCTCGCGTCGGCCCAGACCAAGAGGGCATTGGAGATGGACCTAGCTTCTTACAAGAAGAGTGTCCAGCAATTCGCCCGGGATAATCAAGAATTACGGCGTCAACTGGAGACCCTGAGCAGAGAAAATCAGAGGTTCAAAGAATCCCAGTCTGAATCCATCTACCTTCAGGAGGAGAATGCGGACGCCCTGGAGAGAATCAAGGCCCTTCAACAGGAGTTGAGGGAGATGAAGGAAACCTTGACCAGAGCTACTCAGGAAAGAGAAGAGACCTTCGATCGGATTCGTGATCTGCAATCCCAGCTAGAACAGAATGAGGTGGGAAAAATCAGAGAGAAGCTGAAAGAGAGAGAAGCTTCTCTTTTCTCCGAGGAAAATCGAGATCTGCAGTCCAGATTGGAGGAGGCTCTCACCGTAAACAGGGATCTGGAGGCAAAGTACGAAACCTTGAAAAAATCCTTCAGTGAAGTCAGAGAATCTCTCATCTTTTTGAGGGATTCCTGCAAGGCGAACTACTATAATCTGTCGGAAAACGCTGAATAGGAAAGCATTGACATCCCCTAGCAATTAAGTTATACATTCTGCAGCCGTTAATACACTCGCCATTTTTATCCCCTCTCGTCATCTGTTTCACCGCAGAAGGGATCGTTTCACGGGGAGCCTGCTTGAAAATTCGATTGATCGATCCAGCCTATCACCACCCTTACTACAGCCATTCGCAAAAAGTGATCAAGAACATCTGGTTCGCCCGCCTGACACTGACCACGCTGGCCGCGCTCACCCCTCCGGATATTGAAGTGAAGATCACGGATGAGAACGTCGAGCCCATTGACTTTCAAGAGGATGTGGATCTGGTCGGTGTGAGCGGAATGGTGATGCATGCTCCGAGGGCTTACGAGATCGCGCAGAGGTTTCGTGAGAGAGGGGTCCCGGTCGTCATGGGGGGACCTCATGCCTCGAGCCTTCCTCTCGAGGCCAAGCAGCATGTGGATGCTGTGGTCATTGGTGAAGCGGAGAATGTCTGGGGAGGATTGATTGAAGATTTTAAGCAGGGGTGCCTCAAACCTTTCTATCAGGCGGAGTCCTTCTGCTCAATGGAAAGACTTCCCTTTCCGAGGCTTGATCTCCTTCATAAAGATGCCTACATGACGATCAATTGTGTCCAGACGACCCGGGGCTGCCCTCACCAATGTGATTTTTGTCATGTCACCCATTTTTTTGGAAAGACCTACCGCTGTCGTCCGGTGGATGAAGTGATTGAAGAGGTGAAGCGGTTAGAAGGGGATTTCCTTGTTTTCATCGATGATAATATCGCCGGAAATCGTCGTTACGCCAAAGAACTCTTTACCCGATTGAAGCCCCTCAAGAAGAAATGGGCCAGCCAGGCCAGTATGACCCTGACTCGGGACCCCGAACTTCTGAAACTTGCTGCGGAGAGTGGATGTGTCTCTTTGTTCATTGGGGTGGAATCTCTCTCCTCAGAAAACTTGAAGGATGTGAATAAAAGCTTTAATCAAGCCCACCAATTTGAGGAAGCCATGAAAGCCGTTCACGACTACGACATCTTTATCTTGGCGGGGTTCATTTTTGGATTGGATCATGATGATGAAGGGGTCTTCGAAAGGACGCTTCGATTCTGTGAACGCAATCGAATTGAATTGCCCAGTTTCTTCCTTCTCACCCCCTTATCCGGGACAGCTTTATTTCAAAGGATGGAGTCGGAGGGCAGGCTCCTGCATAAGGATTGGGCTCAGTATAATGGAGCCACCGTCGTTTTCAAGCCGCGATTGATGACCGAAGAGACACTTCAACGGGGATTTAATTGGGTGTGCAAAGAGGGCTACTCCTGGGGTTCCATCTTTAAGAGGGTTTTCCATCCCCAACAACGATTCTTCACCCGGGTCCTTTCGAATATCGCCTATCGAAGCATTGCACAGAAGACACCGGAGGGATATCTTCCAGGGCTTTCACGAATTTTGCAGAGGATGAACGATACCATCCCTATCCAAAATACTCGGGATTTGATACAGCGGGTGGGGGAGAGAATCGCTGAGAAGAAACTCCGGATCGGTCAAAAAGCAGCCGATACGCTCAAACTCTATTCTGTTTATAATGAGCGGCTTAGAACCCTATTCGTCAGACTCGAGGGATCGATGGATCGGGAGGGAGCAAAACAGTTGGTGGAGAGGCTTAAGGGTGTTTTGCATGTTAAAATCCAGAAAGTCATCCTCGACTTCAAAGATGTTGGGGCATTTTCCTCAGAGGCGATCGCCCTGCTCTCCAGAAAAGGCTTTCTTCAGACAGAAGAGGGAAAACTCTTGGTGGCTGTGGACCCGCCGGCTAAGTTAAGTTAGTTTTCGCGCCCGCCTGGGGAGGAAAAGTAGAGAAAAACGCTTTACCTTGAAAACCTGCGAGCTGCTCTCTGCCTTCTCCTCCTCGCCTCCTGCTGTTTTCTTTTCTTCCTCACGGAAGGTTTCTCGTAGGATCTTCTTTTCTTCAATTCCTTTAAGATCCCGTCCCTGGCGAGTTGGCGTTTCAAGGATTTAATCGCATTCTCAATCTGATTATCTTGAACTTTAACTTCCAATGACCTCTCCTCTACCTACCCCTCTCCCCTCTGCCTTTGAACTCGCCACCTCGTTTTTTCTGAGGCTTGGCCTCGCTAACGACCAAGGTCCGGTCCATAATGGTTTTTCCGTTGACGAGGGAGATTGCTTTCTGGGCCTCCTCTTGGGAGGTCATCTCTACGAAACCAAATCCTCTAGACCTCCCTGAATAAGAATCGGTAACAATTTTGACAGACTGAACGGTTCCTGCTTCAGAGAAAAGCTTTCTTAGATCTTCTTCTGAAGCTCCGAAGGGTAGATTTCCTACGTAAAGTTTTAAATTCATCTTTTTTCTCCTTCGTCATTCTTAGCATCCCCAGGACTTTCCTAAACAGTGTCCAGGAATTCCTAAAAATCCTTATAAAGCTCCGATGGTTTCATTTATGGACTAAATTTTGGCGTCTGTCAAGCTAAATTCCGTTGGAGTTTTCTGAGTTCTTAGGACGAATGACGTTATTGTCTCATAATATCAATATGTTGAATGTAGAAGCATATCGAATTTATATTTTCTTAAATTTCAAGAAATGGGGCCACGCACTTCAAATGACGGAAAGCGTCATCTTCTCTGAATCTTATAGAAACTTATATGACCATAAAAACCCAGGAACCTCCAGAAATGTTAGCTATAATAAAAGTTTGACATTTAAACTCGGTTCATTTATATGACTAATATCTGTAGGATAAACCCCGGGAAAAATTTTTCAGAAAGGAGAAGGGAGAGTGCATACGATTACGTACAAAAGAGAAATGGCCGAAAAAACAGTATGCCACTTTAAGGTAGAGGCGTCCAGAATCGCTCGGAAGGCAAAGCCAGGACAGTTTGTCGTATTAAAAGTCAACGAAACGGGCGAGAGAATTCCCCTGACAATGGGGGGAACAGATCCAGCCGCCGGGACGATCGACTTGATCTTTCAAGTCGTCGGAAAGTCCACCGCTCTCCTGAGAACTCTCAACGTAGGCGATTCCATCCAAGATATCATCGGTCCCTTGGGAAAGCCGACCCATGTTGAAAAAATTGGAACGGTCATCTGCGTGGGAGGGGGAACAGGTGTGGCTGTGATGTACCCGATTACCAAAGCTTACAAAGAGGCGGGAAACCATGTGATCGCCATCATTGGTGCTCGAACGAAAGACCTTCTGATCTTAGAGGACGAAATGAAGGCGGCGAGCCACGATTTGAGGGTAACGACGGATGACGGGAGTTATGGCCATCACGGGTTTGTGACCGATGTCCTCCGTAAGATTTTGGATGAGCAGAAAGATGTGAGGCTGATCGTAGGGATCGGCCCTGTCCCGATGATGAAGTTTTTATGCAAATTGACAAAGGAGTACGGTGTCAAGACGATGGTGAGTTTGAATCCCATCATGGTAGATGCGACAGGGATGTGCGGAGCCTGCCGGGTGACGGTGGGAGGAAAGACGAAATTTTGCTGCGTGGATGGCCCGGAATTTGACGGCCACGAGGTTGACTATGATGAGCTGGTGAAACGGCAAAGGGCCTATCTCACAGAGGAGAAGGTGTCCATGGAACAATTCACGGCGGCAGGGAAATAAGGGGGTTTGAAATGGCAGAAAAAGAGGAGAAAGAAAAAAAACAAAAAGTCCCAAGGCAGAAAATGCCTGAGCAGGAACCTAAGGTGAGGGCACGGAATTTTGATGAGGTCCCTTTTGGGTACACACCCGAATTGGCCCAGTTGGAAGCGAGTCGCTGCCTTCAATGCAAGAAACCGAAATGCATTGAGGGGTGCCCCGTGGAAGTCGAGATCCCGGCCTTTGTCAAACTTATTTCGGAGGGCGATTTCGCCGGTGCTGCCCGGAAATTGAAGGAACGGAATAGTCTTCCTGCCGTATGCGGACGCGTCTGTCCTCAAGAAGATCAGTGTGAAAAGGTGTGTATCGTTGGGAAAAAGGACCAACCCGTTGCTATCGGCAGATTGGAGAGGTTTGCTGCGGATTGGGAGAGGACAAAAGGGGAGGTCACGATTCCTGAGAAAGTTCCTGCAACTGGTAAAAAAGTGGCGGTCGTGGGATCCGGACCGGCAGGCTTGACCCTGGCAGGGGACCTTATCCTTAAAGGACATGAGGTCACGATCTTTGAAGCCCTCCATAAAACCGGAGGCGTTCTGATCTACGGTATTCCAGAATTTCGTCTTCCCAAGAACATCGTCCAGTCGGAGGTCAACTATTTGGAGCGATTGGGTGTGAAGGTGGAGTGTAACTGTGTCATCGGAAGAATTGAGACCGTTGACGAACTGCTTAAAGAATACGACGCTGCCTTCTTAGGCTTAGGGGCAGGGCTTCCCCAGTTCTTGAACGTTCCCGGGGAAAACTATTGCGGCATCTATTCAGCCAATGAATATTTGACACGGTCCAATCTGATGAAAGCATACCTTTTTCCTAAATATGACACGCCGATTGCCAGGGGAAAAAATGTGGCGGTCTTCGGAGCAGGAAATGTGGCTATGGATTCAGCCAGGACAGCTCTGCGATTAGGAGCCGACACCGTTCGAATCATCTACCGCCGGTCGAGGGATGAGATGCCGGCTCGTATCGAAGAGGTCCACCATGCAGAGGAAGAAGGGGTCCAATTCTATCTTCTCACCGCTCCCACAAGATTTTTGGGAGACGATAACGGTTGGGTCACCGGTGTGGAATGCCTTCGGATGGAACTGGGAGAGCCCGACGAATCAGGGAGACGCAGACCGGTTCCCATAAAGGGTTCAGAATTTCAATTGGAGTGTGATTTGGCAGTGGTGGCCATTGGCGCCGGCGCCAACCCGCTTCTTCCCACACAGACGCCGGGCCTGGAGTTAAACAAGAGAGGTTATATTGTTGCAAACCTTGAAACAGGAAAGACGACCAAGCCCCGAGTTTGGGCAGGAGGAGATATCGTGACAGGTTCAGCTACTGTGATCCTGGCCATGGGAGCGGGAAGAAAAGCGGCCAATTCGATTCATGAATATCTGATGAATAAATCATAATCCCCCCCTTCCTTAATAAAAAAGGGAGAGTGGATTTCGATGGAAGGGCAGAGGCAATTGATTCTGCCCTTTTTTATTAGATCAATTTATGGGGACACCTTGCCTTTGTTCATGGTAGTATTAAAGTAAAAATCTTTCTTTAAGGAAAGATCAAGGCTTGTTCCGTAAACAATCTCCTGGAAAGGTAATTTATCCTTCGATCCTATGAAGATTTTGATAGATGCCGATGCCTGCCCCAAGTCCGTTTTACAGAGTTGCATGAGGCTTGGGCGCAAATATAATGTCCCGGTTTGGACGGTAGCCAGTTTCAACCACCGTATCGAATCAGATCACTCGATTGTGGTAGGAGACGGTTTTCAGGAAGCAGATATGAAAATAATGAATTTGACCAAAGCGGGGGATATCATCGTTACAGGGGATTGGGGACTGGCAGCTATGGTACTGGGAAAGAAAGCGAAATCTCTGAGCCCGATGGGTCGGGAGTTTGATCCGGAAAAGATCGGGGTTTTGTTGGAGGAGCGGGAGGTCAAGGCGAAAATCCGCCGAGGTGGCGGCAGAACAAGAGGGCCGAAGAAGAGAACATCGTCGGATGATCAGCGCTTTGAGAATCGTTTGGAAGAGGTTCTTTTGCGAAAGGAAATGGAAAGATGATGAGTAGTCTAAATGTTTGTGTCGTAGGTGTGGGCGGTGTCGGAGGGTATTTCGGAGGAAAATTAGCCCATGCCTTCCCTCCAAATTCCGACTCTCTTGCCCAGGTCTTTTTTGTAGCCCGAGGGAGGCATCTGGAGGCGATCACGCGAAACGGACTCCTCCTTAAATCGCCCGAATACGGAGGGGTTATTTGTAGACCAACGCTCGCTACAGGGAACATGAGTGATCTTCCCCCCATCGACATCTTTTTGATTTGCGTGAAAGGGTATGATCTTACGGACGCCACTGCCTTCATTAAAGATTACGTAAAAGAGAACACTATTATTTTGGCTCCTCTCAACGGGGCAGACATTCAGGAAAGAATCCGTAAAAAAATTAAGACCAGAATCATTCTTCCAGCCTGTGTCTATATTTCTGCCCATATTGAAGAACCGGGGGGCGTCGTCCATATTGGAAAACCGGGAAAGGTCATCTTTGGGAAAGATCCCGACCATCCTGATTATGTTCCCTATGAAATATTCAGGGTCTTTGAAAAATCTTCGATTGATCATGAGTGGAAGGAAGATGCAAATCCGGCCATCTGGGAGAAGTATATTTTTATAGCCAGTTTCGGCCTGGTCTCGGCTCACTATGATCGAACTATCGGAGAAATTTTGGAGGAACCTTCGCTAAAAGAAGAGGCGGCGGGAATTATGAACGAAGTCTGCTCCATTGCTTCGAAGAGAAACATCAGCCTGCCCGATGGAATTGTGGAGCTTTCTCTCAAGAAGGCGGCGATGTTTCCTCGGGATACACAAACCTCTTTACAGAGAGATATCTGCCAGAAAAAAGGCAGAAGCGAGCTGGAACTTTTCGGCGGCACCATTATCGATCTTGGGAAAAAACTGGGAATCCCCACCCCAACGACAGAAAAGATATATCGTGAATTAAGTCAAGAAGCCCATTCTCAGTCAAAATGACTGGGAATCCCCGATAATCGGGTCACTTTGATTCCCTAAGTCATCTCTGGACGTAATTCCGACATAATAAGTTCCCGATTCTATAGGGAACTCAGGCCAATCATCTGGAATGATCAATTTGGTCTTCCCAATGACCAATTTTGAAATTATCGTCGGTGTTGTCTCCCAGGAAAAACTGTCGGGTTCAAAAATTGTTCTGTCCTTGCTTACATATACTACGTAGCTGCTTGCTCCAGGAACGGGTTCCCACCAAATTCTTCGTTTAAGAATCATGGCGCAATTTTCTCTGCCCTCCTCAATGCATATGCTTCCTTGTCCCTATCCTTCGAATTTGTTTGCTTCTCAACCGCTCTTCAAGCCGTCGCCAAATGTCTTCCTTGTTCTTGCCCGGATTCTTTTCAAAGAAGTCCTTCCACGCCAGGTCCATTTCTTTTCTCATTTTTTGCATGACATGCAAAAATGAAACCTCTCGTTTCAATGAGTGGTTCCTCATGTCTATTTGCGCTTTTGCTTTATTATGCATCCAATAACTCTCCAATATTCAAGTCGATGATAAATGAACAATTGTGATGAAAAATGATGGTGGATGATGAATCATAATCATACGGTGATTTCAAAGGAAATGGGGCAAACACTGTATTTAATGAACAAAAAGGATGTATTTTGGCGCCAACATTGTACAGGGATTAAATAGGAGTAATTAACACCGGGCTCCTTGGAACCCAAGACGACCAAATCATTTGAACGATTTTCGTTTGTAATATTGGATCCTTAAGAAAAGGGCCAAAAACAAGATTTTGGGAAGGAAATCTCGAGAAAGAAGGTTTTTAGCTCATTTACCAATTACGTCGGATTAGCATCTATGGATTGAGGATCATGAATTGAAATGGACATAAGGAAGGGCAGAGTCACTGCCGGCCCTCCCCCTTTTAGCTTAGTTGGCGGGGGGTTTCCCTAATCCACCCCCCGAAGGTGCTTTGAAAGAAAAGTTACATGAAGAGAAGCGGAATCAACCGCCGCCCTGGGAAAAGCATCCTATGCCAAATTGAATAGTTCGAAACTACAGAAAATCAAATTTCCAGAGGGATTGTCTCCCCATCTATTTCTACTTCAATAAAGCACATATCATCGATGTTCAGCTCGATAGCAAAATATTTTTGCCCCCAATTCAAAACCGATTTCTTGGTTATTCACTGAGGGCCGTTTCTCCTTTCCGGCGGCACCCCGATCAACTCATAACCTTTTGGGTCCCGCCCGCAGTATAGTTCGTAACCAACCATACGTTATCCTTTACTCCCTTTCTGGACTTCTTCCTCAGCACCTTCTTACTAGCATTTTCTGTGCCGAGCCTCGGCTATCATCATAAGCTCTAATAACTACTCTATCTTTCGCAAACATCAAGATTTTGGTGGAAGTTCAAAAGGAAAGAGGTTTACACAAAAGTCTCGAACACCTTCTGTAAAAATGTGAAAAAGATTTTCCGATCTTATTGATTCCAGATAAATCTTTTAGCTTGAAGGAAGGTTCTAGAATCACTTTTTCACAAAGAAGAAATTAAAAAAACCAGAGCCGTTTCTTACCTTGCCTTTGCTCTTTGACGATGGAATGTTTGCTGATTTTCTTAATGTTTATTCTATTGTTATCCAAAGGCAGATCAACCCAAAGCATCCTACCTGTAAGCCTGTCTATTGCTACCTGCTTGAAAAACATGTTCTTGCTATCCGTATTATCTCCTAAAAGCGATTTCCCCCAATTCATGATAGAGTCCTTCGTTACTCTCGTTGGGTTCTCTCTTCTCTC
>DASPPQ010000028.1:0-36156 GCA_035625415.1 Thermodesulfobacteriota bacterium
AAGATTGAGGCTGGATAAAAAGGACGAGTTGCAACTCCTTGAAAATACAAAGGCCCCTGTAGCTCAGGTGGATAGAGCAACGGATTCCTAATCCGCAGGTCGCCCGTTCGAGTCGGGCCAGGGGCGCTTTTCTTCTGACAGCCCCGAGGTCTAAAGTTCTACTGCAAGCGGGTGAATAGGATGGCAAAAAAAACCATTCGATGTCCAAAATGCAAGGAAGAGATCGAAGTCTACCAAAATCCGATCCCAACGGTTGACATCATCATTGAGATCGAATCAAAGGGAGTCGTGCTCATCAAGCGTAAGAACCCACCCCATGGTTGGGCTATCCCGGGAGGATTTGCAGATTATGGAGAATCCTTGGAAGACGCTGCTGTCAGGGAAGCAAAAGAAGAAACCAGCCTGGATGTAAAATTAGTAAGACAATTTCATACTTATTCTGATCCAAAGCGAGATCCGAGACACCACAGTATTTCAACAGTTTATATTGCGGAAGCTAAGGGAATTCCTCAAGCTAAGGATGACGCCCTTGAAATTGGAATGTTTAATGAATCGAACCTCCCTGATCAGATCGCCTTTGACCACCGGTCCATATTAAGAGACTATTTCAACCAAGCTTTCTAAGCCCCTCCTCAATGCGATCCAATCCTTCTTTGATGTTTTCCATGGACGTAGCGAAAGAAAGCCTCTCAAAAGGATCGGCTCCGAACTCAACTCCCGGGACAATCGCGACCCTGGCCACATCTAAGAAGTAATCAGCCAGGTGTGTGGAGTTTTCAATCTTCTTCCCCTGATAAGACTTTCCATAATAAGAGGAAAAGTTTGGGAAAACATAGAAGGCCCCCGCCGGCTTATAACAAGAAACCCCAGGCATTTTGTTTAACCGATCCACAATGTAGTTCCGCCTCTGAGCAAAGGCAGAAACCATTTTTTCTACCTCATTCTGCGGACCGATGAGGGCCTCTACAGAGGCTTTCTGGGCAATGGAGGTAGGGTTGGACGTGCTTTGGCTCTGGATATTGTTCATCGCCGAGATAATCTCTTCGGCTCCAACCGTATAGCCAATTCGCCAACCTGTCATAGCATAGGTTTTGGCAACGCCATGGACAATAATCGTTCTTTTCTTCATCTCCCCACCCAGAGAGGCAATGCTTGTGAACTTGAAACCATCATAGACAATCTTCTCGTAGATCTCATCCGAGATGACGAAAAAGTTTTTCGAAATCGCCATATCCGCAATTTTTTCCAATTCTCTCTTTGTATAAGCACTTCCCGTAGGATTGGATGGGCTATTGACGACCAATGCCTTGGTTTTTGATGTGACTGCCTTGCTTAAATCCTCAAGGGTGACCTTAAACTCATTTATCTCCGTCGTTTCCACAATAACCGGCCTCGCGTTTGCCAGCGCCACCATAGGAGGATATGAGACCCAGTAGGGAGCCGGAATAATCACCTCATCCCCCTGATCGAAGATAGCCTGCGCCAGATTGTAGAAGGAATGCTTTCCTCCGCAAGAAACTAAAACTTCAGACCTTTTATAGGATAAGCCGCTATCTCTCTGGAATTTCATGATGATTGCGTCTTTTAACTCATCAATGCCTCCAACAGCGGTGTATTTGGTAAAACCCTCATCAAGGGCTTTCTTCGCGGCCTGTTTAATGTTTTCAGGCGTATCAAAATCCGGTTCCCCCGCGCCAAAACTGATGACACGGATACCCTGAGCCTGCATCGACTTTGCCTTCGCATTGATGGCAAGGGTAGGGGAAGGCCTTAAACTCTTTGCCCGATTAGAAAGAATCGTCATCTCTATACCTCCTTAAAAAGAATCTCTGAGATTTTGTTAATCCTCTCCACACCTTTGATCTCTTGCGGCATAAGAGGGAGCTCTATCAAGCCAATTTTGTGAGAATATTGACTTTTCAATGTCTGAATGTAGTGCTGCTGCATCTCTTTTCTTATCTTATGAAAACTGCAGTCCGCCTCCTGAATCACATAATTGACAATGAGATGGTTGACCTTAAGTTGGTATTCATCAAAGTCTTTAATGATCCTCTCCGTCTGTCGCACGCCAAGAGCCTCGGGTATGGTTACAATAATGAAGTCGGATTTTTGAGGATCCCGAATAAAATTGACAACCTTTTCCGCCAAATCCTCCCATCCGCTAATAATTTCTAAGAGAGATTTTTTGCCCTTTTTTAACTTCACACTTTCCTTTAACTTTTCAAAGTAACTATATAGGTTCATATAAAATTTAGTAGCCGCCTCAAGATGTTTGAGAAATATCTGAGGAAGATGGAGAAGCCTCAGGGTGTGGCCAGCGGGGGCCGTATCCCAGACGACTAAATCATATTGCGCACCTTCGACTAACTCAAGAATGTAGTTGAGCATGTATTCTTCTTCGATCCCTGGCGCCCCACCGATATAGTCAACAAAATCATAATCGAGTGAAGTAAAAGAGGATACGACTTCATAGATTTCTGGTCCAAACCGATCCTTCCATTTTTTCAAGACTACATCAGAACTGATCTCGATTCCATATAGATTTTTCGTATGTTTAATCGGTTTCTCTTGATCGCCAATCTCCATCTCAAAAATGTCTGAAAGGGAAGGAGTAGGGTCGCTCGAAATGATCAGAGTCTTTTTCCCCTGATGGGAGAAATGGAGGGCGATCGCAGAGGCACAGGTGGTTTTTCCGACACCTCCTTTTCCTCCGATCATAATTAAGCGCTTTTGTTCCCTGTCCAAGCGTTTTAGTGGAGGAGCCAATGCAACCTCTAAAGGCATTGATTTTAATGATATTAAACTTTATAATAAATTGTTTTGTTGGTCAAGATATTACAAATGCCCCCTTTTTTTAGTAAAGGGGGGGATTATTTGGAGGAGAGCTTTGGCGTCAGGGATGATCGAAATCGATTCCGAATTGTGTAAAGATTGTAAGTTATGCATTTCTGTCTGCCCTCATCGATTAATAGAATCTTCTGATCGAATGAATCAAAAGGGCTACTACTCTGCCTCTTTTATTGAAAAACATCCAAAAAAAGAAGGGAGAAAATGTACGGGATGTGGTCTCTGTGCCATTTCATGCCCTGAGATTGCGATCGAGGTGTATCGTGCCTAAAGTCTTAATGCGCGGAAATCATGCCCTTGCAGAAGCGGCGGTTCGTGCGGGATGCCGTTACTATTTTGGATACCCAATTACCCCGCAGAATGAAGTTCCCGAATATATGTCCGAGAGGCTCTCCAAACTGGAGGATGGGGTGTTCATTCAAGCGGAAAGCGAGATCGCCTCGATCCACATGGTCATCGGTGCCAGCATGGCCGGTGGAAGAGTGATGACTTCCTCCTCAAGCCCGGGAATTAGCCTCAAACAAGAAGGGATTTCCTTCCTCGCCGCTTTAGAGCTGCCGGCCGTCATTGTCAACATGACCCGGGGAAGCCCAGGCCTGGGTAACATTGCTCCTGCCCAATCGGACTATTTTCAGGCAACAAGGGGAGGGGGGCATGGAGATTATCGCACCATTGTGCTTGCTCCCAACTCGTGCCAAGAACTTGTCAATTTGACCTACAAAGCATTCGATCTTGCCGACAGATACAGGACTCCTGTTGTGATCCTTGGTGACGGGATGCTTGGACAGATGATGGAACCTATTGCGTTACCCCCCGAGGTTCAGATAAAGAAATTACCCCACAAAGATTGGATCTTGACAGGCGCCAAAGGAAGACCCAGTCGATTTATTCGATCGCTCCTTTTAGACCCCTTTGAGGAAGAGGAGCATAACTGGAAATTGATGAGGAAATACGAAAGGATTATCAAAGAAGAAGTGATCTGGGAGACCTCCTTTGGTGATGACGCTAAATTGATGGTGGTTGCCTTTGGGATTGCGGCCAGAATCGCAAAAGGAGCAATCAAGAGGATGCGGGATGAGGGGTTAAAAGTGGGGCTTATCCGGCCCATTTCTCTATGGCCTTTTCCCTATAAGGCCATCAAGGAATTGACGAAAAAGGTAAGACACTTTTTTGTATTCGAAATGAATATGGGGCAAATGCTGGAGGACGTCAAATTGGCACTCGAAGGAAATGGAGAGGTCCATTTTTATGGTAGACCGGGAGGAATCGTTCTCACTCCATTAGAAATTTCGAGGGTGATCTCTAGCTACTACTATCAGAAAAAATTAGGATAATCCCCGTGAAAAAGATATTCTCAAGACCGAAATCCATCAAGAAAACTCCCTTTCACTATTGCCCGGGATGCGGCCACAGCATCCTTCATCGAATCATCGGAGAGGTCATCGACGAGATGAACCTTCAGGAAAAAATCATTGGTATTCCCCCGGCAGGGTGTGCCGTATTGGCCTACCTCTATTTTGACATTGACATGGGAGAGGCATCCCATGGAAGAGGGGCGGCTTTGGCCACTGGGATGAAAAGGGTGCTGCCGGATCGGGTCATTTTTACTTACCAAGGGGATGGCGATATTGCTGCCATAGGAACAGCCGAGACGATTCATGCCGCCGCTCGAGGAGAGAACTTTTCAACCATTTTTGTCAACAATGGGGTCTATGGAATGACGGGCGGGCAGATGGCTCCGACAACGATCCTGGGTCAGGCCACCACGACATCTCCTGGGGGGAGGAAACAAAGAAGGGATGGGTTTCCTGTCAATCTCAGTGAAATGCTGGCCATTGCCAAGGGAAGTGCGTACATTGAAAGGACAGCCGTCAACAGCCCTGCTAATATTTTAAGGACGAAAAAGGCAATTGCGAAGGCCTTTCGCGTTCAAATGGAGGGACACGGATTTTCGCTCATCGAGGTGTTATCCCCATGTCCTACCAACTGGAAGATGGAGCCTGTTGAAGCCTGCAAATGGATTGACGAGGTAATGGCCGTCCATTTCCCACTCGGCGTTTTAAAGGATATAACCGGAGATAAAAGAGATGCTCATTAAAACAATTTTTTCCGGATTTGGCGGGCAGGGCGTAATCATGATGGGATACCTTCTGGCGACAGCGGGTATGTATGAGGAGAAAAACGTCACCTGTTTGCCTTCTTACGGGGCCGAGGTGCGGGGAGGAACTGCCAATTGCACCGTTGTCGTCTCCACGGAGGAGATTGCCTCGCCAGTGGCTTCGGAGCCCGAGTTCGCCGTACTCATGAATAACCCATCGTTATTTCGATTTCAGAACCAGGTCCAATCAGGAGGAACCATCCTCTTGAATTCGAGCATGATCGAATCAAGGCCTGTTCGGGGAGACTTGGAGATCTTTGAAATTCCAATCAACGACCTGGCAAAAAAATTCCCCGGGAATAAAGTCGCAAACATGATTATGTTGGGAGCTTTCGTTAAGAAGTCTGGTCTGGTTTCCTTGGATACGATGGCTCGTGTCTTGAAAGATACGTTTGGAAACCGAAATCCGGCGGTATTGAAATCAAATAAGTCTGCCATGCAATTGGGATACGACTTTCTGGAATGATACGGGAGGAAGGGTGCCATGCCGGTTAGACAAATCTCCGTCAGCCTGGAAAATGTTCCCGGGAAACTCTCCGAAGTGAGTGAATATTTAGGTGAAAACGGGATCAATATCATCGCCTTGAGCGTTGCCGATACCGCAGATATCAGTGCCATTCGATTTGTGGCGAACGATCCTGAAAAAGCAGCGAATGTCTTAAAGAGTCACGGATATTCGATAAAAATAACCGACGTGTTAGCGGTGGAAACGCCTAATCATCCGGGAGGTCTAAACGCTATTCTGAAACCCCTTAGGGAAGTTTCCATCAATGTCAATTATCTTTACACCTGCCTTGGAACGGGGGAAAAAACGGTACTCATTGTAGGCGTGGATAAAATGGCCGAAGCCATGCTGATCTTAAAGAAGAACTGGGTTCACATGTATGACGAGGAACTTTATCGGCTATAAGACAAACGACGGACGATATACAATGAACCATAAACAATGAACGATGAACCATCAACTGTTTATCGTTCTTAGTTCATCGTCGTTAAGCGTAACTATGGAGCCCCGAAATGATATAATTGACCCCAAAATAGGTAAATAAGACTGCGGCAAATCCGACAATCGATAGAATCGCAGCCTTTCTTCCCCTCCAATCTTTAGTAAATCGAGCATGTAAGAAAGCAGCGTAAACAAACCAAGTAATGAGGGACCATGTCTCTTTGGGATCCCAACTCCAGTAGCTTCCCCAGGCATAATTGGCCCAAGCAGCGCCTGTAATGATCCCCAGGCTCAACATGGGGAAACCGATCACGATGGATTTGTAATTGATCTCGTCCAGGACAGGGGTTGAAGGCAGCCATTTTGAACCTCCCTCCTTAGGCGAGCCTTTTCTGTCCCGAATTAAATAGAGGACGCTGACCCCGAACGATACGGCAAAAGAGGCATATCCAAAAAAGCACGTCGTCACATGGATGGCCAGCCAGTTGCTCTTGAGGGCAGGCATCAAGGGCGTGATCTTTGCGTCTATGCCGGGGACAATGGAGGTCAGAGCGATCGCCAAAAAAGCAAAGGGGGTGATAAAAATCCCTACGATTTTCTGCTGGTACTTAAATTCGAGAATCAGATAGATCAAGACAATGGTCCAGGAAAAGAAGATCAGCGATTCGTACATATTGGACAGTGGAACATAGCCATAACCCGTCTGATGTGTCTCCAGCCAACGTGCAAGAAGGCCGCCCGAATGGATGACGAGGCCGGCAATCAGCAGGAAGGTGGAGAGAGTTCCGATCGTTTTATTTCGTGAGGCCGCAAAGATGAGATATCCCAAAAAGCAAAAAAGGTAGATGACCATTGAAATATTAAATGATGTTTGGCTGGAAAAAGGAAAAACCATATCCTAGCTCCATAAAAGGGAATAAAATCAGCAAATTAAAAATAACCGATCCCAATATGAATGTCAATTTGTTTAAAAAAAGGGAGGCAGGGAAGGAGAAAGAGGAATGTTTATTTTTTCCCGATAATTTCAACTTTCTTCAAAGGCATGGAGGCTGGAATCGCCCTCTTGGTTGGCTTCACTCTTTCGGTCAGTCGGATTTGATAGGTCGCTTTCAACAACAAAACCCCGTCATCCTTATGTCGGTGAACGAACTCCTCAACTGCTGAATATTCTTGTCCCTTGAAAATATTGCGGCAATTCCTCAGCAAATACACCAAATGGAGGTCGTCTATTTTGTAATAGATTTCCAGAGGATGGGAAGATTCCTCGGGAATCCTTTCCAAACCCTCGATCTCGATGTTTTCCGCGATTGTATGACACAATTTAAGGAACGCATCGATTTTGTCCTGGGAAAGGGGAGGGCTCAGTTCTCTCTTTAATTGTTTGGAGATCTCTTTGGATTGAATTTTGATGCCAGCGCACTTTAGAGAATAGTCTCCGTGAATCAAGAGGTATTTTAGCGGTTCGTCAATCTTCTCTCTAAATTTTTTGATCAAAAACTTTTCTTTCCCGTTGGTTGCTTTAAAGAAAGAAGTCTTGACAGGTTCGGCGTAGGTCTTTTCGCTGACAAAGGAATCTTCAAGGACTTCTAAATTTTCTAATTGATGTCCTCGATGATTGGTCAAGAAGTCCTGATAATCATCTGTTTCAATACTTCGAAAAGTCTCAGTGGACCGACGAGAGTCGAAGGTGTATTCGGGAGACTGGTCAAACGGCGTTTTCATGAAAATTTCATCGCAATTCTTGCAGCGGATGAGCTGGTTCATAGAAATCTCCTGGGCTATTCTAAAATGCGTTCGCAGGGACCCTCAGGTGATCTTTCACCAGAAAGGCCTCCTCCATTTCCTTCAAGACATCCAAGAAAAGAGAAACTAAATTGGGGTCAAATTGTTTTCCGGAATTCTTCAGTATTTCATTCTTCGCATCTCCATTGGTGAGAGGTTTTCGATACGGGCGGTCAGAGGTCATGCTGTCATAGGAATCGGCGATGGCGATGATTCTCGCCCCCAACGGGATTTGTTCCCCTGCCAAGCCGTCAGGATAACCTGTTCCGTCATAACGTTCATGATGGTGCTGAATATAAGAAAGGATGTTAGCCGAAAGGTTTAATGGAATTAAGAGTTCAATCGATTTCTTGGTGTGCTGTTTAATGATAACCCAATCTGTTGGAGTCAGGGTTCCCTTTTTATTGATGAACCGATTACTGATACCGATCTTTCCGATGTCATGGAGATAAGAGGCGATCTGGAGCTCACTCCGTTCTTTGGGTGAAAAGGAGAGGTGTTTGGAAATGAAATCTGAATAGTAACAGACCCGTTCTGAATGGCCCGAGGTGTAAGGGTCCTTTTCCTCGAGGGTATAGGCGAGAACCTTCGCAAATTCCAAACAGCTCTGGGTATCTGAAAGGTTGATCTCATCCCATTTACTATTGGTGATTTCCTTTCTCTCCCTACGGGGAGGGAGATCAGAATCGGCAGGAGGTTCTCTGAGCAGTTGTTGATTGAAACAGTCGTCAAGAATTTCTTTCACCTTTCGATTCAATTTTCGTCGTTGAATTGATTTATCAATAATGGACAAAATTTCGGGGACGTTAAAAGGCTTTGGGATGTAATCAAAGACACCGTAGCGAATGCCCTCGATCGCGCTTTTTAGCGTTCCGTATCCTGTGATAACGATGACCATGACATCAGGGTCAATCGCTCGAATCTCTTTGAGGGTATCGATCCCTGTGATTCCGGGCATCTTAAGGTCTAATGTCAAAACGTCCATTTCAACCTGCTGAATCATCTGAATTGCGGCGTATCCGTTTTCAACGGCATAGACGTTATAGTTTGGCTTTAACACCATCCTCAAAGATTCTCTCGGCCCAATCTCGTCATCGACGATGAGAATGTTTGGCGCGTTCACTTTGGTTTCCATTGGCTCCCCTTCAAAGTCCAAGATGAGAATCGAATGAGAACTACAATGAAGCAAAAAGTTTGCCATATGTAATGGCAAGACATTTCGTTCATTAGATTAGCAACTCATGGGAATTTAAGACGAATTATTACGTAATTTGAAGGGCTAGGACTTAGAAGGAAGCGGCCGGCGCCATATTTCTCAAAATTGAACGGAAGGTAACAATTTTGTTACGATTTTAATAGTCTTTAAACTTACTCTGGTTAATGCCTAATTTATCCATTTTGTATTTTAAAATCCTACGGCTAATTCCTAAGATTTCCGCGGCATGAGATTGGACATAATTGCTCCTTCTAAGGGCGTCTAAAATCACTTCCCTTTCGAACTCTTCTTCCGCCTCCAGAAAAGAGACCTTTCCGTCTAAAATAGACTCTTTTAATCCGTTAATTTTTGGGATATTTTTAAAAGAAAGAGGCAATTCGTTCAATGGAATATAGTCATTGGATGTTAAGGCGATCACGCGCTCGATCAAATTTTCCAATTCCCGAATATTCCCAGGCCATTCATATTGCATCATCAATTCCAAAGCCTCTTTACTAATTCCTTTGACATTCTTATTGTTTTCAAGGTTGAATTTCTTAACGAAATGATCGATGAGTATTGGGATATCCTCTTTCCTTTCCCTTAAAGGGGGGATCGTGATGGGAACAACATTGATTCGATAATAGAGATCTTCGCGAAAGCTTCCCTTCTTGATCATCTGGTTCAAATCTTTATTGGTCGCCGTGATCAGCCTGACATCGACTTTGATCGTCTTTGAACCTCCGACCCGGTTGAATTCTCTTTCTTCCAGAAACCTCAGAATTTTGGCCTGGGTTGCTAAACTCAATTCACCGATCTCGTCGAGGAAGAGGGTCCCTTGGTGAGCGACCTCGAAGCGGCCCAATTTCTTCTCTATGGCGTTGGTGAAGGCCCCTTTCTCGTGTCCAAAGAGTTCACTCTCAATCAGAGTCTCAGGAATGGCCGCGCAGTTAATGGTTACAAAGGGATAGCTCTTCCGATTGCTATTATAATGGATCGCCCGCGAAATCAGTTCCTTCCCAGTTCCACTTTCTCCCATGATTAAAGCAGTGGATCTCGAGTCAGCGATTTGTTTGATCACCTTGAAAATTTCTTTCATCAATTTGCTTTTACCAATGATATTCCCGAAGTCGAAACTTTTATCCATTTCTTCCCGACGATATTTGACCTCTTGCTCCAAGGCCTTGGTGGATAAGGACCGGCTGATGATGAGACGCAACTCGTCGATATCAAATGGCTTGGTCACGTAATCATAGGCACCGAGCTTCATCGCCTCGACGGCCGTCTTCACCGTCTTCGTGGCCGTAATCATGATCACAATAATATCCGGGTCATTCTGTTTGATCCTCTCTAAAACTTTCAGCCCGTCCAGGTCGGGCAATATGATATCCAGGAGGATAACGTCGGGCGAGTGCAATTTGACCTGGAGAAACGCTTCTTCGGCGTCCTTGGCTAAAAACACCTCATAATCGTTCTTCAAGACCATCTTGAGAGATTCCCTGGCACCGACCTCGTCATCGACGACTAAAACACTTTTCATTTTCTCGCTCTTCGACATTATCTCCACCTTATGAGGTTCCTGAAAAAGTCCAGAATTCTCTAATTATTTAGAAAATAAGCTTCTTGGGGCTAGGATACGAGGGTTCTCACCCGTAACCGTTTGACGATCCAACCAGACTGGTTGCCTCATCTCGCGTGAGGGACCATGTTCATGTTTGTGGGTGGCCAACCGCAGTCCTCAAAGCCCCCTAGACAGCTTCTGGTTGATAATATATTAATTTCCTTCTTTCAATTGGAAATTTCAAGGAAACAATGGTCCTCGGTTTCTTCTCATTCACTTCGAATTTCATCATCCCCTGATTCTTTTGAATAATTTCCTTGATCAGGCGCAGTTCCAATTCAACGGCTTCTTCTTTTTGAAGAGCAGGGATTCCCAACACGGACCCAAATTGTTCAACAGGCTTCCTGTAACCCGTGAAGACGATCAATATTTCGATGTATCTTCCATGTTTCTTTTGGGATTGATTGCCCTCATTAGCTTCTGTTCTCCCGTCAAAGGACTTGGTCAAGAATCCAATGCTCCCGCTGGGAGGAATAGAAGGGAGGGCGTATTGAAGAAGAGCGTCTAAGACATATCTCAACTGCTCCTCGTGAACGGTCGTTTCCGGAAGATCCTTTTCAAAATTCTTAAATATCTTTATGTTTCTCTCCTGCAGCTGTCCTTCGTGCCTCTTTAGAATTTCCTCGAGGATGAAGTGCACCGTATCCTTTTTCTCAATGGGGGTATTTATTTTGATGTAGGTAAGAAGATGGTTCAGGACGGAATCGATCTTTCCGATATCTTCGGTAACAATCCTGTAAAAATGCTCTCTGAATTCCCCGTCGCTGAACTTTTCCCGCAAGAGCTGAGTAAAGGTCTTGATGGAGACTAAGGGATTCTTAATACGATGAACCAACTCAATCAAAAAAAGCGATAAAATATTGGTATTCTCCTCGGATGGAAAGCTTTGGGGTTTTGATTCGGCTGACATCGCATGGGCCTTTTTCAGAAAAGTGATAAACGATTCACTTTCATTTTCAGTTTCGAAGAGGAGGTCCTTCTCCGTCAGATCCTTGCTTTCGGAAAACATTGCACTTCGAACGATAACTTGCTCCATCTCTCTGAGGTTCCCCGGCCACCAATAGTTTTGGAATAATTTTAAAACGTTGTCGGCGATTTCCACCTTTCCTGTCTTCATTTTTTTAGAGTATTCTTCCAAAATATATTGAGCAATCTTTGAAATCTCTTTGACACGGTCTCTCAGGGGAGGGAGACAGACCGATAGCGTATTTATTCGATGGTACAAATCCTCCGAAAATGTGCCCTGGGTAACCTTCTCCCTCAAATTTTCTGAAGAGGATGAAATGAATCTGAGATTCTTGATGACCTTGCTCTCGGCACCGTTCTGGAGAAAACCTTCTTCGATCAGGTCCAACAACCTTGACTGGCTGGATTGTCCCAGCTCCCCGATTTCCTTTAAGTAAACCGTGGCCGGAATGGTCCCGAAGTTGTTTTCCCTAAAGATACGGATAAACTGGTCAGAGAATGAATCCTCTGTTTGAGTCTTACAATCGATCTTATAAAAACGATAAAATTTCCAATCGCCGGTGTAATGGATGATCTTGGCGACGAGCTCTTTTTCAGTCCCACGCTCGCCCTGGATGAAAACAGGAGCATTATTGCGGGCCGCTTTCTGGGTGAGCGAAATGGTCTGAGACGGAAAGATGGGGGAATGAATCAACTCTTGGTAATTCATCGTTCCTCGACAATATTGTGGATATCTTTCTGGCCTTCCGATTCTTTCTTCCTTCTCTTCAGGCGGTCTTGCTTGACCGGCAGATTGATAAAAAAGAAGGATCCCTTCTCCAACTGGCTCTCCACGTCAATATACCCCCGGTGGTCTTGAACGATCTGATGCGAGATGCTTCCAATAGAGACATCTCCTTGACGACATCATTTAATTCCGGAACATTGGCCCATTTAGCCAATCCTTCCCGAATAATAATCTCTCTTACTTTTTGTAGATAGCGGGGTAGGGGATCGTCTTTAGGAAGCTGAGGTGTTGAACCGGTCATCTTTATATTTTTTGATTCAAATAGAGAATAACCACCTTTTTCCTCATTCCATAGAAATAGGGATGATTTCTCAACTCCCATGGTTTGAGTAATCGTTTCAATAATCTTACTCGAAAGAGATTGTAAATCGAGGATAGAAACCATGGCCTTGCTGAAATTCACCAAGGTTTCGCGGTAATCATAGCGTCTCTTGAAAAGGATCTGTTCGACGGCTTTCTCTGTTTGAGGCTTAATCCTGTAAAAGAGAATGGTGATCAACAAGAGGAGCACAACAATTACAACTGAAAACAGATAACTAATTTTATCAAAAAAGACTTTTTGACTAATAAGAATGAGAAGAAACGAGGGAACAAACAGAAGTATCAAAAGAAAAATATAAGTTGTTCCTTTCTTAAAGACAATGTTGATATCCATTAAACGATGTTTCACTATAGAATAAGTTGTAAAGCCAACCATAATTACACTCGAGGGGGACCAGCCCAATTAAATCTCAATGCCATTTGGGGCAACTACTCTCATTCCGGTTATAACGACTCTTCTATTATTGTTTTCCATTAAGTGCCAATCCTCCTAGGATCGAGACAGGAAATTGATATCCAAAGGAAACACAACTTCATGAATCCGCTGATTGCTGCAGTCTGAGATATTTTTCGGACGAAATGAGTTGGGTGAACCAGCCTGAAAAAAACCACCAGAACGACCCTCCTCTTTTTCAATCCTTGGCCTATTGTTACCCCAAGACCAGTGTAAGCTATTATTATAGACAATTTTGGAATTTGTCAACAATTTTGTACATTCTTTTGATTGAGTCCCATTTTTTTTGTTCTTCCTTATCTTCGAATTAAATGAAAAACAGAATTTTCGATAGATTACAACAGATTACGAAGAAGGTTGAAAAGATAATGAAAGTGTGCTAATTTTGAATAATTAAACCCGAGGAGACCGGTATGCACATCGACGAAGGTAAGAAGTTTGATAAGAGAAATATTGCGAAGAACATCAAGAGCGGGATAATTGCCCAAAAAGATTACGAAATATTCCTGTCGAAATTACCGGACGTAAGTGACAAATTATTCAATCTTGAGGAAAGCACGGCTCCTTTGGATGAAATCAAATCCAAGAAAGAGGCCGAGGCTTCGCTCAAAAGGAAAAGGGGAAAAAAGAAACTCAAAGGAAAGTAATCATGCCGATTTACGAGTATCACTGTAATGAGTGCAATAGGGAATTCAGCGAGTTATTGCTCAACTTAAAATGGGCTGGTAAGGTTAGGTGTAAGTACTGCAATGGTCGAAGCCTAAATAGATTAGTTTCATCGTTCTCTGTACATCAAACCGAAGGATCGAGATTGGCAAACTTTGACACCTCAAAACCCCAAGGGGATGCGTATTACAAAGATTCGAGAAATGTCGGACTTTGGGCTAAGAAAAGGATGAGGGAGTTGGGCGTGGATTTGGGATCAAAGATGGATGAAATCGTTGAGAGAGGCAGAACGGGGAAGATTCTTGAGGATTATACGAATAAAGAATAAATCGAATCATACCGAATTTTACGGATGATATAAAATTTAATTGAGAATTCGAATAGTTCGCTTTCGTTCATAATATTCGTGTCTATTTTCTACGCAAGCCATGGAAGACAAAGATTACTATAAAATTCTCGGAGTCCAAAGGGATGCCACCGAGGATCAGATAAAGAAGAGTTATCGAAAAATTGCGATGCAGCACCACCCCGACAGAAATCCGGGTGATAAGGAGGCAGAGGAGAAGTTTAAGGTAGCGTCGGAAGCTTACGAAGTCCTTAGAGACCCGGAGAAAAGGGAGATTTATGATCGCTACGGAATAGAAGGCTTGAAGGGCACAGGCTTCACGGGCTTCAGGGGATTCGAGGACATCTTCTCTGCCTTTGGAGACATCTTCGAGGACTTTTTCGGCCTCGGGGCCACCGGGAGACGTAGGACAGCGGCACGGCCGGGGGCGGATTTGAGATATGATGTGAAAATCTCGTTCCACGATTCGGCCTTCGGTAAAGAAACCGAAATTGAAATACCCAAAAATGTTGTTTGCGACGTCTGCAATGGAACTGGGGCCAAACCCGGTACTTATCCCACCCAATGCCCAAACTGTAAGGGGACAGGACAGGTAACGCGGTCACAAGGATTCTTCACAATCAGCACCACGTGCGGTCACTGCCGCGGCGAAGGGAACGTCATAGCTCATCCCTGCAAAGAGTGCCGCGGACACCGAAAGCTCAGAAAGACAAGAAAGATCCAGATAAAAATCCCACCAGGTGTCGATACCGGATCTAAATTGAGAATCCGCGGCGAAGGAGAAGAGGGACAAAGAGGAGGTCCTCCTGGCGACCTTTTTGTCTTTATTTATGTAGAACCTCACGATTTTTTCACAAGACAGGGAGATGATGTCGTTTGTCAAATACCGATCACCCTCTCTCAGGCTGCCTTGGGAACCGAAATCGAGGTTTCCACTCTGAATGGTGCAACAAAGTTGGCTATTCCCAAAGGGATTGAAAGCGGTGAAATCCTGAGAATAAAAGGGGAAGGATTTCCTAAGGTGAGAGGTTATGGTCGGGGGGATCAAGTCGTTCAGGTAATTGTCCGAACGCCTAAGAATTTGACCAGAAGGCAGGAAGAGATATTGAAGGAGTTTGAGGAAATAAGCAGAAGGAAAGATAAAGAGGGGGATAAGTGGAAGGGGTTATTCAAGGCCGAAAATTGAAAGTTAACATAATATATCTTATCGGACACAGCTTTGGAATCTAAGAATTCATTGTCCGGGATTATTCTCTCTGGCGGTAAGAGCCTCCGCATGGGAGAAAACAAGGCCTTCCTTGAAATTGAGGGGACCCCTATCATTACCCGAATTTACCACCTATTTAAAGAATTGTTTCAAGAAGTGATTATCGTAACCAACCAAATGGAGTTCTTCAAGAATTTCGATTCAAAGATCTACAACGACCTGATGCCAGATAAAGGCGCATTAGGAGGCTTATATACGGGAATATTCTTCTCCTCTTTCCAGTATTCTTTTTGTGTCGCCTGTGACATGCCCTTCATAAAGAAATCGTTAGTGGAGTATTTGGTTAAGAATATACAAAATAACGATGTGGTTGTGCCCCGAACGCAGGACGGACTTCAGCCGTTGCACGCCATCTATTCTAAGAATTGTTTACAGCCAATAGAAAAAATTATTGAGGAAGGAAAATATAAGATAATCGATATGTATAAAATGGTCAGGGTCAGGGTCGTTGAGGAGCATGAGTTCCTTTGTTTAGACCCTTTTAGAGACTCGTTCATTAATATTAATACGCCGGAAGAGTTACTTTCCCTTAGAAGAGATAAGGAATCTCGTCTAAAATGAAGAAGAAGATCGTTTCTGGATTCATCCTGGGATTTTTTGTCTGGGGTTTCTTTTTTATTCCAGCGGCCCACGCCAAGAACCTGGGCGAAGACCGACAATTGATACAGGTGGGGATCGGCGCCTTTAAAGACGGTTTTTATGATATCGCCGAGAAACAATTTACGAATTTTGTAAGCATTTACCCTAAACACGATAAGGTTTTTGACATTTACTATCTCTTAGGCAGGACGCTATTGATCAATGGAAAGTTAAAAGAAGCCAAGAAGGCTTTTTCAAAAATTATTAACGAAGGCCACCGTTTCGAGAACATGGACTATGCCCTTTTGGGAATGGCAGAGTTGGAGACGAGGTCGGGCAATTGGGAGGAGGCGAAGAAACTTCTCATCTCGATTATTGAGAAATTTCCAAAATGTGACCAGATCGATTATTCTTATTATCTCTTAGGACTGCTTGAATTCGCATCGGATCAATTAACTGCCGCAGTGTTAACTCTTAAAAAGGTCCCTCAGTACTCCAAGAACGATGAATTAATTCGCTCCTCTTATTTCTGGTTAGGCATCGTATCCTTTAAGCAAAGGCAGTATGATACGGCATCCGCTTATTTTCAGGCACTATGGGAAAACCCTCGATCTGTTCCCCCAGAGTATTTGAAATACGCCTTATTCTGGCTGGGCGAGTCACAACTGAGATCAGGCAGAATGGATGAAGCTAAAAATAACTATCAAACATTTTCTGCCCGATTTAAAAACGATCATCTCCTTCCGGAGGCCTCCTGGAGGACGGGGGTTTGTGAATACCAGTCGGGGAATTTCAAGAATTCTATGGAAACCTTCCAATTATTCAAGAGTCAATTCAAGGATTCCCCCCTCATCCCGTATAGCCAGTATTTAATTGGAAGAATGCTCCTGGCGAACGGCGATTATCTCTCTTCGATAAAAGAATTGAATTCAACCCTTAATGCCTCCCAAGACAGTAGCTGGGGAGGAATCTCCCTTCTCACCCTCTATTGGAATTATATTCAATTGGGCGACTTGGACGGTGCCAATCGAATTTTCCAGCGCCTGCAGAAACTAAACCATTTCGAGGAGGAGAAAACGTTTATTCAATGGTTGAACGCCGAAATCTTTTATGCCGGAGGGGAAATATCGGAATCCCTCGCCTATTATTTCAACATTCTCAATACGCGCTTCAGGGAAAAAGCCCTCTTCCAGATAGGGAAAGGGTATTTTTTCGAGGGAAAACTGAGAGAATCCATTACGAACCTGGATATTTTGCTTCTTGAGTTTCCAAATTCTAAATATCTTGAAGAGGGTTTATTTATTAAGGGGGAATGCCTCGCCAAATTAGGAAATATCGATCAGGCCTTAGACACCTATAGCCTTATCGTGCAGCAGAATAAGAACAATCCTTGGCAACTCTTTGCTCTCACCCAGATGGGGTACATCTATGCATTTCGAAATGAATACGACAAAGCTGAAAGTGCCTTCAAGAAAGTGATGGAGGGTTTTCCCAATCATCCTCTGTTTTACCGGGCGGCATTACAATTGGGAAACTTAACTTTTGCCAAAAACAATATTGTGGAGGCAGTCCGTTATTATTCAATCGTGCTGAAGGGGAATATCGTAGAGTTATTCGGCGAGGCTTACTTCGGCCTGGGTGAAATATTTTTTCAGCAAGGAAAATATGAAAAAGCTCTTAAGACTTTTGAGACGGCGATGCAGTATTTGAAGGAAACCTCCTCATGGTTCTTTCTCGCCCATTTAGAGATTGGAAATTTAAAGAGGATAGGGGGAAAATATGAGGAGGCGAAGAAGTCCTACCTGATCATCCTTGACCAATCGAAAGACGAAGAGATGAGGAAAGCCGCCAACGATTTATTGAATCGGATGGAATCCCGTTGAGCCTTGAATATTCAGAAAAGGCCTCCATTCATGAAATGGATGTAAAGGACTTGGACGAGGTTCTCTCGGTAGAGGCTTCCGGCACCCTTGCACCCTGGTCGAAAAATATGTTCATTGAGGAGATGCGAAACGCTTCTGCCTTTTGTTTTGTGATCAGGAAAGAGGACGGACCCGATCGACCCGTGATCGGTTTCATCTGTTTTCGAAATATGACAGGAGAATCAGAGCTTCTCAAGATTTGTGTGCATCCTGATTATAGGGGATTGGGCGTCGGCAAAAAATTGATGAAATTCTATATTGATTTTAGCCGCGAGAGGGGAATTAAGACTTTTTATCTCGAGGTCCATTCATCAAATTACTCAGCGATCCATCTTTACCAATCGTTCTCTTACCAGCCGTCGGGGATGAGGAAGGAATTCTATCAGGGGAAATTTGACGCTCTCCTCATGACAAGAAAGCTTAGGTAATCTTTTCTATCCCCTCCCGGCACGGGAGCGCCCTTGGCGGATTGCAAGCGTTGGCGTGAAAATCCAAAAGTTATGCCCCTTCAAACTGACGGAATCGTTGTCTCCAATAAGAGAATCAAATCGATATATTACCTATTGGGGATAGACTGTCCTCCGATTGCTGAACGGATCAAGCCCGGCCAATTCGTGATGGTTAAAGTTTCTCATGATAACTCTCCTCTTTTGAGACGTCCCTTTAGTGTTTATAGAAGCTACCCGGGCGGCCATCCAGAAAAGAGGAAAAGAGGTTATTTATTCATCCAGTATAAACAAGTGGGAAAAGGGACTCGAAAAATGACAGCCTTGAAAAAGGGACAGGGGGTGTCCCTCATCGGCCCTTTGGGAAACGGCTTTACCCTCCCTCCCCTCCCCTCTTCTGAAAACACAATTTTGATAGGAGGGGGGATGGGCATCGTCTCACTCTACCCCCTGACCGAAGCATTCGGTGAGGGACGATGTTCTGTTTTTATCGGTGGAAAGACACAACATGACATCCTCTGTGTCGACGATTTTGAAAAATTCAATCCAAACATCTTTATTGCTACGGAAGACGGAAGCATGGGTTATGAAGGGACGGTCGTTGATCTCTTTTTGTCCCGAAGAAAAGGATTTAGGACAAATGAAAAATATTACCTCTATGCGTGCGGGCCGGCGGCGATGTTGCGGGCGTTGGCAGAAGCCATAAGAGGTAAGAATTTCGTAGCCCAGGCTTCTCTCGAGGCAAGAATGGGCTGTGGTTTCGGAGCCTGTTGGGGATGCGTTGTCAAAACGAAACATCCCAAGACGCCTTATCAACGGGTTTGCAAAGACGGTCCTGTTTTCCGGCTAGAGGATATTGTCTGGGAATAAGAGGCTTTCCGTGGGAGATATTGATCTCACCGTAAGAATCGGGAAGATGACACTCAAGAACCCCGTCATCGTTTCCTCGGGGACATTCGGATTTGGTGAGGAATTTGAAGATTTTTTCGACCTGAACCGTTTGGGGGCAATCATCACCAAGGGTATCTCATTAAAACCTATGAAGGGGAATCGTCCGCCTCGGATTTTTGAGACGGAAGGTGGAATCCTCAATTCCATCGGACTCCAGAACCCAGGTTACAAAGGGTTTATCAAGAATAAATTACCCTATTACAAGAACTTAAACACCCATCTCATTGTCAACTTTTTCGGAAATACTGAAAATGAATATGTCGAATTGGCAAGGCGTCTCGATGGCCTTCCAGGTATTTCAGGGCTTGAGATGAATATTTCCTGCCCCAATATCAAAAAGTGCGGAATTGTTTTTGGCACCGATCCACGAATGGCCTATCGCCTTGTCCGAGCAGTAAGAAAAGCGACAAAGTCGGCTTTGATCGCAAAATTATCACCCAATGTTACGGATATTGCTCTCATGGCCAAGAATTTGGAGGAAGGAGGAGCAGATGCTGTCTCTCTGGTGAATACGTTCCGGGCGATGGCCGTTAATGTTCATACAAGGAAACCGGAATTAGGGAACATTATTGGAGGCCTCTCAGGCCCAGCTATTAAGCCCATTGCAGTGAGAATGGTTTGGGAGGTCGCTCAGGCGGTCAACATCCCCATTATTGGAATGGGGGGCATAATGAATGCGGAGGATGCGATCGAATTCATTCTCGTAGGGGCTTCCGCGATTCAAATCGGAACAGCCAATTTGACTAATCCGAGAACAGGAATCGAAGTCATTCAGGGGATAGAGAAATACCTCGTCCAAAATAAGATAAACCGCATTGAAAAATTAATTGGTGGTTTTAGGTAACAAACCCCCCTGGCTCGACTTAGGAGAAACTCCAGAGGGCGCTTTTCAAACCTCATCTTTCATGATCTTAGGCGAGATAAAGATCAATAAATCTGTCCTGTTATCCTGGTTGTTTTGGCTTTTAAATAACCAGCCGAGTAATGGAATCCTATTGAAAAGAGGAACTCCTTCATTCTGAACCTCCTTGTCCTTCGTATACAGCCCTGCAATGGCAGCAACCCCACCGTCCCTGATCAGAACCTCTGAGATTGCCTCTTTCTTATCAATACTGGGGGTTCCCTGGACCACGACGGCATTACTCGGAGCATCCTTCTTCACCTTGATACTCAATTTGATCTGCCCATCGTTTGTCACGTGCGGGGTTACGGTAAGTTTGATATCGGCGTCAATAAAGTTGGTTGAAACGGTTCCTTCTGTTGTTAATACCAGATAAGGAAACCTGATCCCCTGTTCAATCGATGCCTCTTTGTTATTGATAGTTGCGATCTTAGGACTCGAAATAATCTTAACGTCTCCTTTGAATTCATGAGCCGAGAGAGTGACATCCAATTCTTGTATCGTTCCCCGGCTGAAGACAGCGGAAAGAAGACCTGCCGTCCCAGCCCCTCCAGCCCCTAAGCCTGTTCTGGGATTTGCAGCGAGATTGACAATCTCATTGACAGGGCTTCCAAGAATATTTGTTGTGGAGGTCGTACTCGTAGTAACTCCTCCTCCTCCTGCCTTGGCCCTTGCTCCTCCGAGCAAAAACCCCCATTGCACGCCCAATTCATTTTGAAACGTGAGGTTGGCTTCGACGATCCTTGCCTCAATGAGGACCATGGGAGTTTTCGTATCCAGAGCTTTCACCATATTCTTAACGGCTAGAATGTTTCTTGAGATATCTTTGACAATTAATGTATTGGTTCTGTCATCGACCTTGACATCCCCCCGCTCGCTCAGGATACTCTTCACTTCTAGTATCATTTCTTTCGCCGTACCATAGTTGACCGGTATGAGATCATGCACCAGTGGTTCCAACCCATCCCTCGACTTTTGCTCCTGCAACCTCGCCTGCTCTTCTTTCCTTAATATATCCACGGGGGCGATTCGGACCACATTTCCAACCTGCCTCTTATCAAGGTTCTTGGATTGTAGAATGATATCAAGAGCTTGATCCCAGGGAACATCCACCAGCCTCATGGTAATCTTTCCGGTCACCTCATCCGCCACGATGATATTCAAGTTGCTAACTTCAGCAATCAACCGAAGGATATTTTTAATATCCGCGTCCTTGAAATCCAGAGATAATTTTCTCCCTGTATAAACTTTTTGCGGGGCTTCTTCAGAGACCTTCTTCGCCTCTTCGATTTTCTTCGGCGCCCGGGCTCGAGGAACGGGTTTTTCCTCCGCCTTCATCTCCTGCTTTTTCAATTCCGGGGCAGGCTTCACTTCTTTGCTTACTTCCTCCTCTTTTTTGACTTCCTCGTTCTTCCCCTCTTCCTTCTTAGACTCAACCGCCTCTTCTTTCTTCACCTCTTGTGGCAGGGCTTCTGCTTTTGCCTCGACCTTTTTGGGTCTTTCTTTGATATCGATAAATATTTCCTTACCTTCTTTGGTTGTCTCATAGGGGGCTTCTTCTCCTAATTTAACCAGGACTCGAATATCGTTCGTTTTCCCCACCTGAACATTCTTGAGCTCGACGTAATTAACAACGCTCTTAAAACCACTGGTGTCCAATCCTCTCAGGAGATTTTTGGGGACAGAGGCATTCTTTACCTCAATGGCAATCAGGTTCTTTGAAGGAGTGGAAGATTCAAACTGAGGATTTTCTTCAGAGAAGGAAAGGACGACTCTTGATTTATCATCCATCTGTTTGAAATCGATCCCTGTCAGCGTGCCTGGCTTACTCGGTTTTGAAGGACTTTCGGCTTGAGCTTTCTGAGGGGAAGAAGGAGATTCCTTGGCCGCTTTCTCCTGAAGGTAGATCTGGGGTTCAGAGGGTTGTGGAATATTTCCAAGAGAGACAATCAACTTATCATCGATCCGGTTGACCTGAAAGGGGGGAAGTTGAGGTTTTTGGGAATCGAATACCAGCCTCAGCTTATCCGGGTAACGTCCAAAGCGAACCGCTTTGATCAAAGGATTCTTAACCTTGAAAGAGGCCTTACGTGTGTCCACCCCCCAAATGTCCAAGACCAGCCTTGGAGGCGAATCGAGTTTGAAGGTATCAAAGTTTCCGATCTTACCGTCGGCCAAGATATTGAAAACAATAAAATCTTTTTTCTCATCCAATAAAACGTTGACCACTTTCTTGGCCCTATTCATGGGGAGCGGGGCAGGAACAGGTTCTTCTTTCTTTGTTTGCACGGCGGGAACTTCCACCTTCGTCTCTTTCAACGTCTCTTCTTCTTTCTTAACCTCCTTACCCTCCGCGACCTTTTTCACTTTTTCGACATCGATGATGAGATTCTTCTCTTCTTTCGAAATATTATAGTTGGTCATTTGAAGGAGACTGATTTCAATTCTTCCCTTGTCATCATATTGCGTGGTCTGCACTTCTCCAATCGTTCCATTATCGATCTTGAGGGGACCCTTAATCTCTCTTAAGTCGATATTGGGAACATCGATGGCAATCCTGAGCGGATCGGACAATAATTTATAAAATGGAGAACCGATGGGCTCAGACCCTTCGATTTGAATTCTTGTATCGTTTTCTTCTTCGGTAAAAGATATTTTCTGGATCGTTGAGACCTTGGTACCAGGTGCTGACACGTCCGGCTTAGCTGTCTGGACCAAGGCATTCTCCGTGGCACAACCCACGACAAAGAACAAAAGAAAAGCCCCGAGAGTTATTGGTAGGATCCGAGAGTGCTTCATGATTCTCCTCCTTCTTCAGTTTTGTGAAGAGATAGCGAAATCTCATTCGTTTTTGTCTGGCCAAAGATATCCTGATAGACCTCTTGAATGACCACTGCATCCTTAAGGATTTTGGTTACCTTTCCGTCATTCTTCCCAATCCAAGTCCCTTTCTTCAAGAAATAGCCTTTCCCCGTTGCGTCTTCGACAAGGCCGATATTCCCCTCCGAAGTGGTGATGATGGCCACAAGTTTTAGTTGGCTGATGTCGAATTTCTGCAAGGGGGTGAGAGGAGCGGTTCTCGAACCACCTCTGGAGCCTAATTGGATGAAGGGCTTAAAAGGATCCGGTTTTCCCGCAGGATTATAGGAATATTCTGCTTCTTCCTTTTCTTCTGATTCTTTCTTCTCAGCGACTTTAGCCGTCCTCTCCTTATTTTTCTCAACGGAAGACTTTGCTTTGGTAGGAAGAGAAGGCGGTGGCGTTCCCCCTCCGCACCCTCCTATCATGAAAAGGAGGGCTATCGATAAGGTGATCCACCCATAGCCTGCTCTATTGCTTCCCTTTTTTGAGAATTTCCTCATCCTCTGTTTCCTTTCGAATGGGTTTCTTTTCACTTTTCTTTTCCTCGCCCTTCTTCTCAATGAAACGATACGTATTGATCATACAGGATGTTTTCAACATGATTTGAGCCTCATCCTTTCCCTTCATGTCCTTAGTATCTTTTGCCTTCGTCATGTTGAAATCGACAACGTTGATAATTCTTGGAAGTTTGCTCACCTTATCAAAGAAAATCCCTATATTGTGGTAGTTTCCCAGCGCGACCAGCTCAATAGGGACCTTGGCATAAAATTGTTGAGCCTCTTCAGGCTTAGGTCTAAATAGGGTGAATTCAAGGTTCGACTGTTTTCCGAGGTTCGATATGGTTTTGAGTATTTCAGGGATCTCCTTCTCATTCGGAAGTTGCGTTAAAGCGTTCTTCAACTCTTCGTTTAGCCTCTCAACCTGCGCTTTAAATTTCTGGAGATCTCTTGCAATCGCTTTACTATTGCTTAATTCGCCCTCCAGCTTACTCAACTGTCTCTGCGCCCCGTTTAATTCGTCCCGCTGGGGCATGAAAAAGAAATACAGATACAGACCCACAATTCCACATAGAACGACGACCAATATGAGAACCTTTTTGGGTGTCGGGAGCTTTAAGATAGAATCCATTGTCAGCGCCATTTGATCCCCTCTCTCTATATTAAAATGATCTCGCATGAAAGAATGAATTTCTTAAACTTCATTTTGCTCTGTTCAACCTGTTCGTCCACAATGAGGTCGACATTCTTAAAGAGCTTCGATTTCCGAAGACTGGTCATGAAATTGGCGATCGTCTCGTCATCCAAAGCAATCCCTTCCATACCTAACTTCGCCCCCTCCTTCTTCAGGGATTCGAGTTGAAGTTTTTCCGGCTTGTCAATACTCAATTCGTCCAACACCTTCGCAGGGCTTGCCTTCTGTTTTCTTAGTGAGTTGATAATGTCAAGCCTATTCTGCAACATTCTCTGTTCCTCTTTCTTTTTCTCAACCTCCGTGGTCAGTGATTTGTAGTAAGCGATATCATTTTTGGTTTTGGCGATCTGGGCATAGGTATCTTCCTTTCTCTTCGTCAATTCCCACTGGATAAAGGCAAGGGTCCCTAATAAAAGGACGACCGAGACGATAAGAACAATAAGTTCCTTTCCCAAGGCGGCCTTTCTTTTCTCTTTTCTTGCCAGTAGTAGATTAATCTTGATCATCGATCCCCTACCTTTCTTGAGGCAAGCCCCACTCCGACAGCCATGATCGGCCCGATTTCTCTCAAATATTCAAGATCGAAATCCCTGCCACTGTAATCTATTCTTTTGAATGGATTCACGACCTCCACCGGTATACCGATCTGTTGCTGCAGGACGATATCAAAATCCTTAATTTTCGACCCTCCCCCACTCAAATAGAGCCTGCTGATTTTTTCGTACGTGTTGGTGGATTGAAAGAACTCGAAAGAATTTCCCACTTCGGCCGCCAAGGATTCGGTAGCCGTTTTCAAAACGTTTTGAATAACCGGTTGAGAGGACAGATCAATCTTGGTGCCCACTTTGATTTTTTCAGCCTCTTCGTGGTCGACATGGAGCTGTCTCTGAATTTCCTCTGTCATTTGATTCCCCCCCCTAAAAATATCCCGGGTAAAGGCAGAGGTATTGTTCCTTATAATGTCAATATTGGTAACGTTTGCCCCTACGTTAGCAACCGCGACAGTCTCGCCATCTCCTATCTCATAATTAATGGCCAACATGTTTTCCAAAGCGAAAGAGTCAAGATCAATGATGACAGGGTTCAACCCGGATTCCATGATGACGGAAACGTAATCATTGATCATATCTTTCTTGGCGGCCACCAAAACAACATCCATCACTTCCGTGTTTTCTTGCGTCGCCCCACATATTTGGAAGTCGATGTTCACGTCGTTGATATCGAACGGAATGTATCGTTCAGCTTCCCACTGGATCGATTCTTCCAACTCGGCCTCTGTCATAACGGGCAAGGAGATTTTTTTGACAATGACAGAATGGCCGGAGACCGAGGTGACCACATCTTTCGATTTTGTCTTGGAGGCCGCGATCACATCTCGAATCGTGTCGATAATTGTCGCTGAATCCATCAAGGCTCCGTCAACGATGGCTTCCGGCGGCAGAGGAGAGATTGCCAAATTTTGTAACTTATACCCACTCCTGTCCTCTCTTAGTTCCACCATTTTAATTGAACTGCTTCCGATATCTAACCCGATGACGTCTTTCTTTTTGCCCCACATCGTTTTTTCCCCTCATTTTCAGTTTGTTGGAACGAGATAAATTATTAACAAATTCACCAAAAAGTCAAGCAAAATATTTCAGTCCTTCATTAAATCCTGATAGGTACTGAGTTAAACCTAATAAACTATTTTAGAATTCCTTAGTAACCCCCGAATACGCTTTTTAATTCTCTGAGAGATTGTATTTCCTAATCTTTGCCCTCAGGGTGGCCCGAGAAATACCCAAGAATTTGGATGCCTTCGATTTATTCCACTCCAATTTCCTCAATACCTTAGATAGATGCATCCTTTCCATGTTGTCCAGCGACATATCGGAAGGTATTTCCATTTCTTCATGTTCTATATTTCCGTGGACCGCTCTTTCAGTTTGTTTCAACTCAAACGGAAGATGCTTCGGGGTGATGACCTCTTGATCTGTCAAGATCATCGCCCTTTCAATAACATTTCTTAATTCTCTTACGTTTCCCGGCCAGTGATATTGAACCATCAGTTTCTTCCCTTCATCGGAAAAGCCCTTGATATTCTTACTATATTCTCTATTATTCTCTTCGATGAACAAATTCGAAAGCAATAATATATCTTCCAACCTCTCACGAATCGGAGGCATCTCCACAACCATCACCTTCAACCGATAATACAAGTCTTTACGGAAGAGCCCTTCCTTTACCATAGCTTCTAAGTCTTTGTTCGTGGCTGCGATAATTCGAATGTCTACCTTTATTTCTCTCTCCCCCCCTACCCTCATAAAGGTCTGGCTCTCAAGGACCCTCAGGATTTTGGATTGCAAGAAAGGGTTCATGTCCCCAATTTCGTCCAAGAAGACTGTGCCGCCATCGGCTAATTCAAAGAGGCCCTTCTTTGTGTTTTTGGCGTCCGTGAAAGCACCCTTCTCATACCCAAAGAGCTCTGATTCTAATAAAGAATCCGGTATAGCACTGCAATTGATTTTCATCAAAGGCTTATCACTTCGATGGCTGCTATAGTGAATGGCATTTGCGGCCAATTCTTTCCCTGTGCCGCTTTCCCCCTGAATCAACACCGACGTTTTATGGGTCTTGCTAATCATTCCAATCAATTCTTTAACATACTGAATCTGGGGACTGACCCCGTAGATATGACTGTTTTGGTAGTTTTCTTTTTGCTCTCGATGGAGTCTTCTCACTTCATTGATTAAGCTCTTCGTCTCTAGTCCTTTTTCAATGAGTAGTTTCAATTCTTCCAATTCGAAGGGTTTGTTGATGTAATCGTAAGCCCCGGATTTCATTGCTGAAACTGCCGTTTGGACATCAGAAAAAGCGGTCATCATAATCACTAAAATCTCGGTGTCAAATTCTTTAATTCTCTTTAAAATCTCTAATCCATCTATATCGGGGAGCCTCATGTCCAGGAGAATGAGGTCAATGACATTCTTTTTGACCAGTGAAAGGGCACCACTCCCCGACCCGATTGAAAAGGTTTCGTAGCCTCTCTTCTTTAATACATCGGAGAGAGTCTCTTGCATCACGACATCATCATCCACAATGAGAACGGAAGGTTTCATAAGTTTTCTAACGTTTCAGGCAAATTAATGACGAAACAGGTCCCCTTCTCCCATTGGCTTTCCACCTTAATAGTTCCTCCATGTTTCTTAATAATCTGATACGTGATGGAAAGACCCAATCCTATGCCCTTAGGTTTTGTGGTGAAAAAGGGATCAAAAATTTTATGAACGATGTGAGATGGAATTCCCTTTCCGGTATCCGAAATGACAACTTTAATAAAATTTTGTTTTACTCCCTTCAAAGAGTTTGAATCCATTGGGCTGGCCTCGATTCTGAGCTCACCCCCGTTGGGCATGGCCTGAATCGCGTTCAAAAATAGGTTGAGGAAAACCTGATGCATTTGGGTCTTATCGACTTTGATCTTGGAAAGTTGGGGATGATAGGTTTCAATAAAACGAATTCCTTTGTCTGCAATCTCTTTGATAAGAAATGGGATGATTTCATTGATAATGTCCTTAATGTGACAATGAACCAAGTTCAAGTTTTGTGGTTTGGCAAACGAGAAGAAGGTCTTAAGGAGATCATTGAGACGATCAATCTCTTTTGTGATTCGGTTCAGATATTCTCTTCTTGAATCGTCTCCGGACATCTCTTCGCCAAGGGCCTGAGCGGTTGTCTTAATCCCAGCCAGCGGGTTCCGTAATTCATGGGCGATACCCGAGGCCAGTTTTCCCAATGAAACCAGCCTATCCATTCTCAGTATTTCCTCTTGGATTTTATAGATGTTTGTCAAATCCCGGAATACGACAATTCTTCCTATTCTTTCTCCTCGGATACTTAAATGGCTATTAATAGTAAAACCGACCGGAAATTCTGTATGATCTTTCCTTCTCATCCATCCTTCTTTTCTGGTATCTGGGTCATCTGGATTATTAAGAAAAGAAGGCGTTGCACTTTGTTTCTCTTTCAAACCGAAAATGCTAAATCCCTTGCCCATCAACTCCTCTTTGGCATACCCAGAAATCCTCTCCCCAGCCTTATTGATGTAAGTGATTGTATCGTTCATCTCGGTGATGATAATTCCGCTTCCAATGCTCTGAATAATACTCTCCGTAAAATTCCTTACATCCACCAGCTCCCGTGTCAGGTGTTGAATCATTTCTTCCTTCTCGGCGACTTTTTCTTCAATTTCATTCGTTGAAATATTTGAGTCCATAAAAGAATCTAAGCCTTAGAGCTTTTTCAAATCTAAGAGGGGAATCTCCACCAGCCGGTCCTGATAGGTGGAACGAATAACCCCCGAGAAATATTCTCCAAGCTCCTCTCTCTTCTCCACGAGAGTCGATGTTTTGTTAAGAACCTCATCCACCAGCAAACCTTTATACTCTTCTTTATCTTTGACGGTCAGTATCCTTGTCTCTGCAGGACGTTCTCCTCCAGAGGTTGAAAATATTTTCTTTAAATCGACGGGTTTCACTGCAAAATCTCTCAATCGCATTTTTGGCTGGTTCGAATACTTTTCCAAGAAAGCAGTTGGAACCTTGAACAATTTAAGAACCTTTTCGCTTTCCACTCCGAACAATTTCTTGTCCACCCTGAAAATCGTTACACTTACAGGTTCAGGTTTAGGCTCCACGGATGGGGTGGGGGCTTTCCGAGCCATCTCTTCGATCTTGGCCGCTTGTTGTCTCATCGTTCTAAAGATTTCCTCGGCCTTTTCCATAAACAAATTCATTTTGATCGACATGTCTTCGACCTTTTTCTCTCCGATTGCCGAGTCTGCGGTGCTGTTCTCTCTGGGGATGGGGCCCCCTACCTTCTCAGCTCCTTTTCCTCTTCCGGGAGAAGGCACAACGATTTTGGCATCCTTTAGCCCTTCCAGACAGGCGAATCTCGCCTCGATCCCGAGATGGGCCAGTTGTTTATAGGTATTGATTTCTGCCTCGGTTTCCTTTCTCATGAGGAGCTTTAGGGTTTCCTTGCAATCCAACAGGAACTTGATCCATGGCGGCCGGATACTTTCTTCGTTCTTCATCATATGGCTTAAGACTTCTTCCATATAGCTTAGGAGCGATGTCATCTCTGGCTTCTGTTTCAATGCTTCTCGCAAAGCGAGGACTTCTTCTCTTGTCTTATCAAGTTTTTCCTGCGAGATTTCCCACTCTAGCGAGAGAAGTTGAGCTTCCATATTTTCAATCGATTTTGGTAGTGGTACCGCTACAGAAGGAGGACGGGGAGATTGTTCAAGGTCTAAGCGCTTCTCTAACTCAAACTCATGAGAGGGCTCCAGGAGAGAGGTTTTCATTGAAGGCTCTAAAACGGCAGGTTCCATCGAGGGCTGCGAAATAGTAGATTCCATGGAAGGTTCTTCCAGGGAAGGCGGCATCAATGGCTCTAAATCGGGAGGCTTCACAGAAGGCCCCCGAGTCTGAGACTTCATGGAGACCTGTGGAGTGGGAGGAGACAAAGAAGGTTCTACGAGGGGAGATTCCGCTGAAAGGGTTTTCCGGCCGCCTCTCCTATTCTCGACAAAGAGCCGATCCACGGCATCATCAATCTCTTCCTCGAGACCTTTGAAATCTTCTTCCCCTGTCATCTTATCCATCATCCGTTTTCCCTCTTCACTGCTTCGCTTGCTTATCCATTAACATAACCTTTCTGCTGACGTCTTTCACAACTAATTTGCTAATTTCTCTCAGAGTTTCAAAGACTCCTGTCCCTTTCAAGGCGCTCGCCGGGTAGGACGGTACCTTCAACATTGAATTGAGATCCTTCTCTAAAATGTCCATCGCAAGAATCTCAGAATCTGTCCCATCAAGATCGCGCTTATTATACTGAATAACCAGTGGAATGCTCCTAATACTGACGCCTTTTTCTGCCAAGTTCTTCGCTAAATTAATCAGGCTTTCGATATTTTTTTTCCTCTGTACTTTCAACGAATCGGCGACAAAGACAACTCCGTCCACTCCCTTTAGAACTAATTTTCTCGTTGCGTCATAGTGGACCTGTCCGGGGACCGTATACAGTTGAACCCTTATATCGAACCCTCTGATCTTGCCTAAACTCAAAGACAAGAAATCGAAGAAGAGTGTCCGATCCCCTTTTGTGTCGATGGATACCATTTTGCCTTTGATATCTTCCATCGTTTGGCCGTAGATATACTGGAGATTCGTGGTCTTTCCGCAGAACCCCGCACCATAGTAAACAATCTTACATTGAATCTCATCTTTGCTAAAATTTATGAAAGGCATTAAAGTCTATTCCTCTCTTCAGGAAGATCGAGATACATCAGCGGATTTCAACCTTCCTTTTTCAAAGATGCATGAAAGAATTTTCGAGAGCTCGTCTATGATCTTATTGATCTGTAAACGAATCAACCCAAGAGAGGTTTTGTCATCAAAGAGGGTGACCATGATGACATGCTCACCAATGGCTGAAAAATAAACGTTTTCACATTTCCCTTTATGAAACAAAAGGGTGAATTCTTCTTCCCCTAGCATTCGGGCAATTTCGGCAGTGGCTCCAAAGTTGGCCGCCGTCAGGGCAGAAAGGGATATAATGTCGATCTCTGGGGTATTCCCTTCATGGGCGATCAGCTGGCCTGATCGATCGATGAGCAGGACGGAATGCGCCATTGATGAAGACACCAGCTTATCTAAGCAGTCATTAATCTTTTTTATATCTTTTTCTGTGATGACAATGTTCATAGGGATTTATTTTCTCTAACCCCTTCCAGTCGGTAAGACCGCTTATGATTTATCATCGTTACGTCGCATGGCCTCAACTAGGAGATGCTCCCAATTTTGGTAGATCGTCTGAACGGGAGGAGTCACGCCGACATTGGAAACAAATTCCCCCTCCTGCCAACCTAATATTTTGTAAAAAGCATCCGTTCCTTTTTGTTCACCGCATTCGGCATGGATAATCTCCCCTTCGTTCAAATAGATGACTCCCTTTTCCCCGTCCCGGGTGATAATCAATGCGGTGGTTAATCGACTTAGGCAGTTGATTTGAATTATATCCGTGAGTTGGAGACCAAAAACCTTCCCTCGAAATCCCTTTTTCTTCCCGATCAAATCGATTATAATTTTTCTGAGATCAGAAATCTCAAAAGGCTTTTCAACATAATAGAGGGACCCTCGTTGGTTGGCCTCTTTCTGTACATCTGCGGATCCATAGGCGGTCATGATAATCACTTTCGTCTGAGGGTATTCTTTCTTAATCTTCACCAGGAGGTCTAAACCGTTGATATCTGGCATTCTTATATCGGAGATGACCAAATCAATCTTATTCTTTTCGAGGAAGTTTAAGGCCTCGCTTCCGTTGTTCGCAATAAGCACTTCATAATTATCCTTATCTTTGGAAAGGCTTCTTGCCATGCTCCAGGTTAAAGTTTCTTCATCATCCACGATCAAAACCTTCTTTAAATTCTCTACCATTCTGTTGGTATCTCTTTATGAATTAGATTCTTGCCCATAACTTAAGACGATTTTTAGTTAACATAAGCAAAATGAGTACCAATCCATGATAAATAATGTGCCAATAAAATGTATAATGATTTACGCTAGTTATAATAATTTTGAAATTTTGACCACACTAACAAAAATTACCAAAGTGGTCTAAAATTGACCAATCCAAAGCGATTTCCTTCAATTGTTTCTTCGCCCCGATCAAACGGGGTTTGGGCTGCCCACTGGAAAAATAGGGTAGGCCGTCCCCCAAAATGACTCTTAGCCGTTTCTTAAGAATGTTGTTTCGGTAAAGCAGATCCTTCACCAGAGCCGAGTAACAAATGCACAAAGCCCGGAGTTCTATCTTCAGGCCTTCATAGAATTTTACCTGGGTCTTTTAAAAACTTGACTTTTCCGAGTTGATTAGCTAATTTTTTATTGGTTTTTTTCGAGGTAAAATTTGGGTATCGACAGAGAAAGTATATTAGACACCGCGCAAAAGTATATCCTAAAGGGGCAGTTCCAAAAGGCGGTCAAGGAGTACCTTAAATTAATTGAGGCCGACCCTCAAGACAAACGACTACACTTGAAATTGGGGGATCTTTACCTAAAGAACGCAGAGGAGGATAAAGCAATCCAAGCCTACTTAAAGGTGGCCAACCTATATGGGGAAGAGGATCTGAATTTCCGCGCTATCTCGATCTATAAGAAGATTCTTTCAATCAATCCAAAATTTACTGAAGCCCTTCATAAGATAGCCAAATTGTATTTGAAAGAAGGATTGGCAGGAAATGCAAAGAATTGCTACCAGAGTATCCTACAGATTAATCCCAAGGACTCCGAGGCAGTAAAGGCCGTTAAGGATATTGAGAGCCCTCAACCACCAAAGGAAAGGGTTGCCCCGCCCTCGGCGATAGATTCCTTTCCTCCCGGACCCCCTCGCCCCCCCGATAGAAAATCTTTTGTGGAAACCTCCGACCTTCTCTCCCCTCCTTCGATGAATGCTTCAAGGTTATCCTCAGAACCTGCGATCTCCACCGGTGATAAGGATTCAGAGATGCACTATCACTTAGGCGTCGCTTATAAGGAAATGGAGCTCTTCGATTACGCCATCACTGAATTTGAATTGGCCTCGTCCGCCTCCAGTATGAAATTTGATAGTTATATCATGCTGGGAAATTGTTATCTGGAGAAGGGCGATTATAGTAAGTCGATTGAGTACTATCAAATGTCCTCTAAGATACAAGGATTATCTAAGGAAAAATTGGCCTGGCTCCACTTCAATTTGGGTCTGGCCTATGAGGCGAGCGGGAACGTTTTAGAGGCAATCGATACTTTCAACCTTGTCCTAAAGTTGGATCAGTCGTTTGCGGAAGCCAGGGAAAAGATCCGCAAGCTTCAACCACTCCGAAAATAAATCGAAAGTTCGTTTACCTTAATTGTCGTTCCGGGCTTGACTCGGAATCCAGCATTTCTGCGTTGGATTGCCTCTTTCGAGGGAATGATGCCCCTGGAACTAACGAGAATAGATGTTTGATCCACTACAACGTCACCAGATCGAAGGTTAGAATATTTCTCTCCAGCGGGATATTTTTGAAGGAGGGATGATCTCCTTCAATTTCTTTGATATCGTACTGCAGTATATAATCCCTGCGTTTTCGTCTGTCTCGATGGTAGCTTGTTTCTCTGACATTATACCTCCGGTGACATTCTTTTGCCCCCCCCTCCTGTAAACGCCACTGATCCTGTGGCCAAAATTACCCCATACCAGGCAAAGTTTTCGTCAATCTCAAGGTTTCCTTCAATAAGGAGAATGCCCGCTCCGTGAGAATCACCTACCAATTTCAACGTCTGAGTCCCCTGCAGATTAAAATAGACGATATTCATTGGCCCTGTATATGTCATTGGAACAGCCGCACCAATACTGGCAGGTATTCCCCAGCCATCGGAGTACCCTGTCAGTGTCTGATTTTCATTGAAACGATACTTGAAATGAGCATCCCCTTTCAAATAGTCTATCATCTCTCTTAGCGGAAGGTTGGTCGGGGGCGGGATGCTTGTTCGAGTGACTTCAGGAGGTGAACCTTCTATGGAAGGACTGTCCGACTTTGTAATTGGTGGAACCAAGGTGGTCATACTAATAACCCCGGGTTTGTTTAACGTGCCACAATTATCCCTTCCGTTGATATGAATTGAACTTCCACGAATAACGACAGGCATCTCTGAATAAATAGCTGCCGGAGGGTCATATCCAGGGGTTTTTGTCAACTCCACTTCTAATACCTTATTTCCTCCGTCTGCCGTAGACCCGTAGCTCTTCAGTATATAGACCGGGACCCCGCCATACTTAACCACTTGGTTCGCAGCGTCTATTTTATGTTTTATTTCAACTCCAAAATCCAATTGATTTTGTAAGCTCGGGGTAGAATTTGAATCACCCGAACCATAACCTATCCGGGTTGCGCCCTGTCCCGGATATTTGGCTAGAAGAACTTTCCAGTTAGGGTTTGCCGGATCGCTGTCAGTTATTTCATTTGTCGCCCCATCCCGAAACCTCCCCGTGAATTCGTTTATCCCCGCCTCGGAGGCGTAAAAGGCCTGCACCGCTGCCCTTTCGTTTCCTGAAATCAGTATGTCATACGTGCTGGTATTCAAAGCACTGATCCCAATGAGGGTCACCACCAAAAGCAATAGCATACTTAATATCAGGGCGACCCCCTTTTCCTCTTCCAGATGTATCGCTTTCAACTTTCCTCACCAATAGTGAAATGCCTATAATCCCATGTTTCGTACCTTGATATTGGAGGATAATGTCCTTCTGCGATATCCATCTCCTCCCTTGTATTCAGGGTCTAACATATTTGTTTTGCCAGTGACCGTCATTTTGACCATTCGAATATCTGATGGGTTAGCCGCCACATCTCCGTTTGCATCAAAATAGCTAAACTCAAGGCCTTCTATATTTTCCGCCAGAGGCTGTCCGCCGCCTCCGGTATTCTCGTTTCTTCGAAGGACGGGTTTGCCTCCACTCAGCCCGATATAGTAACTGATCGCTTTAACCAAATAGACAGGTTGATGGATTGGATGGTCCTCCGCCAGCGGAGTGCCCAGAACAATTGTGTCTTCTGTAACGCTTTGAACCAAATAATTATTCAGCCCATTAAGGCATAAATATTTCTTTTTGTCGGCGTTAAACATCCTTGCATTGGTCACCTTCAACTGATTAGTGCCTTTCGCCGCATTTTGTTTCAATGTCCCAACCTCATTTGCCAGGATGATTGTGATTGCGTCGCTTGCCGGAGTGACGATGTCCGTAAACCCATTGACATTGCCGAAAATAGACAGAATATCGCCCCCGTATCCGGCCATTCTGATTTCCCTTGTCATTTGGCCCATAGCGAACCTAACATTTTGCTGCATATCTGCCACTTGATCCTGAACCGTGTAAGTCTTTTGTTGACTTATAAATGCTCGATACAAAACAGCAGTAAGAATACTACTCAACACCAAAGCAACGAGCAACTCTATGAGCGTTAATCCATTTTTTCTTAACTCCCCTCTGTCCCCCCTTACTTTAGGGGGGGATAAAGGGGGGTTAGGAGGGATTGCCTTCAGCATCAGTCCGGCCAGAACGCTTTGTATATCAAGCAATACCTCATGGTCCCAAAACCGCGTTACTTCAATTCCCTGCACTTTCAGATATTCTGAACGGGCTGCATCATATTCCTTATTCTGGCATTGGTTGTGCTGTCCGCCATCCAATTCTACTGCCAGCTTCACGGTCGGACAGTACAAGTCCAAAATATATGGACCGACGCTGTACTGACGAAAGAATTTCATCCCACAGAATTGCTTGTTTCGCAAGTGTGTCCAGAGGGCCTTCTCTGCATCGGTCTGATTGCGCCTCAACTCTCGTCGCCGTGGCTTTAATGTCGAATCATTCCACAAGAATTTCATAACTCCCCCTCACCCTCTCATTCATCTTTCCTTAACTCCACTCTGTCCCTCTCTTATTTTAACCCCACCTAACCTCCCCTTATCTTAAGAGGAGGAATATCCCCCTCTTAGATTAAGAGGGGGAAAGGGGGAGTTACTTGTATCGATTTCATCCCACAGCTCATTACATGAAGTGTCCATCCTATTATGAGATTGTTAATCATTGGCTAAAATATCATCTTGACCGGATCGTTGAAAAAGAAAGGTTGTGATTCCCTCGATCTGTCCATTGAACAGTAACGGTAATCGTCTTCATCGAATTTCCTGCATCTTCCACAATAGTATACTGCCTTGAGAAAATTGTACCTGATATCGTGCCTTCGTTGTGTTGTCCGCTGCTTAAATCAGAATCTCTATAAGATAGATTTTTCAAATACTCCAATTTATCCTGGGCAAAAATAGTGGCCTGGGTGACATTATTACTAATAATAGTCACCCTTTGTTGAATTGGTTTGCAGCGCA
>DASPPQ010000029.1:0-25266 GCA_035625415.1 Thermodesulfobacteriota bacterium
AACCTGATTTATCGAAATCTCCCAGGCGAGAATCTGGAAGAAGTGTTTGGGCCTCAGACCTTGGTCAACGAAAGGGATGAATCGGTCGGCATCAACCGGAGAATGTTGCTTGGAGCAACCCTCCTGCCTTTTGAGCAAATCGTCTCTGTCATTCATTCACTCGGAGGAGTGGCCATCGCCTCTCATATCGATCGTCAGGCTTTTAGCCTCCTCGGGCAATTGGGATTCATCCCGGAGGGGATACCGTTGGACGGGTTGGAGATCTCCTCCCGTACCTCTAAGGAAGACGCGAAGGATCGATTTCGCCCCTACCAACACTACTCCTTTGTCTGGTTTTCCGATGCCCATTGTCTCGAAGATGTCGGCAAGAGGATGACCCCTTTTCTCCTCGAGGAGACCACATCGAAGGAGGTTAAAATGGCCTTGCATCGCGAAGAAGGACGCGGGATCGTGCAGGCATGAAGCATCGGTGAGAGGCGGGTTTGGAAGATCTCTCTCTCCACATACTGGATATTGTCGATAATGCCATTGCGGCCAGAGCAAAAAGAATCGAGATCTGGGTGGTTGAAGAGCCCAGCGAGGACCGATTGACGATCGAAATCCGGGATGACGGGATCGGGATGGATGAAGAGGTGAGGCAAAAGGCCGTCGATCCTTTCTTTACAACTCGCTCTTCAAGGAGAGTGGGGTTAGGTCTTTCTTTTATGGCCCAGGCTGCCCAGGAGGCCGGAGGCTCGCTTCGAGTCGAGTCGGAATTAGGAAAGGGAACGAAGGTGATTGCCAGTTTCCGATATCATCATATCGACAGAAAACCCTTGGGAAGCATGGTTGAAACGGTGATGACCCTCCTTTTCGGAAACCCTGAACTGGAAATTCTTTACGCTCATGGAAAGGATGGGAAATCGTTTGCTCTCAGCAGTTCATCGGTGAAGAATCATTTTAGAGATCGGCCCCTCATCGATCCGGAAGTGATCCAATGGGTGGAAAGGCGTCTCAAAGAGGGGTTGAAACAGATTGGAGTTCAGGGATGAGGTTGGTAGAAGACATTTCCCGAACAGAATGGGAAAAGATTGATCAGGTGATCGATAAGTTTAAGAATAGGCAGGGAGTCCTTATCCCGGTGTTGAAGGAGGTCCAAGATATCTGCGGATACCTGCCCAAGAAAGTCCAGCATCGAATTGCCTTGGGGCTTCAGCTTCCCGCATCTCAGGTCTACGGAGTCGTCTCATTCTATGCATTTTTTACGACGATCCCGAGGGGAAAGCATATCATCCGAGTGTGCCTTGGAACGGCCTGTTATGTAAGGGGCTCCAAACAGATTTTGGACAATCTCCAGAGGGAACTCAATGTTGAGGTTGGAGGAATCACGGGAGATCGAAAATTTTCTTTGGAAGCAGTGCGATGCCTGGGGGCCTGCGGTTTAGCCCCCGTCATGGTCGTGGGGAGTGAGACCTACGGGATGATGACACCCGGTAAAGCGATTGAAATCGTGAGCTCTTATCGATAGGAGATGGAGGGCGATGGGTAAGCTGACCGTTGATGATTTGAAACGGATTAAAGAGGAAGTTCGCTCAACTACGGTTCTAAGGGAGGGAGGCTTCCGGGCGAAGGTCAACATCCACATGGGAACCTGTGGGATTGCTGCCGGGGCCAGAAAACTGATGTCTGTTGTCTTGGGAGAGATTGAGGAAAGAAAGATTAAGGATGTCATGGTAACGACCTCCGGATGTGCGGGGCTCTGTAGTCGGGAACCGATGGCCACCGTGGAAATTCTAGGAAAACCCCCAGTGAAATACTGCGACCTCAATGAAGAGAGGATGAAAGAGATATTCGTGCAACATGTCTTGAACGGGGAAATTGTGGAAGCCTACGCCCTGGCAAGAGGAAGTGAGACCACTTATTAATTCGGGGGTGAAAAAGAGAGAGTGGAAAGTAGTGGAAACCACATTCCACATTCCACTTTCCATCCACGAGACAAGGTAAAAGGATGAAAGCGTATCGAACTCATCTCATGGTGTGTGCGGGAACAGGCTGTGTTTCCTGTGGCTCCCTTCAATTGAGAGAACGCCTGGAAACAGAGTTGAAGGAACGGGGTCTTTCGGACGAAGTGAAGGTAGTCATCACAGGATGCAACGGTTTTTGCGCGGAAGGCCCAATTATGGTCGTTTACCCCGAAGGCATTTTCTATAACAAATTGACCCCGGACGACGTCCCTTTTCTGGTAGAAGAGCATTTCCTCAAAGGACGGCCGGTGCAGAAGTTCTTGTATACCGGACCCATGGTCAAAGAGAAGGTCCCTCTGTTAAAGGACATCCCTTTCTTCGAGCATCAGGTTCTGAGGGCTCTCAGGAATCGAGGCTTGATCGATGCAGAGAATATCGACGAATACATCGCCAGAGACGGGTATGCCGCTCTTTCTAAAGTCCTCTCTTCCATGAAGCCCGAGGAGGTGATTCAAGAAGTAAAACTCTCTGGCTTAAGAGGCCGGGGAGGAGCTGGATTTCCAACCGGCCAAAAATGGGAAGAAGGTCGGCGATATGATTCTTTCCCCAAATACGTCATCTGTAACGGGGACGAGGGAGACCCGGGCGCATTCATGGACCGCTCGGTCCTGGAAGCAGATCCCCACTCGGTTTTGGAGGGAATAACCATCTGCGGCTATGCCATTGACGCCCACCAGGCCTACGTTTATGTGAGAGCGGAATATCCTTTGGCGATTCATCGGCTCAACATCGCCATTGAGCAAGCGAGAAACTACGGATTATTGGGAAAGGATATCCTAGGCTCCGGTTTCAATTTTGATATCGGGATCTACCCGGGTGCGGGGGCCTTTGTCTGCGGAGAGTCGACCGCGCTGATGTATTCACTCGAAGGGAAGCGTGGCATGCCTCGTATTAAGCCCCCACGGTCCACAGAGGCCGGATTGTGGAGCCAGCCCACCGTTCTCAACAACGTAGAGACCTTTGCCAATGTGCCTCCCATCCTCCTGAAGGGCGGGCAGTGGTTCGCCTCTCTGGGGACAGAGGGATCGAAGGGGACGAAGGTCTTTGCCCTCACCGGAACGGTCCAGAATGTGGGACTGATCGAGGTCCCTATGGGAACGACACTCCGGAAGATCGTCTTCGATATCGGGGGAGGAATCCCGGATAAGAGAGAGTTTAAGGCCATTCAGATCGGAGGACCCTCCGGGGCCTGTCTTCCAAATTCCCTATTGGATCTGGAGGTTGATTTTGACTCCCTCGACGATGCCGGGGCCATGATGGGCTCCGGCGGTTTGGTCGCCATGAACGATTCGACCTGCATGGTCGATACGGCACGATTCTTTACGGATTTTTCCGTCGATGAATCCTGTGGCAAGTGCGTCCCCTGTCGGGTGGGGATGAAAGTGATGCTCAACATCCTGAATCGCATCACGGTGGGACAAGGGTCGATGGAAGACATCGATCTGCTGCAAAGATTGGGCCAGCATATCAAAGATACTTCTCACTGCGGTTTGGGAAAAACCGCCCCGAATCCCGTGCTATCCACGATCCGCTATTTTCGAAATGAATATGAGGCTCACATCCAGGAGAAGAGATGCCCTGCCCTAGTCTGCACGAGTCTGATCAAATTTCGGGTCGATCCCGAAAAGTGCAAGATGTGCGGTCTCTGCAAGAAGGCTTGCCCGATGGAGGCGGTCACATGGGAAAAAAAGACGCCCGCCGCCATCAATGTAGAGAAATGCATTCGTTGCCGGTCCTGTATTCAGGCGTGTAAGTTTAAGGCCATCGAATAAGAAATATACTTTGTGAGAGAGAGTTAAGGACGAGATGGGAACTCAAATGATCAAGCTGAAGATTGATGAAATCGAGATTGAGGTTGAGAAAGGAAAAACCGTCCTCGAGGCGGCTCAATCTGCGGGGATTCGAATTCCCTCCCTCTGCCACGACCGAAGGCTCATTCCCTTTGGTGCCTGCCGCCTCTGTGTCGTTCAGCAGAAAGGAAAGTCTGAGCTTTTGCCGTCCTGCTTCACCCCTGCGCGAAACGGGATGGAGATCACGACTCAATCTCCAAAGATTTTCGAATCGAGACGGTTGCAGCTGCAGCTCATTCTGCTCAACCATCCGATGATCTGTCCCCGTTGTGACAAGGAAGGCGAATGTGATCTCCAGAATTTGATCTATGAATACGGAGTGGAAGAGACCCTCTACCCGTGGGAGCCGTTGACATCCCGTCCGGACGATCGATCCAATCTCCTCCAGAGAGACTCCGATAAATGCATCCTCTGCGGCCGCTGTGCGCGCATCTGTGACGAGGTTCAGGGGGTGGGAGAACTCTCCTTTACTCGAAGAGGGATCAAGACAGCCATCGATACGGACTTCCACCGGCCCCTTCAGTGCGAATTTTGCGGCCAGTGCATGGATACCTGCCCGGTGGGGGCCATTACCAGCGACCGTTTCGACTATGCGGCCAAATCGTGGGAGTTGAAGGAGACAACAACCCCCTGCCCTTACTGCGGATGCGGATGCCTTCTGACCATAGGCTCGAGAGATGGAGAAGTCAAAAGGGTTTTCACCGACCCTAACAGCGGTCCAAACGACGGAAACCTCTGCGTCAAGGGAAGATTTGGTTGGGATTTCGTCGATCATCCTGAAAGGATCAAGACCCCTCTCTTAAGAGTAAACGGGGCATTCAAGGAGGCCTCTTGGGATGAGGCTTTGGAATTTATAACCCGTCAGATTGAAGAGATTAAAGGCCAATACGGTCCTGAGGCGATTGGGGCGATTGCCTCCACCCGGTTGACCAACGAGGAGCATTATCTTTTTCAAAAGTTATTTCGAGAGGCAATTGGAACAGACAAAATCGGTTATGGCGGCGGCAGTGCCTACGGCGGTCTGACACAGAGTTTGGCAAAGACATTGGGTATGGCCGCCTCGACCAATTCGACCCAAGAGATTCGGAAAGCCGATTGCATTCTCGTGGTAGGTGTAGACCCCGCCGCGACACACCCGATCATCAAGAACGAGATCCATCTTGCAATCCGACGGAACAGGGCTCAGTTGATTGTCCTCGGTTCTTATGATATCGGTCTCACCCGAGCCACACAGATTTCCCCCATGTTTCATCCCGCCATGACGCTCACAGGGAAACCCGGGACGGAGGTTTCCTTGCTCAATGCCATGATCGGAACCATATTGAGGGAAGGTATTGAGGATAAGACTTTCATCGCAGAGAAAACCCAAGGGATAGAAGAATTGAAGAAGAAGATGGCCGCTTCTCCGAGATCCGAAAGTGACTGGCTGGGAATCCTTCCGGAAGCAAAGAAAACAGAAATTGAAAACGCAGCCAGGGTATTCGCTCAGTCCAAGAAGGCGATGATTCTGATCGGTTCCGGTCTTTGGTCCCCTCTTCCCCCCAAAGAAATCGCCATTGCCGCCTCCAATCTTGCTCTGATCACAGGCCATCTCGGGAAGGAATCCTCCGGGATTCTTATCCTTCTGGATAAATGCAATGCCCAAGGAGCCGTCGATATCGGGGGCTGTGGAAAAGAGGGAGGATGGGGATTGAGACATCTCATCGAGAATGCAGAGGAAGGCAGGCTAAAAGCCGTTTACATGGCGGGCGAAAATCCACTCTTCACCTATCCCGATTCCGACCCACTTAAGAAAGCCTTCCAGAATCTTTCATGTCTCATCGTTCAGGACCTCTTCATGACGGAAACCGCAAAGATGGCCCACGTTATCCTCCCTGCGAGTGCCTTTGTGGAAAAGAGCGGAACGTACACCAATCTGGAGCGAAGGGTTCAGAAGTTGAATCCTCTTCGTCCGCCCCGAGACCAATCGAGACCGGATTTTGAGATCTTCTCGAGCCTATTACGACTTCTCGAATGTCCTGTCTCCGGAGAAACGCCCGAGGCCATTTTTGAAGAAATCTGCCGCCAGATTCCGCATTACCGAGGCGTCGCGGATGGAATGCAATGGCCAAACAACGCCTCTTACCTCTATGCTGACGGTTTTCCAAACGGAAAAGCCAAACTGATACCGGTGGGAAAAACACTGGGGTCTCCAATTCCGGAAGGCTATCCTTTTCTTCTGATCCAGAGACCTTCGCTCTTCCAATCTGGTTTTCTCAGTTCAAAGAGCGATGCGTTAAACAGCGTCTCTGAAAAACCTTATGTCGAGATCAACCTTGAGGATGCCCGAGCGCTCAAGATCGAAGAGGAAGAAGTCATTCAAGTCTCAACTCATGGGGGCCGCTCGTTGAGGATGAAAGTAAAGCTTTCCTCCAAACTTGCTTCGGGGATCATCATGGCCACTTATCCGTGTCCCCTCGTGGATGGCAGGGGGATCGGTTCGGTCAAGGTTGAAAGGTTAAAAGCAAACTAAGTAATCCCTCTCTTCCCTCGTGCTGTCGAGAGGAAAGAGGGATTTCCAGAAAGGGGGAAATGGAATGAACATTATTGTGTGCGTAAAGAGGGTCCCGGAAACAGCCGATGCAGACGTCGTCATCGACAAGTCAGGAAAGGACATCGAAAGGAGCGGATTGGTATTCGATCTCAATGAATGGGACAACTATGCCATTGAAGAGGCCATCATGCTCAAGGAAAAAACGGGGGGCACCGTGACGGTGATTTCCATGGGAGGGGAAGATTCGAATGAATCCCTCCGGAAATGTTTGGCCATGGGCGCCGATGATGCCGTCCGATTGACCGACCCCGCATTTGCAGGATCGGACGGCTTTGCCACGGCGAAGGTGATGGCAGAGGCGGTTCGGAAAATCCCTTATGACCTTGTTTTCGCAGGCGTACAAGCTGAGGATGATGGATTTGGACAAGTCGGAGTTACCCTGGCCGAAATCTTGGGAATTCCTCATGTCTCTCTCGTCAACTCTCTCGAAGTTCAGGATAAAAAAATGAAGGTCCATCGAGAGCTGGAAGGGGGGTTAGAGGAGGTGGTTGAGGTCGACCTTCCCGCTGTCCTGACGATTCAAACTGGAATCAATCAACCCAGGTACGTCTCGATTATGGGTATTCGAAAGGTGGCCAAAAAAGAGATTAAGGCCCTCGGTGTTTCGGATCTCAACTTGAAGGCCGAAGAGGTCGGCGTCCCCGGTTCGTATATCCAGTTAGAAAAGATCTTCCTTCCTCCAGTGGGTGAAGGGGCACAGATGTTGGACGGAAAACCTGAAGAGATCGCATCAAAGGTTTTCGGCATTCTGAAAGATAAAGGAGGGCTCACCTAATGAAGAAGATCATCGCCTTAGCGGAGCATCGACAAGGAGAATTGCGAGATATAACGTGGGAGGTCGTTTCCAAGGGGAGACAATTGGCCGAGGTGATGGGCGCGGAAGTCGAGGTCGTCCTTTTGGGCAAGGGTGTAAAAAAATTGGCAGAAACCCTCAAACCAAAAGCCAAGCGAGTCCTTCTCGTTGAAGACGATCGCCTCGAGGCCTTCAACTCAGAGACGTACCAGAAAGTTCTCAACCAACTGATCACAGAGAGGAAGCCATTCCTGACCCTGATCGGACATACGGCCATGGGAATGGATATCGCTCCAGCACTGTCTGCGCAACTCAAGATGCCCCTAGCCACAGACTGTATCGGGGTCGATGTAGCGGGAGAGAGCTTTGCGCTCACGCGTCAACTTTATGGAGGAAAGGTCAACGCAGCCGTTTCCTTCTTGAAAAACGGGCCTTATATGATTACCCTTCGTTCCGGCGGTTTTCCAGTGGTGGAAAAGGAACCTTTCCCGGGTGAAATCGTTTCCGTTCCGTCTCCTCTGACGGACGAAGGTCTGGCCAAGCGTTTTCTGCAGTTCGTGGAAGCGGCAGTGGGTGAAGTGGATATCACCCAGGCCGACGTCCTGGTCTCTGTCGGAAGGGGAATTAAAGAGGCGGACAATATACCGCTCGTAAAAGAGTTGGCTGACATATTGGGGGGGGTCCTCTCCTGTTCCAGACCAGTTGTAGATAAGAAATGGTTGCCCAAAGACCGTCAGGTAGGAACCTCGGGCAAGACCGTGAAACCGAAGGTTTACATTGCCATTGGCATTAGTGGTGCTTTCCAGCATGTTGCAGGGATGAAAGGCGCGGGGACGGTAATCGCCATTAATAAAGATCCAAAAGCCCCTATCTTTGGCGTTGCCAACTATGGCATTGTAGCAGATTTGTTCAAGTTTGTCCCTGTGTTGAAAGAGAAGCTCAAAGAACTGAAGAAGAGTTAAAATCTATGAGCGGCTATTGTTTAGGGGGTAAGAGATGAATTTTGAATTGACCGGAGAGCAGAAGGATATCCAGAAGGCTGCCAGGGAGTTCGCCCAAGGGGAGTTCGACAGGGAGAAAATCCTGGAATTGGAGCAAAACCATGCCTTCCCTAAGCAACTCTGGAAGAAGGCCTGTAAATTGGGGTTCGTAGGCATTCACTTTCCGGAGGAGTACGGAGGCCAGGGTTATGGGATCACTGAAAATGTCCTGATCGTTGAGGAACTCTGCCGGAAAGACTCCGGAGTCGGTATCGCTTTGAGCCTTGCTGATTTCTCTTCCGAGGTGGTCCTCCGTTTCGGAACCCATGAACAGAAGAGGAAGTTTCTCATTCCGGTCACGAAGGGAGAATTCATCTCTGCCGGCGCCTATACGGAACCCGATCACGGGAGTGATATCACTGTGATGGCCACCACAGCGTTGAAGCAGGGTGGTTCCTTTGTCATTAATGGAACCAAGACATTCATCACCAACGGATCCCTCGCAGATTTCTTTGTCGTTCTCTGCCAGACCGATCCCGGTGCAAAGCCTCGTTATCGTGGCCAATGCACCCTTCTCGTTGAAAAGGGGACGAAGGGGCTGGGGGTTACGGAGATCATGCCTAAGATGGGCATCCGAATGACATCGACGGTTGAGCTCTCCTTCAATGATGTCAGAGTTCCCTTGACCCATCTCCTTGGCGAAGAAAATAAGGGGTTCTATCAAGTTCTTGAATTCTTCGATGAAAGTAGGATTGAAATTGCTGCCCAGGCCCTTGGCATCGCCCAGGGGGCCTTTGACCGGGCCCTGGGCTATGCGAAGCAGAGAGAGCAGTTTGGAAAAAAACTGGCCGATTTTCAGATCACTCAGCACAAACTGGCGGATATGGCGACAAAGATTGAGACCGCCAGGCTCCTCGTCTACAAGGCCGCCTGGAACTATGACCAGAAGAGGATCGATCCGAAGTTAACCTCGATGGCCAAGATGTTTGCCGGAAAGACAGCGGTAGAGGTCGCTGACGAGGCCATTCAGATCTTCGGAGGTTATGGGTACATCACGGAATACGAAGTCGAGCGTTTCTACCGAGATGCAAAGATCACGGAAATCTATGAAGGCACAAAAGAGATCCAGAAGAATACGATCGCTTCTGCCTTGATTGGGAAGCTGAAATGATGCTGCGCGTCTAATGCTTCTTTACACTAGTTGCCAAGCTGTCATTCCCGCGAAAGCGGGAATCCAGTTCAGAAACACCGGATTCCGGGTCAAGCCCGGAATGACGATCAAAGTAAGGAGGCTTTTTTGCAGCAGACTAATGAACTTTGAAATTTCGAATTGCAACTGAAGGTCAATCAAATGGGACAAATGAAGGGCGAAGAGATAAAAGAGGTCATTCCCGAAATCCTAGTCATCGGGGCCGGTATTGCAGGCATGCAAGCTGCCCTGGATGTCGCCGACAAGGGGTTTAAAGTCCATTTAGTGGAGAAGGAGACTTGCGTCGGGGGCCATATGGCCCAATTGGATAAGACCTTCCCCACCCTTGATTGTTCTGCTTGTATCAGCACGCCTAAAATGGTTGATACGGCGAATCATCCTAACATTAACCTTCTCACCTATTCAGAGATCGTTCGGGTTGATGGAAAGGCCGGACATTTCAAGGTGACGGTCAGAAAAAAACCCCGTTTTGTCGATGTAACCAAATGTACGGGCTGCGGCGACTGCGCGGCCCAATGCCCCGTCACCCTCCCCAACGAATTTGACATGGGACTAGGAAATAGGAAAGCCATTTATATCTCCTTCCCCCAAGCCGTTCCACTCAAATATACGATGGATCGCCGGGGAACTTCTCCCTGCACGGCCACCTGCCCTCTCCACTGTAATGCCCACGGCTATGTGGCCCTCATCTCCCAGGGCAAGTTTAAGGAAGCCCTTGAACTGGTGAGGGAGAAACTTCCTTTCCCGGGAATATTAGCCTATGCCTGTGCCCACCCTTGTGAAAGGGAGTGTAAACGAATTGAAAAGGATCGTCCTATTTCCATCTGTCATCTTAAAAGGTTCCTCGTCGGTCATATCGAAGAACCTGAGTTTAAGTTTATGCCTCCCGAAGAAAATGGAAAAAAGATAGCCATCGTGGGCTCAGGTCCATCGGGCCTCACCGCCGCATACGACCTGAGAAAAATGGGGTATCGCGTCATTCTTTTTGAGTCCAAAAGTGAGTTAGGTGGTCTTCTCACCCACGGTTTCCCCTCCTATCGTCTTCCGAGGCAGGTGGTGGAAAAGGATCTCTCGGTGATCGGTAAGATGGGGATAGATGTCAAATGCAACACCCAAGTGGGAAAGGATATCTCCCTGGAGACGCTCACTCAATCCTACGACGCGACCTTTATCGCTGGTGGTATCACTGGAGTAGAATCCATCACGCGTACTTTGAAGGGGTTAAAGAAGACGAGAAGAGGAACGATTCAGGTCAATCCCATCTCTCTGGAAACCGGCGTGAAAGGAATCTTCGCGGGTGGAGATATGGTGACTGGTCCCGGGACCATTGTCGAATCCATGGCCCATGGAAGGAAGGCCGCCATTTCGATTGACCGATACCTTCGCGGAGAAGATCTTCTTCAAGGAAGGGAGTCCGAAGGGACACAAATCTCACCTTTAAGAAGCCTTCTTCCGTATTCAAAGAGGATGGAGCGAGAAATCCTGCCCGATATGGTGAAACCCCTCGTCGCCAGCATCACCGCAGAGGAGGCGATGGAGGAAGCAAAGCGTTGTCTCAATTGTGCAGGATGTTCGGATTGCGGGGAATGCGCCAAGGCCTGCCAGCCCAAAGCCATTAACTACGGAATGAAGGAAGAGATCGTTGAGCTTCACGTGGGATCCATCATCCTCTCGACTGGCTTCGATCCTTTTAACCCAAAACTGAAACCCGAATTCGGATACGGGACCTATCCCAATGTCCTTCACGGCCTTGAAATAGAGAGGCTCTGTTCCGCCTCCGGCCCAACCAAGGGTGAAATTATCATCCAGGGGAAAAAACCCAAAGAGGTGGTTTTTATTCATTGCGTCGGGTCGAGGGATAAATCGGCCGGCAACGAATACTGCTCAAGGGTCTGCTGCATGTATACGGCTAAGCAAGCCCATCTCCTCAGGGATAAGATTCCCGATGCCAATATCACCGTCCTCTACATGGATGTGAGGGCCTTCGGGAAAGGATTTGAAGAATTTTACGAGCGGGTCCAAAAAGAGAGGATCGTCTACAGACGGGGAAATCCCTCCGAGGTCTATCGAAGAAACGGGAAACTGGTGGTTAGGGCGGAGGATACCCTCTTAGGAGAGCCCTTTGAATTAGAGGCAGACCTGGTCGTTCTGGCTTCAGGGCTCGTCCCCCGAAAGGAGGATGATCTTATGAAAAGCATCCTCAAACTGGAGAAATCCCCTGACGGATTTTATGCAGAGGCTCCAGGTCTCGACCCAATCTTAACGGGGGTGGACGGGATCTTCCTTGCAGGGTGCTGCCAGGGGCCAAAAGATATTCCGGACACCGTGGCCCAGGCCAGTGGCGCCGCTTCAATGGCCTGCGCCTTTGTCGCGAAAGGAAGGCGATCCGAGAGTAGAGAGTAGAAAGTGGAGAGTTGAGGGGAAACGACCGTCTATTCTCCACTTACAACTGTCGAATTAGGAAGGAGGACGCAAGGTGGCGCGTAGAAGCTTAAAGGTGAAAAATAAAAAATCCACATTCCACGTTCCACTTTCCACATTCAAACTATGAAAATCGGTGTTTATATCTGTCACTGTGGTATCAACATTGCTGCGACAGTAGATATCGAAAAGGTAAGGGCCTATGCCCAATCCCTTCCCCGTGTCGCCGTCGCCAGAAATTATCAGTATATGTGTTCTGATCCCGGTCAGGATTTGATCAAGAACGACATCCGAAACAACGGCATTGATCGGGTGGTCGTGGCCGCCTGTTCTCCTCGAATGCACGAGCCGACTTACCGTAAGGCCGTTCAATCTGCAGGACTCAATCCGTACTTTTTTGAAATGTCCAACATCCGTGAGCAGTGCTCCTGGGTTCATTCGAGCAAAGAGGATGCCACGAAGAAGGCGATGGATCTGATTGCTGCCGCCGTTGCGAAAGTCTCCCTTCACGAAGCATTGGATGAAAAGGAAGTGGGAGTCATTCCATCCGTGTTAGTCATTGGGGGCGGCATTGCCGGCGTTCAGGCCAGCCTCGACATCGCCCATTCCGGTTTTGAGGTTTACCTGGTAGAAAAATCACCTACCCTGGGAGGCCATCTCGGGCAATTAGATCGAACCTTTCCCAATCTGGAGGAGACATCCACCATCCTGTCCCACAGACTAAAAGAAGTTGAAAACCACCCCCTCATTCACATCCTTACCCAAAGCGAGGCCGAAGAGGTAGAAGGTTTTGTGGGCAATTTTAAGGTCAGGGTGAGGCAGAGACCCAGATACATCAATCCGGAAAAATGCACGCGATGTAAGAAATGTGAAGACATCTGTCCAGTGAAGGTTCCCAGTGAATTCAATATGGGAATAACAGAGAGACCGGCCATCTATCTTCCCTCGCCCCATGCCGTGCCCTTCACCTATACCATCGATTCAGAAAACTGCTTCTTCCTCCAGAAGAGAGAATGCGGCAAGTGCCGAGAGGTTTGCCCGGAGGGAGCGGTTGAGTTCGAGCAGGTAGGAGTGGAGCGCCAGTTCGATATCGGAACGATCATTGTTGCCACGGGTTATGATCCCTTCGACGCAAAACAAAAGCCTGAATTTGGATACGGGCTTTATAAGAATGTGCTGACCGGGCTGGAGTTTGAAAGGCTCCTCTCGGGGAGCGGACCGACTCAAGGCAAAATCCAGATCAACGGCAAGGAGCCCAAAAACATCGTATTCATCCAATGCGTAGGATCGAGAGATAAAACGGTGGGCAATGAATATTGCTCCAGAGTCTGTTGTATGTTTACGGCTAAACAAGCTTCTCTCATCAAGGATCGAATCCCCGATGCCCGGGTCACTGTTTGTTATATTGATATCAGGGCTTTCGGAAAAGGATACGAACAGTTCTATGAACAAGTTCAGAAGAAAGGAGTTCTCTACAGGAAGGGAACTCCATCTGAGATTTATCAACGAGCCGGAAAGTTGATCGTCAAGGCAGACGACGAACTCTTGGGGGAGCCGTATGAGGAAGAGGCCGACCTGGTTGTCCTGGCAACAGGCCTCACACAGCGAAAAGATGCCAATCGTGTCCGCAGCCTTCTCAAGCTTTCCCAAAGCCCGGATCGTTTCTTCCTGGAAGCCCACCCCAAGTTACGGCCTCTCGACACGGCGACGGATGGGATCTTTTTGGCTGGAACCTGCCAAGGGCCTAAAGATATTTCCGACACTCTATCTCAAGCCCATGGAGCGGCCTCTCGGGCAACCATCCCACTCTTTGCCGGAAGAGTCAAGATCGAGCCGATCACTTCTGTGGTGGACGTCTCCTTCTGTGCCGGCTGCGGCCTCTGTGAACAGATCTGTGAATTCAGGGCCTTGAAGATGGATCCCTACCGAAAAGTGATGACCGTGAACGAAGCCCTCTGTAAGGGATGCGGGGCCTGCAACGCGACCTGCCCCTCAGGTGCGATCAGTCTGAGACACTTCAAGACCGAACAGATTATCGCCGAAATCAAAGAAGTCTGTTAGCCCTCCCTTCCCTCCTCCAAAAGGAGTGAGGGGAAGGGTGAGTTCAGAGGTGGGGTTTCAAAGTCAACACTTCATCGCTCACAGTTCATCATTGTCTGTTCATCGTTCATCGTTTCTATGGAAAAGGGTCTCGTTCAGGTCTATACCGGGAATGGAAAGGGCAAAACCACTGCTGCATTGGGACTTGCCCTCAGGGCGGTTGGTCACGGACTCAAAGTGTTGGTGGTCCAATTTATGAAAGGGAATATTGCCTATGGCGAATCGGAGTCCGCTCGAAAACTCTCTCCATTCTTGACGATAAAACGAATGGGCCAAAAAACCTTTATTTCAAGAGCGCATCCAATCCCCACCGATTTGCAATTGGCTCAAGAGGGATTCTTCATAGCCAAGAAAGCGATTGAAAATGAAGAATATGACATCGTCATCCTCGACGAAATCAACGTGGCCATTGATTACGGATTGATCCCTCTCTCCGATTTTCTTCGCCTTCTTGATACCAAGCCCAGTAGAGTTGAACTCATACTGACAGGAAGAAACGCCCGGCCTGAGGTAATCGAACGGGCCGATCTTGTTACGGAAATGATTGACCGCAAGCACTACTATAGGGAGGGGGTTTCAGCTCGGAAGGGTATCGAAATCTAACCTAACCCTCCTCTTCTCCCCCCTTAAATTAAGGGGGCATGAAGGGGGGTTAGCTTTAACTTAAGGGGGGAACGAAGGAGGGTTGCGAATCATAATTCACGATCCACGAACAACGAATTAAAGGGGGCAAACAGAGTGTCCAAACAAGACAAACCTAAAAGAATCGATCAGAATGAAAAAAGGTGGACTGAGGATATGTCAAAAATCCTCAGTGAAACCCCCGAACGCCTTCCCCGGTTCTCCACGGTCTCCGATTTGGAGATCAAGGGTCTTTACACACAGGAAGATACAAAAGACATTGAGTATTCCAGAGACATTGGTTTCCCGGGCGTCTACCCCTTTACACGGGGAGTCCAGCCTTCCATGTATCGAGGAAGGCTCTGGACTATGCGAATGTTCTCGGGTTTGGGAGGTCCGGAGGAAACGAATAAGCGCTTCCATTATCTGCTGGCTCATGGTGAGACCGGTCTCTCCATCGCCTTTCACTATCCTACCCTCATGGGCTATGACAGTGATTCCCCAATGTCAAGAGGTGAAATCGGGAAATGCGGTGTGGCGATCGACACTCTCAAAGATATGGAAATTCTCTTCGAAGGAATTCCCCTGGATAAGGTGACCACCTCCATGACCATCAACCCACCTGCTTCCATCCTACTGGCCATGTATATTGTGATGGCGGAGAAACAAGGGGTTAGCAAAAGGGAAATTGGAGGGACGATCCAAAATGACATGCTGAAGGAATTTATTGCCCAGAAAACCTTCATGCTTCCTCCTAAGCCTTCTCTCCGGATCATCGTAGACACCATCGAATATTGCACAAGGGAAGTCCCCCATTGGAATACGATCAGTATCAGTGGATATCACATCCGTGAAGCCGGGGCGACAGCAGTTCAAGAACTTGCTTTCACCCTGGCCGATGGGATCGCCTACGTTGAAGCAGCGATCGAAAGAGGACTCAACGCCGACGAGTTTGCTCCAAGGCTTTCTTTTTTCTTCGACGCCCATATCGATTTCTTTGAAGAAATAGCCAAGTTCAGGGCGGCCCGGAGGATGTGGGCCAAGATCATGAGGGAGCGTTTCATGACAAAAAACCCACGCTCCTGGATGCTCCGCTTTCATACCCAAACGGCAGGCTGCTCCCTGACCGCGCAGCAACCGTATAACAATGTCATCCGAACCGCTTGCGAGGCGCTGGCAGCCGTATTAGGAGGAACCCAGTCGCTTCATACGAACTCCCTTGACGAAACCTATGCCATCCCCACGGAGGAGGCGGCAGGAATCGCACTGCGGACGCAACAGATCCTGGCGGAGGAAACCGGTGTGACGAACACCATTGACCCGCTGGCGGGTTCTTATTTTGTCGAGGCCCTTACCACCCAAATTGAGGAACAAGCATGGAAGTATATCCGAAGAATCGATGAAATGGGAGGAATGGTGACGGCCATTGAGAAAGGGTATCCTCAATCCGAGATCGCTGAATCTGCCTACAAGTATCAGAGGCAGGTTGACTCGGTAGAGAAAATCATCGTCGGAATCAATAAATATGCGACAGACCATCCCCCGATTCCGATTTGGAGGATGAAACCGGAGATTGAAGAAAGACAGTTGAGACGGCTCCGGGAAGTGAAGCAGTCGCGCGACAATCAAAAAGTGAAAGAACTCCTCAACGAAATTCGGAAGGCCTCTCAAAACGGAGAAAATCTCATGTCTCACATTATCAATGCGGTGAGAGAATATGCCACCATTCAGGAAATCTGCGATGTGTGGAGAGATATTTTCGGACAATATTCGGATCCAGGATACTTTTAATTTGTGGAATATGGAATGCCCATTATTCAATCACGGCTATTTATTCAGAACTCTGCAATCCCCGCCTGCCAAAGCACTGGTTCGGCGGGCAGGCGAAATCCGCATTTGGGAACGCGGGGGGAGGAGGAATGAGTCCGGAACGGAAGATTCGAATTCTTATTGCCAAGCCCGGCCTGGATGGACACGACCGAGGAGCAAAAGTGATTGCCAGGGGGTTCAGGGACGCCGGTTTTGAGGTAATTTATACGGGGCTCCACCAGACACCCGAGCAGATTGTGGCGGCTGCCATTCAGGAGGATGTGGATGCCATTGGATTGTCCAGCCTGGCTGGGGCCCATGATTATCTTTTCCCAAGGGTGATTGAACTTCTAAAAGAAAAAGGAGCAGACGATATCATCGTCTTTGGAGGAGGGATTGTTCCTGAGGAAGACATCCCACCCCTCACACAATACGGGGTAAAGGCTGTCTTCGCTCCCGGGACATCCATCGAAGAGGCCGTAAGCTGGGTCCGTGAAAACGTGAAACCAAGAAAGTAATCCGCATGTCTCCTTTAGCTAAGGGGGGTAAAAGGGCGGGTGGTGAAGGTTTTAGGTTCGGGGTTCATTGTTCATTGTTTGTCGTCCATCGTTCATAGTCCATAGTCAATAGTCCAAACTTAAATTGGGGAGGAAGAAGGATGATAACATTTAAAGAGGGGAATTTAAGGATCCCAAAATGGAATCGGAAGGTTTTTGTCGTGGCCGGAGGAACAACGGCCTATAAGAAATATTTCCCGGAATATAAACTGGAAGAGCTTGCGATGATGGCCTTCAAGAATATGCTTGAGGATAACGACTTGAAAATGGATCCTTTGGAGGTCAAAGGTCTGATCAACTTTGCCACCTACGGTGAGTTCGCCGACCACTTCCAAGACCAACTGCTCTGTGAGGCTAAAATTCATGACTATTTCGGGCTGGAGCCTCTCCATAATTTGGGCATCAAGACAGGCGGGGCTACCGGAGGTTCAACGATCCTTGCTGCGGCCATGGCCGTGGCTTCAGGTTATGCCAATGTGGCACTCGCTGCGGGCTGGGAGCGTATGGACGAAGTGGACACCCGGACCGGCAACTATTATATCGCCACAGCGGCCTGCAAGGATTTTGAAACCCGGCTGGGCCGGATCTATTCTTCTTACTATGCCCCCATGGCGAACCGTTTTGCCAGCAGTTTTAATGTATCCGAAGTCACCCGGGCAAAAATCGCTGTTAAAAACCACCTTTACGCCTGTTCTTCTCCCTATGCACAACAGCCAGGGAAATATACGGTTGAGGAAGTTCTGTCCAGCCCCATGTCTGCCTATCCGCTTCGATTCCTTGAATGCTGCGCCATGAGCGCTGGGGCAGCTTGTGTGCTGGTCTGTGATGAAGAAACAGCTTACAAATTAACCGACCATCCCTGTGAACTATTCATCTGTGGTGGAACGCATACGTTACGGGTGGCTGACCGCCGGCATATGGAGGTGCCCTTGCTTCCGCATGAAACCCCGGGAATGTATAAAGACCTCTATGGCAAAGAAGGGGCTCGCTATCCGGGATTTGAGAGCTTCTTGGCATCGCGATTTGCAGCCTGGCTGGTCTATCGGATGGCGGGTATTCAAAATCCAATCGAGGATTTGGACCTTGTTGAACTTCACGATGCCTTTACCATCAGTGACCTGCAGACCTACGGGGACATCGGGCTCAGGCCCTATGGTCAGGAGCAAGATTATATCGAGTCTGGAGATGCCTATTACATCAATCCGAGTACTGGCAAACCCGGAAAATGTCCTTCCAACCTGTCCGGAGGGCTAATCGGAACAATGCACGCTGTAGGGGCGACAGGTATCTTCCAAGCCGCTGAGTGTCTGTGGCAATTACAGCAGAAGTACGACAAATTCCACGGCGATCCCAAGACCTGGAAGAAGTGGGGGAAAGAGAAACCCAAGGACTGGCAGAGCCTGCAAATCCCCCAAAACAGCAAACAAGCCTTGTGGGTTTCTCACGCTGGTGTAGGGTCCCACGTAACCGTTGGCATTCTTAGAAAGAGCTGGTAAACCCTGCCTCTTTTTCTGAGGGGCCAGAGTTTGGGAATCGTTGCAAACCACCGCCAGTCATCTGCGTCCAAACGGTTCAGGATGAATCGCTTAGGGTAAAGGAGGATAGTTCTCATGGTAAAGAAAAAAATAGAGGCAAACAAAAAAGCAACAATAAAGAAGAAAGGTCGACCGAAGAAGAAAGTCCGGGCAAAGAAAAGAGAAGAGACCAAATTCATCGGGAAGGTCACTAAAATACGTCAAAAAGAACCAGCCATTGTTATTGAATGGCCTCGATCGCTCACCCATGTCCATACTTATGGTATGCTATCTCCTTTTTTTGAAGGTCTCAGGAGAGGAGAATTACGAGCCACCCTTTGTCCAAACAAGAATTGTCCGGAAAAACGCCTCTGGATTCCTCCCCGGGCCCATTGCCCAGACTGCCATACTGAAATGACCTGGAAGCCTTTAGCCAATCCAGTGATCGGCAAGATCTACACCTTTACCGAAGTCGTCTATGCCGGGACTGGCATCGAACTTTCCACTCCCTATTGGCAAGTCGATGTGGAGATCCCGGGTCTGGCGACAATCCCGAAAAGTTATCTGCTGCATGGAATGCCTACTATTGGGATGAAGGTCAAGGCTGAGTTCAGGACAAAGAATCCCACGAATACGGTGCTCGACTACTACTGGGTGCCCTACAAAGAATAAAGAGGAGAGTGGAAGGTAGAATGTGGAACTTAACCACCTACCGCTCACCACAATCCACTTTCGGTATCGGGAGGTCGGTATGCCCCTCAATTTCGATTTGACGGACGAACAACAGATTTTAAAAAAGATGGTGAGAACCTTCGCGGAAAAGGAGATCGCCCCCATTGCTCAGGAACTTGACGATAAAGAAGAATTCTCCTGTGCCTTGACAAAGCGGATGGGAGAGCTTGGTCTTTTTGGCCTTTTTGTTTCTGAAGAATATGGCGGCGGCAATCTTGGTTATCTCTTTTACGTCATCGCCGTCGAAGAGATCGCACGAGTTGATGGTTCTCAAGCCGCCACGCTTGCGGCGGGCAACTCCTTGGGAATCTCACCCATTTACTACTACGGGAACGAAAAACAGAAGAAAGAATGGCTACCCGATCTCTGCAAAGGGATGGCTCTCTCCTCCTTTGGGCTGACAGAGCCCAACGCCGGCTCTGATGCAGGCGCCTCAAGAACGACGGCAAATTTGGAAGGAGACCATTGGGTAATTAATGGTTCGAAGATCTTCATCAGTAATTCCACCACGGACATGAGTAAGGTCTGTGTGGTTCAGGCGATAACCGGAAAGCGGGCAGACGGGAGGAATGAACTTTCCTGCATCTTGGTTCCAAACGGAACCGCTGGTTTCACCACAGAAACGATGCACGGGAAGATGGTCTGGAGAGCATCCAATACCGGCGAGCTCTACTTCACGGATTGCAAGGTCCCTAAGGAGAACCTTCTCGGCAAACGTGGCGATGGGCTCCATCAGATGCTCGCCACTCTGGATGGAGGAAGGCTCAGTATCGGAGCCATGGGCTTAGGAGGTGCTCAGGGTGCTTTTGAATTGGCGCTTAAATACGCCAAGCGGCGAGAACAGTTCGGGAGACCAGTCGCTTCATTCCAGGTCAATGCATTCAAATTTGCAGACATGGCAACGGAGATCGAGATGGCGAGGCTCTTGCTCTATAAGGCCTGCTGGCTACTCGAGCAGCATCGCTCCTTCTCCAAGGAAGCCGCAATGGCAAAGATGTTCTGCTCCGAAATGTATCATCGCGTGGCGAACCATGCTGTCCAGCTCCACGGCGGGTATGGCCTGATGAAGGAATATGCCGTCGAACGCCACTATCGAAACCAGAAGCTCCTGGACATCGGAGAAGGGACTTCCGAAGTCCAAAGGATTGTCATCGCCCGGCACATCGGGGTCCCAGGCAGAACTCTATAAAGTGATGAGTTGAGAGTTATGGGTTATGAATTTCAATTCTGAACTCCAAATTCTAAACTCTTAACTCTCAAATCTAAACTCATGATTCTAAATTCTTCGCTCTCAATTCATCTATTGCCTCTTCTCGCTAACTTTGGTATCTTGTTAAAATTATGAGTCTGGCCAAACGAATTTTAGACGGGGATATCCGGGCTGCTTCCAGGCTGATGAGGGATATTGACGATCGTCTCCCCAGCGCCCTAGAATCATTGAAAGAGCTTTATCCTAAGACAGGAGGTGCCTATATCATTGGGATTACGGGTCCTCCGGGTTCAGGTAAGTCCACCATTGTCGATAAGATGGTGGACATCTTTCGAAAGGAAGGAAAAAGCGTGGGGATCGTAGCTGTGGACCCCACCAGCCCCTTCTCTGGAGGGGCGATTTTGGGCGATCGGATTCGGATGCAACGCCACGCCACAGACGAAGGGGTATTCATTCGCTCCCTGGCGACCCGCGGATGGTTGGGGGGACTCTCCCGGTCGACCCAAGATATTATCAATGTGATGGATGCGATGGGAAAGGACATCATCCTGGTTGAGACAGTGGGCGTGGGACAAGATGAAGTGGAGATTGTCAACACTGCCCACACCTCCATTGTTGTTCTCATCCCAGGATCAGGAGATGATATTCAAGCTATCAAGGCTGGAATCATAGAAATCGGAGACGTTTTTGTCGTCAATAAATGTGATCGCGAGGGGGCAGACAGGGTGGAACGTGATCTCCGAATGGTTCTCGAAATGGGCCAACGGAGAGACGATAGATGGGAACCGCTCATCTTTAAAACAGAGGCGATTTTAGGGAAAGGGATTTTTGAACTGGTCTATGGAATCTATCGTCATAAGCAAGCCCTGGAACAGAGTCGGGGCCTGGAAAAAAAGCGAAGAGAAAGGACCAAGACAACCTTCTTAGAAATCCTCGAAACCGAAGTGATGTCTCATTTTATTGGAAAAATGAAAAAAGAGAGGGAATGGGACAAGATCATGGATGACCTAACGAGTCGCCGGACGGACCCTTATTCTGTAGCGGAAAGAATGCTGGCCGACGAGCTAAAAGGTCATAAGAAAATCTAAATGGCAGAATGCCCATTGCAAATTTAGAACTTGTGTTAAAGTTCTCTGATACGGAGGGAGGGAATCACTCGTGAGATCCATCGACGCGATTCGAAAGGAGCTGGAAAAAAGAAGAGGAGAAGCGTCATTGGGCGGGGGTCAAGAGAGAATCGATAAACAGCACCGAGATGGTAAATTGACTGCTCGTGAAAGAATTGACCTTCTCTTCGATCCCGGAACTTTCGTCGAACTAGACCGTTTTGTCACCCATCGGTGCACCGATTTTGGGATGGACAAGAAGAAGTTTTTTGGAGACGGTGTGGTGACAGGTTACGGAAAGATTGAAGGCCGCCTGGGATTTGTTTTTTCTCAAGATTTTACCGTATTCGGCGGTGCCTTGGGGATGGCCTTCGCAGAAAAGATTTGTAAAGTGATGGATCTGGCCATGAAGACGGGGGCCCCGGTCATCGGTTTAAACGATTCTGGAGGGGCCAGAATTCAAGAGGGTGTGGAGAGTCTTGCTGGTTATGCTTATATCTTTTTGAGAAATGTCCTCTCTTCCGGGGTGATCCCCCAAGTCTCAGCCATTATGGGACCCTGTGCAGGAGGAGCAGTTTATTCCCCTGCCATGACCGACTTCATTATCATGACCAAAAAGACGAGCTATATGCATATCACGGGTCCTGATGTCATCCGGGCAGCCCTGGGGAAAACAGAGACGCCGGACGGAAAGCCGATCACCTCTGAACTCTTAGGTGGAGCAAAGGTTCATATGGAAAAAAGCGGAGTAGCCCATTTTGCTGGTGAGGATGACGAGAATACCATTCGCCTCGTTAAGGAATTGCTCCGATTTTTTCCCCAGAATAATCGGGAGAAGCCGCCGATGATCGAATGTACGGATGATCCCAATCGAATGGATGAATCCTTAAAGACTGCGGTCCCCGAAGATTCCAAAAAAGCATACGACATGAAGAAAGTGATCCTGCCCACGGTGGATAACGGTTATTTTCTCGAAGTCCAGAAAGATTGGGCCAAGAACATCGTCGTCGGTTTTGCCCGTTACAGCGGCATGCCCGTGGGGATTGTGGCCAATCAACCCAATTGGCTGGCCGGATCCCTTGACCCGGATTCTTCAGTGAAGGCCGGCCGATTTGTTCGTTTCTGCGACTGTTTCAACATTCCTATTGTCACCTTCGTCGATGTCCCGGGTTTTCTTCCAGGGATAGATATGGAGGAAAGAGGAATCATTCGGCATGGTTCTAAACTCCTTTATGCATTTTGTGAGGCGACCGTTCCAAAGATTACGATCATCACCCGCAAAGGCTATGGGGGGGCCTACGATGTGATGTCGAGTAAGCATATTCGAGGAGATATCAATTACTGTTACCCCACCGCCGAAATCGCGGTCATGGGTGCGGAAGGGGCAGTAAACATCATCTTCCGAAATGAAATCAAAGAGGGGAAAGATCCCAAGGAAGCGCGCCAACGACTGGTTGCCGAATACCATGAGAAATTTGCCAGCCCTTATAAGGCCGCAGAATTAGGCTACGTGGATGAGATCATTGAACCCGAGGAAACCCGTCCCAAAATCATTCAAGCTCTGGATACTTTGAAGACCAAAGTCGATACCAACCCCTGGCGGAAACACGGAAACATACCATTGTAAATGCGGCCCCTCACCCTTCCCCTCTCCCCAGTGGGGAGAGGGGAAGGGTGAGGGGGAGAACGGAGTGAATATGGCCAAAAATATTGGAGAAGAATTTGAGAGATGGGAAAAAACCACGCTGAACAAAGCCATCTCAAAATCCCCCGAACGAGAATCTTCTTTCAAAACTACTTCCCATATCGAATTGAAGCGCCTCTATACCCCTTTGGATGTCGCCGATCTGGATTACTGCGGTGAATTAGGGTTTCCTGGAGAGTTCCCGTTTACTCGCGGAGTCCAGCCCACCATGTACCGGGGGCGACTCTGGACAATGCGCCAGTATGCGGGATTTGCCACGCCGGAGGAAACCAATAAACGCTATAAGTATCTCCTGGAACACGGACAAACGGGTTTGAGCGTTGCCTTCGACCTTCCGACGCAGATTGGTTACGATTCGGACCACCCTTTATCTGACGGGGAGGTTGGAAAGGTCGGGGTCGCTATTGACACCTTGAAAGATATGGAAATCCTTTTCGATAACATCCCCCTGGATAAAGTTTCCACTTCCATGACGATCAACTCCACCGCAGCTATCCTTTTGACGATGTATATCGCTGTAGCAGAAAAACAGGGGGTGAAAAGCGATGTCCTCCAGGGAACGATTCAGAATGACATCTTGAAAGAGTATGCAGCGAGGGGAACTTACATCTATCCGCCCCTCGAATCGATGCGCATCGTCACCGATATTTTCGCATTTTGTAAAAATCATGTTCCTCGGTGGAATACCATTAGCATCAGTGGCTATCATATGCGTGAGGCAGGTTGCAGCGCTGTCCAGGAAGTGGCCTTTACAATCGCCGACGGCATTGCTTACGTGGAGGCAGCCATTCGGGCAGGTCTCGACGTGGATTCCTTCGCCTCCCGGCTCGCCTTCTTTTTTTGTTGCCATAACACCTTCATCGAAGAGATTGCAAAATTCAGGGCGGCTCGAAGGCTTTGGGCGAAAATCATGAAGGAACGATTCAAAGCAAAAAGGGAGGAATCGTGCATGTTGAGGTTTCATACTCAGACAGCCGGCTGCTCGCTCACCGCTCAGCAACCCGACAACAATGTGGTGCGGGTCGCCTTCCAGGCTTTAGCGGCCGTATTGGGAGGAACCCAGTCGCTTCATACCAACTCGAGGGACGAAGCCTATGCCCTGCCCACCGAAGATTCTGTCAGGCTTGCATTGAGAACCCAGCAACTCATCGGGTACGAAAGCGGTGTCGCCGATTTGATCGACCCTTTTGGGGGGTCTTATGCCGTAGAAGCCCTTACGGATGAGATAGAAAAAAGGTCGATGGAGTATATCGATAAGATCGAATCCATGGGAGGATCGATCAAAGCCATCGAATCAGGTTATATTCAGGGAGAGATTGGTGAAAGTGCTTATCAATATCAGAAGGAAATCGAAACCAAAAAGCGGATCATTGTTGGATTGAACCAGTTTCAGGTCGAAGAGGAACCCCTTAGAAATATCCTTCGTATCAAACCCGAGGCGGAGCAATATCAGAAACAAAAACTCGCACGGGTTAAAAAAGAAAGAGACAATGCGAAGGTGAAGGAGGCCTTAGCCATTCTAAAGAAAGCTGCTCAAGGCACGGACAATGTGGTGCCCCCCATTTTAGAGGCGGTTAAGGTCTACGTTACATTGGGAGAAATCTCGGACACCTTGAGAGAAGTGTTCGGGGAATACCGAGAAAGATAAAAGTCGAGAAGTTCAAATGTCAAAGCTTGCACGAAGTAATGAACCAAAGGTGAATCAAGTTCAAATCAATGACAAATGACTAAGTTCAAACCTTTAAAATTGCTTCTTTCTAAAATAGGTATTTGATATTTGGAATTTTTACTTCCTTTGACATTTGAAATTTGAACTTTGTAATTGCTTCCAGGAGGAAGTTATGGTCCGAAAGATTCGAGTGCTCATTGCGAAGCCAGGGTTGGACGGTCACGACAGGGGTGCAAAGGTGATCGCTCGAGCCCTGAGAGATGCCGGGATGGAAGTGATCTACACTGGAATACGACAAACCCCTGAACAGATTGCGAGTGCTGCCATCCAGGAAGACGTGGATGTCGTAGGCCTCTCCAGTCTGTCCGGCGCCCACAATTACCTTTTTCCAAA
>DASPPQ010000030.1:0-18076 GCA_035625415.1 Thermodesulfobacteriota bacterium
GCAGGGGATTCAATTGGCACTGGAACGGATTCAAAAGATCTTAGCCAAGGCCGGCATTGCCTCGAGGCGAGAGGCCGAGAGGATGGTGCTTGAAGGCAGGGTGTCAGTCAACGGTAAAATCGTTGGCGCTTTGGGTTTTAAAGCCGATCCTTTCAGGGATCACATCAAAGTGGATGGCAGAAGGCTCAGCCATCTCGAACCCAAGGTCATTCTTCTCTTGAATAAACCCAGGGGCTATCTTTCCACGGTGAAAGATCCAAAGGGAAGGCCAACGATCATGGACCTTCTCAAGAACGTGCATTGGAGAATCTATCCAGTAGGTCGGCTCGATTTCGATGCGGAAGGACTTCTCCTTCTCACCAATGATGGCGACCTTGCCCACCTGCTCTCCCATCCAAGATTCTCTGTTCCGAAGACCTATCTGGCAAAGGTGACTGGGGTTCCAGATGAGAAAGAACTGAATCGGCTCAAGAGGGGAGTGATGCTCGAAGATGGGGAAGCCCAAGCCGTCTCTTGCAGCCTTGTCCGTCAGAGAGAAAAAAATAGCTGGGTTCGCATCGTGGTGACGGAAGGGAGAAACCGTCTGTTGAAGAGGATGTTTTCAGCCATTGGCCACACCGTTCTCAAGCTGAAGCGGGTTGAATATGGGCCGATTCAATTAGGAGACCTTCCTTTCGGACAATTCCGCTATCTCACCGCTGAAGAAACGGAGAGGCTGAAAGCCCAAAGTTCAAGGCTGAAAGCACCGGACGTAAATTCCGAATCGGGATAAGATAGATAAAGAACGGAATATACAGACACCGAGACGGGGACATGGTGACGCGGTAACGGAGACTAAGATGAGAAAGTAAGGAAAGGGGAACAGTAATTTCGGGATGATTACTAAAGTCGAAATTCTAAGAAAAATGGTTCATCTGGCTACCCTGATCATTCCTGTCGGATATGCCTTGACGTCTGAGGAAACGGCCATCCTATGTCTCGTTCCTTTTTTTATAGCCCTTCTCGTGGTTGATCTCCTCCGGCACTTCCATTCTGGAACGGCTTCCCTTTTTCAAAAATACTTTTTTGGAAGAGTTCTCAGAGAAGAGGAGAAGTCTGCCTTTATGGGCTCAACCTATTTTATCTTCTCGACGATCCTGACCATCCTTCTCTTTCCCAAATCGATTGCGATTGCCAGCCTCTTCATCCTTATCCTTTCCGACACAGCGGCCGCCTTGACCGGAAAAGGGATTGGGAAAGTGAAGGTCTTTGGAAAAACCGTTGAGGGGAGCATGGCTTTTCTTATTACCTCCCTCTTAATTGTCTGGATCTATCCGCGTCTGGGCCGACTCTCAGGAAGCCTCGCAGCGCTCGGGGCAACATTGATTGAGGTGCTGCCGATCAAGGTGAACGACAATCTCAGTATTCCACTCGTGGCAGGAGCCATCATGTTTTTCGTGGGGGGATGAGGGAGGGGAATTTCTTCAAGACCTCAACGATCCTTCTGGCTTCTTCCTCTGAGGCAATCCCGGCGATCACCGCACAAACCTTCAATTCGTCAAAGAGGAAAGAAAAGGCCCCTTCGGATTCTCTCAAAAGATCCCCGTCAGCGAGAGGATTCATGCTGATGACTGGCTTTTCAAACTTCTTGATCAGATCAGAGGCTCGTTCCAAATCGAATAGGCTCCATTTCTTATTGATAGGAACGGCGTAAGCCGATACGTTGAGCGATTTTGCCTTGGGAAGGACAAAAGTCGTCCATTGAGCTGAAAAGATGGGAATGAATCCTTTCTCCCTGGCCCTGGACACCATCTCTTGAAGAAGATCGATCCGGCCCAGTGCCAAGAGCCAATCGCCATATTTTTCACCGACGAGGAGGAAGGGAGACTCCACGGGATCGAAGCGGGAGAGCGCTTTCTCGAAGCGAGGAGGGTCAAAAGCGATCCGGTCAATCTCTTTTTGTGTAAGGACCTCCGAGGAAGAAGAGGGAGGAAGGATATTTCGAGGCAGATGAGAAGGGAGGAGTCCTCTTCGGATCGTAGAGACGATCTTCGATTCAAACCGATGGAGCGGCTTTCCTAAGAACGAGGCCCCTGTCTCCGCTTCCAGATGGCAGAGGCCTATAAGCATTTCACCCGTCATAGAATTTCTTAATTCTTTGAAGGATTCGAGATGATTTTGGGAGGTGAGGTCAAAACACCAGACCCCCATTTCGTAAGTTCCTTTCATGAGGGATGAAATCTGATGTGGATTAAAGGGTGGGTGGGGCTGGATGGAGAGAATGACCCTCGGGACCTTTTTCCCTTCTAAAATCGCTGTTGGAAGTCTCATGGTATCATCATTCTATTATCTTCCTGGTCTGTTTTCAATCCAGAGCTCGATCTCAGTCTTGTTTCGAGAAGGGGAATAGAATTCGGATGGGTCGCTTACGTTTGTTTCATCATGTCATTCGAGGGCGTTTCCTGAGGCGGCCTAACCGTTTTCGAATCGATTGCGAGCGGAATGCGAGAAGGGTGAGTCCTTTCCTGCCCAACCCTGGAAGGCTTCGAGAGCTTCTCCTGCCCGGCTCTCAGATCCACTTGATCGATGAGGACTCACCAAACCGAAAGACCCGTTACACGGCTGTGGCAGTGGATCGGGATGGCCAACCTGTTATGCTTCATACCCATCTTACGAATGAAGTGGCCCGATACCTTCTCCGGAAGAGAAGGATACCAGGACTTGAGAATGGAAGAATCATGAAATCCGAAATTCGGGTGGGGAGGAACCGGTTCGATTTTCTTTCGGAAGAGAGAAACAAACGCATTCTTTTAGAAGTGAAGTCTTACACCCTGGTGGGAAAGAGAGTGGCCATGTTCCCTGATGCCGTGACAGAAAGAGGGACACGGCACCTGAAGGAACTGGCTAAGATTTCAGAAGAAGGGATGAGAACCGCTCTCCTCTTCATCGTCCATTGGCCATTTGCCAAGGTTTTTATGCCCGATTATCACACGGACTTAAATTTCTCACAGATCTTCCTACAAATTCGAGACAAGGTTGAAGTGATCCCTCTTTCTGTCCGCTGGGATCCGGATCTTTCACTTTCTCCCAAGGTCAAAGTCTTTAAAGTACCCTGGGACACCATCCAAAGGGAAGTCAAGGACCAAGGGAGCTATCTTCTGATTTTGAATCTGAACAGGGATCGAAAAATAGACGTTGGAAAACTGGGCAAGGTTCGTTTTAGAAAAGGTTTCTATATCTACGTAGGTTCGGCCATGGCTAATCTTTCTAAAAGGATGGAAAGACACCGTCGTTTGAGAAAAAAGCACCATTGGCATATTGATGAATTGAGAGCCATTACTGAATTCCGTTCTGTATTGGCTATCCGTTCTTCAGACCGGATTGAATGCGAGCTTGCAGAAGCCATATCAGGAATTGCCGAATGGTCCATTCCCGGGTTTGGTTCAACGGACTGTTCTTGTGAGACCCATCTTTTTGGTACTTCAAGCGATCCAGTTCAGTCGGAAGATTTTCAAAAACTGCTTCAGTATTTCAGGATGGACCGGTATCAGGTGAAATAGATTTTGTTTCTCTTGCAATGGCTCTCATTTTTTGGTAAGAGATTTCTATGCCAGTGAAAGATAAAGAATTGAGGGCTGCGATCAAGTTAGGGCTCAGGACCCTGATCATCCAGGAGGTCAGACTGCTGCGCTTGGAACACGCCTTCACGCCACACATTATGCTTGATGAAATGTCCAGATCGATTCAGGAGACTAAAAAAGAAATAGTCAACTTAACAAGGACCATGGCCCAGACGGAAAGAACCGTTCTCCTGAAGAGAATGATCCGTCAAGCCGTGGACGACGAGATCGATCGGGCGATTCAACTAAGAAAGACCAGATGCGTTCGTTGCCTCCATGGGAGGTTTTATGATGAAGCGGGCACCGCTCATATGAACTTGCCGGTCGGAACCCGGGCAGAGAAGATCGGATGCGATAAGCTTAGACCCAGCCTTAAAAAGAGCTGCAGGAGATTTGTTGAGATATCGAAGGCTGCCTCATTAGATCAATATCTCAACGAGATGACCCTTCTGTACGAATTCAAGGAGTTGATCGATAAGATCGAGGAGATTTGGAAAGAGTATCTTACCACTTAAACAGCATAGCGCATGGCGCATAGAGCATAGCGTCTGAAGTCCCAAAGACCATATCCTCAATTAAATCCAGTGCTCAGATTTTCCCAATAAGAAAGCCCTCCTCCCTATTTTGGAAAGAGAGCTTTCAAAATTGGCTTTTCTTCTTATCAATTACCCTATGCGCTATGCTCTATGCGCTTTGCGTTTCAGGCGACTGCTTCCGCTACCAGCTCCGTAATATCCATCACTTTGATCCGGCCTTTTTTCTCTTTTCGAAGTCTCGCCGCGGCCAGTTGCAAGTTGGACTTACAGGCCGGACAGGCGGAGACAATGGTATCCGCTCCGATGGTCGAAGCCTGTTGGACGCGTTTATAGGCTATATCTAAACTCATGTCCGTGTCATAAGCCTTAAGGCCCCCGCCGCCGCCACAGCATTTGGCCAAGTTTCTGTTCTGAGGAAATTCAACCAATTCCACCGACGGGATCGCCTTGATGACATTTCGGGGTGGATCATAGATATTCATGTGCCGACCGATATCGCAGGGGTCGTGATAAGCCACCTTCATTTTTGCCCCGTCCTTAAGACTGAGCTTGCCGTTGGTGATGAGCTTTTCCAGATATTCAACCGCGTGGTAGACCTGAACGTTCGGAAGCCCGTTGTGTTTTGGGTAAAGATCTTTGAAGGTTCGGTAACATCCGGCGCAGGTGGTCACAATCTCTTTGAGCCCCATTTTTTCGAAACGGCCGATGTTATTCTTGATGCAACTCTCAAATTCTTTTTGATCCCCCACTAGATAAGAGAGATATCCGCAGCAATACTCGTTATTCCCTAACGTTGTATAGTCAATATTCGCCTTATCCATGATCTTCAAGGTGCTTGGAATGAGATTGACGTCCTGGTAGGAAGCCACGCACCCGAAAAAAAGAAGGGTGGATGCTTTCTCTTTAAACTTAAACTGTGCGGGATAGATGTCGCTTCTTTTCTCTTTGGCCTCGCCAAAGGGGTTTCCTTTCTCTTCAATCGACTGGATCAGCGTCCCATGGATGGGCGGGAGATACCCTGCCTCTACCAGCCGGACGCGGGCAGCCTGGACAATATCGGAAACCTTGATCCCCGCGGGGCAGACGGCATTGCAGTTCAGGCAGGTGGTACACTTATAAAACCGTTCCGCAAGTTCTTTGGAGGGCTTCAGTCTCCCGGTAAGGAGATGATAGGCCAAGATCACCCTTCCTCGTGCGTTGATCGATTCGAGGGAAGTCTCCGTATAAGTAGGACATCCGGCTCGGCAGAATCCGCACATGATACAGGCCATAATCTCATTATCCAGCGCCTCGCCGAAGGGCTGAATCTCGCCGGGCCTTTCAAGGAGCGGTTGAAAGGCGAAATTCTCATAGATGCCTTTGATCGAGTCATCAAACCCCATCTTCCCGGGGTTGAGGATGTTGTTGGGGTCAAGGGCTTTCTTGATCTCCTTCATCACTTCGAGCGTTTCTCCGAGCTCCTTCTTGATATAAGGCGATTTGGACATTCCGGTCCCGTGCTCAGCCGTAAGCGTGCCCTTGAGCCGCATCGTGAGGTCAATTAAGTCCTTGGCTACTTCTCGGATGGTATTCCACTGCTCCTTATTTCTGGGGTCGGAGATGATGATGGGATGAATATTCCCGTCGCCGATATGGCCGAAGGTGTTGATGGCGATGTGATGTTTCTCGGAGATCTTGTTAATTTCCGTGATGGCTTCCGGGATTTTGGTGATCGGGATTCCCGGGTCATCCATAATGGATTGCATCCTTGAGCCTCTCTTGACTTTTGACAAGGAGGCGACAATCCCTTGACGAGCGGCCCACATCTTAAGACGCTTTGCGGGATCATCCTCCCATTTGTTTTCAATACCGTTATTGGTCTCACAAATTTTATTGATTTTCGCGATGTTCTCCTGAACCGCCTTTTTATTCCCATCGATTTCAATGAAGAGGAGGCATCCCACATCATCTGGGATGTTAAGTCCCAGCGCCTTATTCACCACATTGATCGTCACCTTGTCCAAGATCTCACAGGAAGAGAGAGCAATGCCTGAGGTCAAGATCTCGCGAACGGCCTTTCCGGCGTTGAGGGTAGAGGGAAATCGCGCCTCAGCAAAGGCAACATATTCGGGAACGGGGAGGATTCTTAGAATAATCTTTGTGATAACCCCCAGCGTCCCCTCAGCCTGGGTGAAGAGCTGGGTCAGGTCGTATCCGGAAGAAGTCTTGCCTAAGATGGAACCGGTGTTGATTGCTCGACCGTCAGCCAGTACCACCTCCAGCCCTAAGACATAATTCTTCGTCGTCCCATACTTCAGCGCCCGGTTACCGCTGGCATTCGTTGAAACCATTCCTCCCAGTGACGCAAGATTAGCACTTCCTGGATCAGGAGGGAAGAAATGGGTAGGGGCAATTGCTGCGTTCAGCTGGTTGCATATGACGCCGGGTTCCACCACCGCATATCCGTTCTCTTTGTCAATCTCTACAATACGATTCATCTTGCTCAGGTCAAGCAGGATGCCTCCTTTGGCAGCCAACGCGCTCCCGACGGCGCTTGTCCCTGATCCTCTTGGGGTGACAGGAATTTTTTGCTTATTGGCCAAGGACATGATTTTTGAAACTTCTTCCGTCGTTTTTGCGAAGACAACTGCGTCCGGAACGGCCTCATGAACCGACAAGTCTCTGGAGTAGCAGAGACGTTCGATTTCATCCGCCCTGACGTTCTCTTCACCGACCATTTTGATCAATTCTTTGATGTAGTCCATGGGCCACCCTCCGTTATGTTTAGTTAGGTTCAATGGTATTATAAAACCCATTATAAAACAAGCAACCAGAATTTACACATGCACACGTTCTTTTTGGTTGTTGAGATAAAAAGGAATTTCTTGATAGGAAGGACAAATGTGAATCCCGAGTTCAATAAGCCAGTTCAACGCCTTGGATTTTAAGGTTTTGGGACTTCTTCCAGAGCCTCAACATAACATGGGCAGGCAATCAACAATCCTAAATCCTGATGAGGTAGCTGCTAAGGAGGGACGGCAGGTTAGGGTTAGTAGTCCCTAGGTAACTTCTCTAATTGGGCGTAACTGAAAACGGGGCCATCCTTGCAAACATAGAGATGGCCGATGTTGCATCGGCCACATTTCCCGATGCCGCATTTCATCCTCTTCTCCAAAGAGGTATAGATGCGTTCGTTGGGAAATCGGAGGGCCATCAATTTCGGAAAGGTAAATTTGATCATGATCGGAGGACCGCAGATGACGGCATAAGTGTTCTCGGCGGCCGGAGCGGCTTCTTCCAATACGTTTGGGACGAGTCCTACTTTTCCCTTCCAGTCCTTATCCCCCTGGTCTACCGTGACCACCAATCTGATATCGCTTCTCTTTGCCCATTCTGCCAGTTCTTCCTTGTAGAGCAGCAGGCCCGGCGTCCGGGCTCCATAGATCACAGTGATGTCTTTCACTTTATTCCGGTTCTCAGGGTGAAGAAAATAAGTGACCAGGGATCGAAGCGTCGTAAAGGCAAACCCTCCGCCGATCACCAGCACATTCTTCCCTTGAAAGAGATCAATCGGATATCCGTTACCCAGTGGGCCTCGAATGCCAACCTCCGCACCCTCTTCGATGTGGTGAAGGGCTGTGGTGACCACACCGGCTTTATTGATTGTAAACTTTAAAGAGCCATTCTCTGTAGGCGACGAGGCGATCCCGAAGGGTGCCTCTCCTTTCCCCAAGAGAGACAGCTCGCAGAATTGCCCGGGAACGAAGTGGAAGGCCTGAGCGTCCTCATCCTTCAGGAAACGGAGTTCAAGAGTCCTGAGCATCCGGTCGCTTGTCTCAACAAGAGCCTTCTTGACAACCGTGGGAACAGGAAAATAGGGATTGTTCACTTATCGCCACCTTCTTGAATCTCTTTAATCGTCTGCCGGATATCGAAATGAGCGGGGCAGTAAAGGGTACACCGTCCACAGCCCACACAGGCGATCCGGTCGAAGTTTTTTGGAAAATAGTTAAACTTGTGCATGAGTCGCTGCCGGGTCCGTTCACGGTTCGTCGGCCTGGGATTATGGCCAGATGTCTCCTGCGAATAGAGAGAGGAAAGGCAGGAGTCCCAATTTCTTACCCGCCGGCCTTTGTTAGTCCTCGCCTCATCCATGATGTCGAAGCAGTGGCACGTCGGACAGAGATAAGTACACACCCTGCAACCGAGGCACTTTTCCTGAACCCGATCCCAATACGGGCTTTCCATCATCTGATCCAACCGTTTTTCGATCCCCTCGACGGGAATCGCAGCCTTTATCTTCTCCGCCGCCTTTCCTTCGACCCCCTTTGCCAGGCTTATCTCTTTCTCATTGACTTCTTCAAAAAATTTGTTTTTTTGAAAAGCCATTCCTTTTTCAGTGAGCAATTCCACTAAATAGGATTCGCCCAGGTCAATCAAAAAGAGATCCGACCCCTCACGTTGGAAGGGCCCCCCGTTCAAAGAAGAACAGAAGCAGGTCGAAAGAGGATGATCACAGCCCATCCCGATAATCGTCGTCGCCTTTCTTTTGTTTACGTAATAAGTATCCGTGTACTCTTTTCCTGCAAAGACGTGATCGATGAGAGAGAACGCTTGAATATCGCATGGCCTTGCGCCCAGAAGAATCCGGTTCCTCTTTATCTCTTCCGTCGAGGTGATCCGACTCTCTTTCCCAGCCTTTTCGTACCGGAACATGGTTTCAGATTGAGGGAAAAAGATCTCCTTGGCAGGTTTTTGAGCGTTGCTAATGGAAAGGTCCACCTCCTCGGTTTGGTCGATCTTCTTATAGACAGAAACCCCCTCGGCCAGCTGAGCCGGGGCGAAGAGGTCGTATTCGTCCATCAAGCTCTGCAAAAAGGGCATGAAATTTTTCTTATCCAGCTTCAATTTCATTTGATAAATTCCTGGCGATCCTCAATGTCATAGGTCGAAAGAGGAGGTGGAGCATCCGGATCGACTCCCGTTTCGAACCCGAACAGCTCTTTCACATCCTGATTCAGTTTCTGTGTGAGATAAGTGAGCTTAATTTCCATCGGACAGGCTCGCTCACAAGCGCCACAGCCTGAACATCTTCCGGATTGATGATAGGCTCGCACGATGTGATAGAAGTCGACGTCCGAGGGAGAAAGCCCCTTGTCAATCCACTTGGGGTTGGAGCTGTCCACAAAGCATTCTGTGCAGTAGCACATGGGACAGGCTTCCCGACAGGCGTAGCACCGGATACATCGCCCGGCCTCCTTCTCAAAATATCTCCATCGTTCTTCAGGAGACATCTTTTCAAAGTCTTTCACGTCGGGATGGACTTCGACAAGGGGAGATTCCTCTGCAGGATTTCCTACCAGCACATCTGCCTTGGCCGGGGTCCGATGAATACACACCTGGCAGGAAGGGTAGAGAAAGTCGTCTCGTTTCAAAACCTTCTTAAAATCCTCACCCTCTACGGTGATTTCGTCCCCTTGCTCTCCCACACGCAGGATTTCTCCTTTTACCGCCTTCTTCACCTTTCTCCGATCCACCATTCTCTGGCAGGGGACTCCGATCAAATATAATTGATCGTGCTTAAACCTCTTCTCACGACTAAGGGCGATGACGGAACGAGCGTCACATCCTTTCACAACGAGACCTACCTTAAATTGACTGAGCTTATAAAGGTAAGTCGCAAGATTGTTCTCACAGTAGGAGTTCCAGATCAAACGGTCTGCTTCTTCCTGACTTCTGATGAATATCGGAGTCGCACGAAGGGGAAGTGTCCCTTCTCCGAAACCGACGATGACATCCACCTTTTTGCTTGAAAGAAGCTCTTTGGCTTTTTCTCTAATGCTGTCTTGAATTGCTTTGTGAGTTTGTTCCATATTCTTTAGCGTTCCGGCCGTCCCCAATAAACGAGGGCGCTACAACTCACGCCCTTCAATCCTCCAATTTTACAAACTGCTTTGCCGGTCCTAATTTCTTGATATCCTGTGTCACCTCTTCAACAACCTGGGAAAACTTGGTTCCTTCCGCAGCGGAGACCCAGGAAAACTGCACGCGGCCTTCTTCAACGCCGAGGTATTGAAGGAACCGCCGCATGGTCACTGACTTTCGCCTTCCTACGTAGTTTCCGGTGAGGTAATGGCAATCCCCCGGATGGCAGCCGGAGATCAGCACGCCATCGATCCCATTCTGGAGCGCTTTGAGAATAAAGAGCGGGTTGATCCTTCCGGAGCAGGGGACACGGATGACACGGATATTCGGAGGATATTGAATCCTCGATGTCCCCGCCAGGTCGGCACCGGCATAAGAACACCAGTTACAGAGGAAGGCTAAGATTCTGGGTTCCCAACTGCTCTTCGTCCCGTTTACCATTTTATCGTCACCTTACTATGCGAACGCTACTAAATCCCAATATTCAAATTCCAAGCCCCAAATAGATTCGAATTACCAAGCTCCAAACAACCAAGCCTGATGATTAGAGTGTTTCGAGTTTTGGTCATTGGAAATTGTTTGGAATTTGGGATTTGGTGTTCGGAATTTGTCATCATCGTTACCAGTTGATTGCCAGTTCTGTGATCTGTGCGACCACTTCTGCGTTCGTGAAGCCTTTCAAATCGATGGAGCCTGAACGGCAAGAGGCGGTACAGGCCCCGCAGCCCTTGCAAAGGACTCGATTGATTTGGGCCACCTGCTTTTCTCCAACGACCGTCCTTTTGATCAAGATCTCAATCGCCTTATAGGGGCAGACCTCTTCACAGAGACCGCAGCCGACGCACTTCCTATCGTCCACCTCAGAGATCGTCCCGATGGTCTCGAGTTCTTTTTTCGAAAGGTAAGTTAATGCGCGGGAGACGGCTGCATTCGCCTGGCTCAAGCTCTCCTCAATCGATTTGGGGTTGTGAGCGAGCCCGGCCAGAAAGATGCCCTCTGTTGCAAAATCGACAGGCCTCAGTTTCATATGAGCTTCTAAGAAATAACCGTCCTGGTTCAACGGAACCTTCAGCATCTTTGACAGGCGTTCGTTATCGGCAGAGGGTATGATCCCCGCGCTGAGAACGAGCAGATCGGTTTGGATGTTTAAGGCATCCTGCAAGATAGGATCGTGAACGATCACCTTAAGGGCTTTTCCCTCTTTTTCCAAACGAGGCTCTCGCTCGGGATCAAACCGGACGAAGATCACTCCCGCCTCCCTGGCCTTTCGATAATAATCTTCTTTGAACCCGTAGGTTCGAATGTCCCGGTAGAGGACATAGACATTCATCTCAGGATTCGTCGATTTCAGACCCAGGGCATTCTTAATCGCTTCTGAACAGCAGATACGGCTGCAGTAAGGTCTCTCGCTATTCCTCGACCCGACACACTGGATCATCACCACATTCTTCAGAGACTTGAGAGAGGCGGGGTGGAGGGAGATTCTCTCCTCCAGCTCTTTCTGGCTGATCACGTGTGAATCCTGACCGTAGAGGAATTCCTTCGGCCGATATTCTTCGGCCCCTGTCGCTACGACGATCGTTCCGTGGTCGATTTCTTGAAGGTCGTCTCCCTTACGGAGCTTTGTCTTAAAATTTCCCACGAAGCCGTTGACACTCTCTATCTCGGTCTGGGTCATGAGATGGATGCGCGGATCTTTCTCCACCTTTTCGATCAACTGTTTTACATGAGATTGGACGTCATCTCCTTCTAAGGTGAAATGGATTGCTCTCGCCTTGCCTCCAAGCTGAGATTCCCTTTCAACCAGGTAGACCTCATATCCGGCATCCGCGATCTTCTTTGCAGCGGTCATCCCGGAGAGACCTCCACCGATGACCATCGCCTTCTGAACGACCCCGATCATCTGGGTCTGAAGCGGCTCGAGCAGGGCAGCCTTTGCCACGGCCATCCTGACCAGATCCTTTGACTTCTCCGTCGCTTCCTTGGGTTGTTGCATGTGAACCCAGGAACATTGATCCCGGATATTGGTCATTTCGAAGAGATAACGGTTGAGACCCGCCTCACGAATCGTATCTTGAAACAGCGGTTCATGAGTTCGGGGGGTACAGGAAGCCACCACGACCCGGTTCAAGCGGTTTTCCTCGATCACCTTCTTCATATGATCCTGAGTATCCTGAGAGCAGGTATAGAGGTTTGCCTCCGCATAGACCACATCGGGTAACGTCCGCGCGTACTCCACCACTGCGGGGACATCGACGATTCCGCCGATATTAATACCGCAATGGCAGATGAAGGCACCGACCCGGGGTCCTTCGTAGTTCACATTCTTCTCCGGGACATACTTCTTTTCAGCGACCAGTGTCCCTCTCGCTTCAGCAAGAAGGGAGGAAGCCTCTGCCGCTGCTGCGCTTGCCTGGGCTACTGTCTCAGGAATGTCCTTGGGCTCTTGAAAGGCGCCGCAGACATAGATCCCTTTTCTGGAAGTGGACGTGGGTTCGAACGTCGTCGTTTTGCAGAAGCCGTGGGATTCTAATTCAACGCCGATCCGCTTCGCCATCTCAACCGTCTCTTGAGAAGGGGCCATGCCTACAGAGAGGACGACCAATTCAAACTCTTCCTCCACCAATTTCCCCTCGTCGTCCAAGTAGGTCACGAGTAGGTTATTACTTTTCAAGGATTCCCGTATTTTGGAAACCATGCATCGAATGAAACGGATTCCATACTTGGTCTTTGCGCTCTCGTAGTAGGCGTCGAACCCCTTGCCATAGGCCCGAACATCCATAAAGAAGATAGTGGGCTTGACGAAATGGACATGCTCTTTGGCAATGATCGCCTCTTTCGTCGCGTACATGCAGCAAACAGAAGAACAGTAGCCGTTTCCGCAATTGGAATCCCGGGAGCCCACGCATTGAATAAAGGCAACCCTCTCAGGAATGGTTCCATCGGAGGGACGCAGGAGATGCCCGCGGTGTGGCCCGGTGGCGCTCAACAGCCTTTCAAATTCAATGCTCGTTACCACATTGGGAAAGACGCCGTAGCCGAACTCCGGCCGAAGACGGGCGTCAAACATCTCATAGCCCGTGGCTAGAATGACGGATCCAACCTCGATTTTTTCGACTTGCTGCTTGTCGCTATAGTCTACCGCTTTGGCTAAACAGACCCTCTCACACAGCCCGCAACCAATGCATTGCTCCCGGTCGATCAGATAAACTTTGGGAATGGCTTGGGGGTATTGGATGTAGATCGCCGCCCGCTGGCTGAGCTTCTCGTTATAGGTATCGATCGCTGTCACCGGACAGTGCTTCGCGCACTCGCCACAGCCCGTGCAACGGTCGCTCCGGATATATCTCGGTTTTCGATTGAGGGTGACGGAGAAGTGGCCAGGTTCGCCTTCGACAGACTCTACGTCGGCATGCGTAATGACCCGGATATTCAGGTGCCGCCCGCATTCCACCAGTTTTGGAGACATGATGCACATGGAACAGTCATTGGTGGGGAAGGTCTTGTCGAGCTGAGCCATGACCCCTCCAATCGCTGGAGAGCTGTCAACCAGATAAACAAAGTAGCCCGATCCGACCAGGTCTAAGGCAGCTTGCATTCCGCCAATTCCGCCCCCGACCACCATGACAGCGCCTGTGGCATGATTCTTTTTTGTCTCGTCCATTCTTTCCTGTATCCTGCTCCCGTTTATCCCGCCCCAAGAATGAGTATAGGAAGCGGGAATTTACTTTCGGATATATCTTGGGACTTTCCCCTCTTCCGAAGGGTCGAAGCCTATCTTACCTTCTCCCACCAGCAGCGACAGGTAGGAGAGGGTCTCCTTTAATTCCAGGTTCAATGTTTGACTGATCTCTTTGGCAGAGAGGTGCTGGGATTCCACCACTCCGATGATTCGGTTCTTGATCAGTTCATTGCGAACGGTTTCTTCTATCAGTTTATCGAGCTTCTCCCGAGAAAGACGCTCCCCGTAGACATTCTCCTTTTCGACGAGCTCGTGCCCTTTTCCAACCATCCACCGGATCTTCTCTCCTTCCAGAGAGGCTTCGATCGCCCGGAGTCTTCGTTCCATTTCCTGGTCGAGAGGGAAGGGGCCGAGACCACGAATCTTCTCAACGAAATCGCGAATCACTCTCGAAAAACGCTCTCCCTCACCTGCAGAGACCCAGTCCAAAAGCAGCCTTTCCGACTCAATCTTTACCATGGCCAGCAACTTGTGCGTCAGGTCCATCTTCTGCTCGGCCTGGACATTGCCCGTCAGATAATGGCAGTCTCCCGGATGGCAGCCGAGGACCGTCACTCCATCATACCCCGCGAGGAAAGCTTTCGGGATAAAGGCCGGGTCCACTCTCCCGGAGCACATCACCCGGATCACCCGTGTGTTGGGAGGATACTGGAACCTCGAAACCCCTGCCAGGTCGGCACCTGCATAAGCGCACCAGTTACATGAAAAGGATAAGATTTTCGGTTCAAAAGCCATTAAATCCACCCGTAACAAAAGTGTTAAACCCTAAACTCGAAACCCTAAACTCTGAACAAACTCAAATATCCAAGCACGAAACTCAAAACCTCTTTTGAGTTTTTGATTTTGAGATTTGCTTAGGATTTAGAGTTTAGTGTTTGGAGTTTGAACCATTTTGAATTTCCTCATGGATCAGGCTGCTTCCTTTTCTTTAACAAGGTTAAGCGCCTCTATCTGCGCTGTCAGTTGCTCGTCAGAGAAATGATGGACAGTTACTGCCTTCTGAGGGCAGCTTGAGGCACAGACACCGCATCCCTTGCACGAAGCGGCAATCGTTTCCGCCTTGCTCCCTTTCCCGGTCTCCACCACACGGATGGCACTGAAGGGGCAGAGCTCTTCGCACAAGCCGCACCCCACGCAAACCGTCTGGTCGACTTCCGAAATGGTGGGTAAGACGCTGACATATCCCTTGGCAACGGAAGCCGCAGCACGGGAAACGGCCGCATCGGCCTGAGAGAGCGACTCGCTGATGTTCTTTGGAAAATGGGCCAGGCCGGCCAAGAAGACGCCGTCCGTCGCAAAATCAACGGGCCGGAGCTTCATATGAGCCTCAAGGAAAAATCCATCCGCAGTCAAAGGGACTTTAAGCATCTTTGCCAGGGTCTCATTCTCATAGGGAATGATCGCACTCGCCAAAGCCACGAGCTCGGGTTGAAGGCTGACCTCCTCGCCCACGATTCGATCCTTGACTTTGAGCAGGAGCCGGCCTCCTTCTACCTTCAGGTCAGGCTTTGAATCCAGCTCATACTGAATGAATTCGACTCCCCGCTTTCTTGCCTCAGTGTAATACTTTTCCGCCAATCCATAAGTTCGGATGTCCCGGTAAAGCATGGTCACCTTGGCGTTGGGATTCTTTTCTTTAATCTTCAGAGCGTTCTTCATCGCAACAGAACAGCAGATCCTGCTGCAATTCGGCCTTTCCGGGGTCCGGGATCCCACGCATTGGATCATGACGATATGCTGATACCGATTCAACTCTTCCGCATGACGGGCGATCTTCTCCTCCAACTCGGTCTGTGTGATCACCCGCGAATCCTGGCCATAAAGATATTCGGCAGGCGTTTTCTCCTTTGCTCCCACGGCGACGATGACGACGCCGTGTTCGAACTCTTTCTCACCACCATTGGTTGAAATGACGGATTTGAAATTACCGATATACCCGCTCAGCGTTTTTAAGGTCGCCTTGGTAAACACCTGGATGCGAGGATGGTTCATCACATCGCTAATCTTTTTTCGAAGAAGTTTCTGTGGGTCGTTTCCTTCAAGTGTATGATGGATGTGACGTAGGTTTCCCCCGAGTTCGGCGTCTCTTTCCACAAGAGCACAGTCAAACCCTTGGTCGGCCAATTTCAAAGCAGCCTCCATCCCTGAAAGGCCCCCGCCAATGACCAAGCCCTTCTTGATTACCTGCACCTGTGGCTCTTCGAGAGGCTGCAAGAGGCGGGATTTCGCCACGGTCATCCGAAGAAGTTCCTTCGCCTTCTCCGTAGCCTCCTTGGGTTGGTGCATATGAACCCAGGAGCACTGATCCCTGATATTGGCCATCTCGAAAACATATTTATTAAGCCCCACCTCCCGAATGGTTTCCTGGAACATGGGTTCATGCGTCCTCGGTGTGCAGGAGGCTACAACGATGCGGTTCAGGTGATTTTCTTCGATCGCTTTCTTGATCTTCTCCTGCGCGTCCTGAGAACACGTATAGATATTCTCATCGGCATAGACCACGTCGTCGAGTGTCTTTGCATATTCTTTGACCTCGGGGACATTGACCGTCGCCCCGATGTTGATCCCGCAATGGCAGACGAATACGCCGATGCGCGGTTTCTCATTTCTCAAATCCAATTCAGGAGGGTAGTCTTTTTTCTTGGTCATGCTCCCGCTGACATCGGCGAGAAGGGCGGATGCGCTCGCCACCGCGCCGCTGGCCTGGACGACCGTCTCCGGAATGTCCTTGGGTCCCTGGAAGGCCCCGCAGACGTAGATGCCGGGCCGGGTGGTTTCAAGAGGCGCGAACTCGTCTGTCTTACAGAAGCCGTAGGGGTCCAGTTGAAGATCAAGCCTTTGCGCCAATTCTTTGGCTTCTTTCGAAGGCGTCAACCCAACGGACAGGACGACCAGATTGAACTCTTCCTCTTTTATCCTGCCTTCCGAATCCACGTAGCTGATCATCAAATCTTTGGTCTTGGGTCTCTCTGCCACCCGGGAGACCATCGACCGGATAAATCGAATACCGTGCTCGCTTTTTGCCCTTTCGTAGTAGGCATCAAAATCTTTTCCGTGGGCACGGATGTCCATGTAGAAGATCGTCGGCTCGACCTGGTGGGCATGCTCTTTTGCGATGACGGCCTCCTTGATCGCGTACATGCAGCAGACCGAGCTGCAGTATTCGTTTCCGCAGGAGGCATTTCCGCTATTTCCTGTCATATCCCTCGAGCCGGCGCATTGGATCCATGCCACCTTCTTGGGTAGCTGCTGATCCGACGGTCTTAAGAGGGTTCCTTGAAAGGGACCCGAGGCATTGAGAATTCGCTCGAACTGAATGCTCGAAATCACATTCGGAAAGCGCCCGTATCCATAAGCAGCCAACCGGCCTGCGTCAAACTCATCAAATCCTGGACTCAAAATAATCGAGCCGACGGGAATGATTCGTTCTTTATCCTTATCCTCGAAATTGACTGCCTTCGCCGTACAGAGCTTCTCGCATACCCTGCATTTTCCCTTTGTAAGGTAGAGGCAATGTTCAGGGTCAATCGCATACTTGAGCGGGACGGCTTGGGCATACTTGATATAGATCGCCTTACGTTTGGAAAGACCTTCTTCATATGCACTGTCAACTTTTGTCGGACATTTCTCAGCGCATAGGCCGCAGGCGATACACTTGTTGGGGTCAACATACCGTGGATGCTGGATCACCCGGACCTGAAAATTGCCTTGCGTCCCCGAGACGTCTACCACTTCGGAAAGGGTCAATAGTTCAATGTTGAGGTGACGCCCGCATTCGACCAGTTTCGGAGAGAGGATGCACATGGAGCAGTCGTTCGTGGGGAAGGTCTTGTCCAACTGGGCCATCACCCCGCCAATGGCGGGCGACGACTCGACGAGATAAACATAGTATCCCGATTCAGCCAGGTCGAGAGAGGCTTGGATTCCTGCAACGCCTCCTCCCACCACCATCACTGCGCCGACTTTATCGCCAACACTGCCTGCCATCCGGTTCCTCGTCATTCCATGTTCGTCAGGAAGTTATTGAGTCTCTTTAAATCCAAAACACCAAGCACCAAATCCCAAATAAGCACCAACGATCAAAATCCAAACGACTCAAACAATGATCTGTTTGGAATTTGGAAATTGGAATTTGTTTGGAGTTTGGATATTGGGATTTGAGATTTTTTGCATCGTTTAAATCACTTTCGCACCACTTCTTGAATAACCTGTTATATTAATCCCTTGCCGCTCAGCACCTTCACGGGGTCGACGAGATGCCGGGCTAACCATTTCTTGACGTCTTTGTGACCCAA
>DASPPQ010000031.1:0-3237 GCA_035625415.1 Thermodesulfobacteriota bacterium
GTCAATCCCAATTTCTTCAAAAGATAATGTGATAGGAAGTCTTCAGATTCGATCATTAAAACCAAATGCCTACACAGAGACAGATATGACGCTGGCTGAAAGGGTGAGCAATCAGATTGCTGGCGCAATTGCCAATACACAGCTTTTGGCCGAGATCAAGCAGGCGGAGGAATTGTCAAAAAAAGAGAGAGAAATCTTTTTTACAACCCTTCGCAGCGCTCCTTATGGCATACTCATGGTGGCCCCCGACGATCGATGTCTCTACGTTAATCCCAAATTTACGAACATTACAGGTTATACCTTTCAGGATGTTCCCACTGTTGCAGACTGGTTCAACAATGCGTTCTTAGATTCAAAGTATAAGGAAAGGGCGATAGAGAAATGGAAGAAAGACAGATTGGAGGGAGAGACTGTAGATAGAGAGTCCAACATTACCTGTAAAAATAGCCAGATTAAAAGACTGGAAATAAGAGTGGTCTTTTTGGAAGATAATAGTGTCGTTGTAGCGTTCTATGATATCACTGAGCGCAAACGTGCGGAGGAGGCATTGCGCCAGAGTGAGGAGAAATATCGAACCATTCTTGGGAGCATCGAAGACGGTTATTACGAAGTGGACCTTGCCGGCAACTTTACCTTTTTCAACGATTCAATGTGTCAAATATTTGGGTATCCCAGAGAAGAATTGGTGGGCATGAATGAGCGGCAGTATACAGATCAAGACACCATGAGGAAACTGTTTCAGACCTTTAATGAAGTTTACAGAACAGGGAAACCAGGCAAAGTATTTGATTATGAAATTATAAGAAAAGATGGGACAAAAAGACATGTTGAGACATCTACATCGTTAAGAAAAGATGCCTCGGGCAAACCGATAGGGTTTAGAGGGATCGTACGGGACATCACCGATAGGAAAAGAATCGAGGAGCAATTGTTCCAAGCCGAGAAGCTCCGAGCGGTGGGAGAGATGGCCAGCGGAGTTGCCCACGATTTCAATAATGCCTTAGCAGCTATCCTTGGAAATACCCAGATTTTACTTTATACCGCTCAGGATGAGGAGCTAAAGGAGACTTTGAAGATCATCGAAAAGGTGGCCAAAGATAGCAGTCAGACGGTCAGGAGACTTCATGAATTCACGAGGAGAGGAATTCCTCAGGAACTTTCCAAGGTCGACATCAACGCCATCATTAAAGATGCGATTGAGATTACCAAACCCAAATGGAAAGACGAGGCCCAGAGTAGAGGCATCCATATCGAGATGGTATCTAATCTCGAGGACATGCCGTTGGCCTCAGGGAATGCCTCTGAGTTAAGGGAAGTCATCACGAACATGATTTTCAATGCGATTGAGGCAATGCACAACGGAGGAAAAATCGAAATTCGTACGTTCAGGAAGAAAAAAGATGTCTTTATCCAGATCTCTGATACAGGAATTGGAATCACCGAAGAGACGAAAAAGAGGATCTTTGAGCCCTTCTTTACAACGAAGCCATTCACCAACACGGGGTTGGGGTTAAGTATGTCTTATGGAATCGTCAAAAGATTTGGAGGAGAAATCGAAGTTCAAAGCAAAGTCGGACAAGGAACGACCTTTACAATCACCTTGCCTATTGCCGAGGAGGATGAAAAACAAGAAGCAGTTGATTCACAGCCTATTAAAAAGGGAAGGAGAGCTCGTATCCTGGTGATTGATGACGATGAGTTCGTGCGAAGTGTCCTTTCTCGCACTCTGACTCAAGCTGACCATCAGCTGACCCTGGCAGAGAATGGAGCAAAGGGTGTTCAACTCTTTAAACAGGGAGAGTTCGATGTTGTCTTTACCGATTTGGGAATGCCCGGAATGTCAGGTTGGGAGGTATGCAGGATGATTAAGGAGATAAGTCCTCATACGCCCGTAGGGATGATTACAGGATGGGGGGATGAGAGGAATCGGGGCAAAATGGAAGAGTATGGTCTTGATTTTTTTATCTCCAAACCCTTCGATTTGGCTCAAATTCTGAATGTGGTCGCTGAGACTATGGAATCCAGAAAGGAGTGATTTTTATCTTGACCTTATCCTTAAAGATACGAAGTGTGAGGCGGGAGTTACCGGAGCATTTAGTAAGTGGGTCATCAACGATAAATATCTTAAGGGAGGCTACTGTGCCCTTTGTTGTTAAGCTCATTTCTCCCTCTGGTAAGATGTCTTTTATTTCTGCGCCAGACTTTGAGGGATGCGATATCGAACGGAGAATCAGCCAGTTTTCTCTATAACCAAGGAATACCTGTCAAAATAGAGGAATGAGGGTATGTCCTCTAGATAATTAGAAAACCCTGTCAAAATGAAAAATCTGTCTTGTCTGAAGAGCGGGTGTCTCTCGAATTCATTTCACGGTCCTTGATTTTAAAATTCTTGTTTCGACAGGGTGCCTACATATCAACATCTAATCGACAGGGTGTTTGACCGATGCCTTCCAGATGAACCAGAAAAATCATCCTCGACGATGATCATTCATTTCAAACCGTTTGCCAGAGCTATGTGGACATTTCTTTTTCTGCTAACTCTATTCCGGATAATCACCTATAAGGACAATAGAAAAAAGAGTGAGCACCTTTCAATCCCTTTGATGGACAGAATGATCAACCAGGGTGCTCACTCACTTAAATCAAATCTCCTTCTAAGGGTTAAATTTCTTGAAATCTTCGTAGAGAATCCTTGTGATGATTGCGTAAACAGCTAGGTCCATCAGGGTATCGGTTATCTTTTCGTCACCCACTGAAATCTCATCAGTCTTGGCTATGTTCATGAGCCTGGCCATCTTGTCACTGAGGCGTATAATACATCCCTTCCAGGCAGGGACTCCCATATGTTTTTCACACATGAGAAAGTTGGAGAGATAATCGCCTCCGGCATAATCACGGTTTTTCTTGTCATGAAGCTCTACCATTTCGTTGACTATTTCATGGAATCGTTCTTTACTCATGGGTTCTATCTCCTCTTTTTGTGAACGTTTGTTAAAGGACCAACTCCCTCCTATGACTATGAATTTTTGAAAGCACAAATTCATCTTCAATGTCTCCGAACATTCTCCATCTCATTTGACGTTTCCAGGTGGTGAGATAAGAGAGCATGGCGTTGTGAGCAACCCAGAAGAAGCCATACCCTACGCTGTATTTACCATTTGCACCCTCTTTGACCTTTCCCGAGAGTTCATACATCCGAGTAACAGCTTCTTGAATCAGGTCCTCTTTAATACTCTG
>DASPPQ010000032.1:0-83372 GCA_035625415.1 Thermodesulfobacteriota bacterium
ATGCCTTTATTATCCAGGCCCTCATCGATCTGTATGAAGCCACGTTTGAGACGGAATGGTTGAAAGAGGCAGAAGACCTGAATCAGAGAATGATTGACCAATTCTGGGATGAGAGCAAAGGAGGTTTCTTCTTCACGGGAAAGGAGAATGAATCTTTGATTGCTCGATCAAAAAACCCTTATGACAATGCCATCCCTTCAGCGAATTCCATAGCGGTATTTAATTTGATCAGACTTGGCTATCTCACCGGAGAAGAATCTTTAAAACCGAAGGCCGAACAGATCCTTCACCTCTTTCATAACTTTCTTGACCAACATCCTTCTGGATTTGCCCACATGTTATCCGGCCTCTCTTTCTTTTTGAATCCCCAGGAGATCGGGATCATCGGTTCAAGGAATAATCTTAAGACAAAATCCATGCTTAAGGAAATCTACCTCGCTTACCTTCCTAACAAAATCTTGAGCCTAAGGGATCCTCAAGAACCGACCAGGGGAAAATGGTTTCCATTTCTCACGGAGAAAGGAATCCCGGAGGTTCCGACGACCTTTGTCTGTAAAGGATCTACTTGCTTACCGCCTGTGAAGAATGAAGAGGAGTTAAAGAAAATATTGGAAAGATAGGGATCAAGCTACGATTCTGTCGATCTGAGCCGCCTGGTCCTCCTCGATCACGTTTCGTATTTTTAATACACTGGAAACCCGAACAAATTCGCTTGACCATGATCGCCCTTTCTCGTGACGAGTGAAATCGTTCGGCAGCCGAGCGTTTCGAAGGGGTCCGCCGCAGCGAAGGTTAGGCCATTTCTTTGGTATAGGGAATGACGATGGCACCACGCTTAAAATTACCGAGAACTTCTGCCTTCCCACGCAAAAACAACTGGCCCACAAGGGCTACCGTAACCGCATCAAGTTCATCCCCGTTCATGTTCTCGTTTAGCCCTTTGACTCCGAGTTTTTCAAGTCCTTTACGCAGCTTCGACAACCCATCTTGCTTCCGGCCCGTATGCCATATATCTTGGGCAGCCCCGGGGTAGACTTCAATCACGAAATAGCCGCGACGAGCGAGAGCTCTTTTTAGTTGGATACCTCGTTTTGTTAGTAACCTCATCGGCCCGAGCGTAATGGGAAAAAAACGGATGCCGCGTCTCAGTAATTCGCGGTCGCATGGGCGGAAATGTTCCCCGTTTTTGTCTTCTATTGATTTTCTCCCGGGCGGCAGGTTGAGTGGTGCATCTATGGCAATCAAAGTCGGATTTTCTTTCTCTATGTAATTGATAATCTCCCGATCTTTATGGAGTATCGTGCAAAAAGCGATTTGATTCTTTTTCAGTGTGCAGATGCCAGTGTTACGCATCGGACTACCGGCAAGGTCAATACCCACTACCTTGCCATTTTTCCGTTTAAGGGAGTCCATGATTCACTTTGTTTGAATTTGATTCTTCTTAATCCATTCTCTACCACTTTTCGGCCCTGCTGTCTATAAAATGATTGATTGTTTCTAGCCCATTTTTTTCTTTTAATAGCAGAAAATGCGAACTTCATATGATATGAATGGTCTTTCAAATCTTGACAAGATCAAATGAAATGTTTATCATTATGAAAATATTTTCATTCTTTTCTTAACCTATTATGAATATAGCGCTTTTTAGAAATCTTTTTAGAGAAAAGAAGCTCAGTCTGAGCCATCCCAGGCTTCTGATTTACCAGGAGCTTTCCAGCGCCCCAAGCCCGCTGAGCCCTTTGGAAATTTATCAAAACCTTCTCAAAATGAGGAAAAAAATCGGGCTGACCTCCATCTACCGATCCCTTGATCTGTTCGAATCTTTGGGAATTGTTTTTAAAATCACCAACGGGTCAGCGGTCAAATATAAGCTTTGTGAGTTGGAGAACCACCATCACCATATCATCTGCAAGGCATGCGGGAATGTGGTCGAATTGAATTTTTGTGACATTTCGAATTGGTCCAAGAAAGTAGCGGAGTCTACAGGTTATCAAGTAGTCGATCATCAATTGAATTTTTTTGGGTTTTGCAAGGCCTGTAAGACTCAAATAAGTGGAATTCAGGAGCCAGAAGCCAGGAGCCAGAATAGGTGTTTGAATAACTTAAAGCAGAGCGAATAGAATTTATTTTTAATTCTGGATTCTGACTCCTGACTTCTGTGTTCTGGATTCGTGTTGAAAAGGCAAATTGATGTCCCATATTCATCTTCCGGATGGAGTGTTGCCTGTTTGGCTTTGGGCTTCAGGTTTCATTGTGGTGATCCTCATCTGGACCATCCTTTTGCGAACCATGAAAAAAGAGGACTTGACAAAGCGTCTTCCTTTACTGGGAATGATGGCTGCTGTCATGATCTTGGGTGCTTCCGTCGAAATTGTCCCCATCGCTTATCATGTCAACCTGACGGTCATTTCCGGGATCTTATTGGGGCCTTCTCTCATTTTTCTGGCTACCTTTGTGGTTAATACCATCCTCGCTTTGTTCGGGCATGGTGGGATTACTGTCATCGGGCTTAATACACTCACTTTCTCGATCGAAGGAGTATTGGGATATTTTCTTTTTCACCTCTTCCGGAATGTTTTAAAAAGGGTGACCCCCGCCATCTTTTTGGCGACCTTCATCGCCTTACTTTGCTCCACTTTTGCCATGATTGGAGTGGTCAGCCTAGGGACCTCCCATTACGAAGAGTTGATTCATCAGGAGAGGGGAAAGGGAATCATCGGGTTCGAGTTTGGTAAAGAAAAGGAAGAGCATCATCCAGGCCAAGCCACTGAAGAAAAAGTGAATCTGAGACGGTTTATGGCCATCGTCCTCCCTCTGGGTTTCATCGGGTGGATCCTGGAAGGAGTGATCACGACGTTGATTGCTCGATATATCCAGCGTCTGAGGCCAGATTTATTGAGACTAAAAACTTGATCCAGGGTGAAGCGTTAAATCCCCCCCTCGCCCTCCTTTACAAAAGGAGGGAAGGTTATTTGTGGATAAGCTCCGAAGGAGATCTAATGATTCAGCTTTCCTATTTGGATTATATCGCCGTGGAGAAGAAAAGTTTCCTTCATCGTCTCTCCCCAAAGTTGAAAATCATCGGGATGATTGTCGTCTTATTCGTCATCGTCACCGTGAGGAACCTTCCAGAACTTCTCCTCCTTTACGTCCTTCTGCTCACTCTTTATTTCACGGCGAAGGTTCCGTTGAGGATCTTTTCGCTGACCCTCTATCCCCTCATCTTTGCCGTTCTTTTTATCTTTCTTTCGGGATTTCAAATCTTTTTTATTCTTCTTATCCTTTTGAAAGTCCTCTGCGGTTCCACGGGAGTGGTCCTCCTTCTGGCTACCACGCCCTATCCTTCGATCTTTTCCGTCCTGGGGAAAATCCTTCCGTCTTCTTTTGTGATAGCTCTTTTCTTGACTTACCGATCGATCTTTATCCTCCTGACCGTCCTGGAAGATACGCAACATGCCCTCTACCTCAGGGGAGGGGTTCAGTGGAAACATCCCTGGAGGAGTTTGATCAATATTTCAAATGCCTTCGGCCATCTGATCATCCAGGGGATTGATGCGAGTGAAAAGATGTATGAGTCCATGGTCCTCCGGGGATTTAAAGGCAAGATTCATTACAGAGGGGAATAGGCGATGAAGCAAGGGGAGATGATTGTTTTAGTGGATTGCATTACTCATGTCTATCCTGACATGACGAAGGTGCAGATTTGCGGGTTGGACTTTATTGTGAACCAGGGGGAAAGGGTCGCAATCCTGGGGGCCAACGGCTGTGGAAAGACGACTCTCCTAAAGCATCTCCTGGGAGTGCTGGTACCAAAGGATGGAAGCGTGAGGGTTTTTGGAGTGGATCCCGGAAAGGAATATTCCGAGATCAGACAAAGGATAGGTGTTGTCATGCAAGATGTGGATGAACAGATCCTTGGCCCCACCGTTTATGATGATATCCTTTTTGCCCCGCTGAATTACGGCATGGAGAGGGCGAAGGCAGAAGCACTGGCCAAAGCTGTGATAGAAAGGTTGAATATCGAGTCGATTCAGGGAAAGATCGTCCATTACCTATCCGGCGGCGAAAAGAAGAAGGTGGCCTTAGCCGGTGCATTGGTGTTAGAGCCGGACCTGTTAATCCTGGATGAGCCTTTTACAGGGTTGGATCCCAAGTCAAAAAAAGACCTCATCCACATTTTGAATGATTTAAACACGGAGAAAGGGATCACTTTAATCATGACACTACATGAGGTCGAATTGGTATCTGAGGTGACGGACGTCCTTTACCTCATGCACGGGCACGGGGATCTCAGCGAGCGTGGAAGACCGAGTGAGATTTTTGGAAAATTTAAGGACTTGGAAAGCTTTAATCTGGAAGAACCAACCCTGACGAAGCTCTTCAAGGGACTAAAGGAGGAAGGACTCGATTTTGGAGATCCCCTCCGTATTGACGAGGCGATCCAGTCGATTAAAAAACATTGGAATGAGATCAAAAAATCATAGAGGCTAAATCCTCCCATCCCCCCTTTGCTAAGGGGGGTAAGAGGGAATTGCAATGAGATAGAAAATCGGTATGAAAATTGGGAATCTTAATCTAAGGGGTAACCTTGTTCTCGCACCGATGTCCGGCATTACGGATTACCCGTTCCGACAGATAGCAAAAGAGCACGGTTGCAGTTTGGTTTTTACGGAAATGGTCAGCGCGGAGGGATTGCTACGGAAGGGGAAATCGTTCTTAAAAATCGGAGAGGGTGAACACCCCGTTTCCGTCCAACTCTTCGGCTCAAATCCTGGGGTCTTGGCCGAAGCCGCTCAGACGGCTGAGTCTATGGGTGCGGATGCGATTGATATCAATATGGGATGTCCGGCAAAGCAAGTGGTTGGACCCGGGGCAGGGGTCGATCTCATGCGTTTCCCGGAAAAGGTGAAAGAGATTCTTGCAAAGGTGAGAAGGGCGGTGCGGAGTCCTCTCTCCGTCAAGATTCGTTCAGGCTGGGACGGAGAACATATCAACGCCGTCGAGATTTCGAAAATTGCAGAGGGCTGTGGCGTCGATGCTCTTTCAATCCATCCCAGGACAAGAGCACAAGGGTTTGGCGGTCGGGCGGACTGGGATCTGATTGGGAAAGTGAAAAGGACGATCCATATTCCTGTGATTGGAAATGGGGATATCACAACACCATTCTTAGCGAAGAAGATGCTTGAAGAGACAGGTTGTGATGGAGTGATGATCGGGAGGGGGGCTTTGGGAAATCCGTGGATCTTCCGTCTCAAGAATTTGCACCGTCGGGAGGAAGGACTGACGGTTCTATCGCTGGACGAGAGACAGAGCCTGATTCGCCATCATTTCACGCTGGCACAAATTTATTATGGCGAGAAGTGGGCGGCGAGAAAATTTCAGAGGCACGTTTACTGGTATACGAAAGGCTTCCCCGGCTGCGCCTCCTTTCATTCGACATTATCAGGGTTAAGAGAAAAGGATGCGCTCTTGGAAGCCGTTCGTTCCTATTTCGATTTCGTTCAAAGGAGGACTTCATGCCCATCGTTTCAGTCAACGGAACGCAGATCAGCTACTGGACAGGGAGAAAAGGGATTTTAGAAGGCAGAGAAACGGTTCTCTTTATCCATGGGGCGGGAGGAGGGCAGTATTCATGGAGCTATCAAAAGGGCTATTTTGAGAAGGACTTCAACCCGATCATCATTGAGCTTCCTGGCCATGGAGAATCAAAAGGAGAAGGGGAGGAGGAGATTGCAAGGTATGCGGAGCATACAGGTGCTTTCCTGAAAGCTTTGGGTTTACAAAGAGCTTTTCTCGTCGGCCACTCCATGGGCGGAGCGATTGTTCAGACATTGGCTCTGTCTCATCCGGAGATGATTAAGGGGGTCGTATTAGTGGGGACCGGCGCAAGGCTGAAGGTTCTTCCCATGATCCTAAGTGGGATCAAGGATGATTTTGAGGAGACAGTTCGAAGGATAAATCAGTTTGTATACTCTCGCAAAGTTTCGCCGATGTTTATCGAACGGGGCATCGCTGAGATGCTCCAATGTCGGCCCGAAGTCCTCTACGGCGACTTCCTGGCCTGTGACCGGTTCGACCTGATGAATGAGATAGAGAAAATTGTCCTCCCCACGCTCATTCTGTGCGGAGAGGATGACCAACTCACTCCATTAAAGTATTCCCAATTCCTTCGTACTCGAATCAAAGGTTCCAAGATGGAGATCCTTCCCGAGGCCGGCCATATGGTGATGATGGAGTCCTCTCAGCTCTTCAACGAGAAGGTTAACGGATTTACAGAAGAAGTAGTTAAGGATTCAAGGAGACTGGAAAGTAGAGAGTAGTAAGTAGAAAGTGGTTAAATCCACATTCCACCTGCCACCTTCTACCCTCGAGGTACAGGATATTTTATGAAACGCTGGTTGGTTGTGGAACTTCTGATCGTAAGAGAATTTGGAGAGGCGGTCTCGAATTTCCTGATCGAGCAAGGTGCCACAGGCATTGAAGAGCTCGAAGGAGACCTGAAAAGGGAAAGGCTGAGGACTTATTTCCCGCTGGATGAAGGAAAGAAGAGGATTCTTGGCGTTCTCCGTCGGTATTTAGAATCGCTGAGCAGACTTTTCCCCGAGAATTCCCGAACACAAATTACGACGGCCTCTCTTCCTGAAGAGGATTGGGGTGAGAGCTGGAAAAGATTTTTTAAACCTGTTCAGGTGACACCCAGGTTTTTGGTAAAGTCTCCCTGGTCCAGGGCTCGACTGAAAAGAGGCCAGATTCCCATTGATATTACTCCAGGAATGGCCTTCGGCACCGGAACACATGCTACCACTATTCTCTGCATTCGGGCATTGGAAGAGAGACTCAAGAAGAGGGGACGATCCGTTCTTGATGTGGGAACAGGTTCAGCGATTCTTTCCATCATCGCCGCCAAATTGGGAGCTAAGGAGGTTTGGGGAATAGATATCGACGGCGTGGCCTTGGGGAATGCGAGAGAGAATGTAGAGAAGAACCAAATTTCGGACATCGTCAAGATAAGAAAAGGAAGCATCGGAAGTCTTCAAAAAAAGTTTGACGTGATCGTAGCCAATATCGATCTCAGAAGTTTGAGAAGGATGAGAAGCCCTCTTGTGGGTCGCCTCAAAAACCGGGGAGTTCTCATCCTTTCAGGGATCTTGGAGGGGGAAAAAGAAAGAATCCGTCTTCACTACCTGGAGACCGGGCTCTTGCGATGGATCGAAGCCACCGAAGAAGGAGAGTGGGTATGCCTTACCTTTCGGCGAAAATAGAAAAATGAGTTTAATTTAGGATTACTCGGAAACAGCTTTCTTAAATCCTTCCCCATTTCCCTTTACGAAAGGGAGGAGCAACCTCCCCCTTTGGAAAAGGGGGATAGAGGGGGATTTTCATCGTTCGTGGGTGGTCAATTGATCATGTAAAATTTGTTTCGAGATTCGGGATTCGGATTTCGAATTTTTTCAATATTTTTGTCTCATTTCCGGATTAGCGGGAATCAAGTCATGCCTAGATTCTATATTCCTAACCCTCATATTGAAAATGGATTGCTCGAGATCGAAGGGGATGAGGTGAAACATATTCGAAAGGTTCTCCGCCTCAAAGCGGGAGATGAGATTCTTGTCTTCGATGGTCTGGGCAAGGAGTTTGAGGGGACAATTATTGAAGAAGGACGCTTTTTTGTCATGGTTAAGATTCAACATATTTTCTCCTCAAAGGGGGATTCCCCTTTGGAGGTGACTCTGGCCCAAAGCCTGCTCAAGGGTGAGAAGATGGACTACTTGATCCAGAAGGCCACGGAGTTGGGAGTCAAAGAGATCATCCCTTTTTTCTCTTCCAGGTCGGTCCCCCTTTTGGAGAAATCGAGAGGACTGAAACGGCATCTTCGATGGGAAAAAATTGCCATCGAGGCTTCCAAACAATGCGGAAGGGGAGTGGTTCCAAGGATCGAATCCCTTCAAGACTATTCTGACATGCTCCACGCGGCTTCAACGGATGACCTCCGTCTCATCCTCTGGGAAAGAGATGGGATCAAGTTGAAAGAGGCACTGGAAAGATCGAGAGAAAAGGCGAAGATCTTTTTTGTTATTGGGCCAGAGGGAGGATTTAGTCAGGATGAGGTTGATAAAGCCAAAAGAGCTGGATTTGCCGCTGTTACTCTTGGGAAGAGGATTTTAAGGGCTGAAACGGCAAGCCTCTGCCTCCTCAGTATTATTCAATATGAATGGGGAGACATGGCATAAAAGAGATTTCTGAAAAAGTCCAGAAATCCCTGATTACACCGATTATGAAATGATTGATTAGGGTCTGTGTAATCTTTTTTGGAATCTGCGTAATCAGAGAGCGAGAAATAGTTTTTCAGAGCTCTCATAAAAAAGAGGGCCGATTCCTTAATGAAATCGGCCCAGCCAGAAAGGAGGGGTATGAAGATGAGGTATTTACGCGGCCTTTTTCTCTAAACTTTCAACAAATTCCTTATAAGTCTTACATTCTTGGATGAGTTTGCACTTCCTCCGGCAAACTTCGACATGGATTTTGGGGCTTCCTTTCCTTTTATCACAAATAAGATAGCTCATTCTTGAGTCTCCCTTCCCACCTATTAATTCGATAGCCAGTCGGAATAGATTCTATATATAGAATTGAGAATATATTAGAACACAAAATATGGAAATGTCAAGAAAAAAAATAAAAATTTTACAAAAAAATTTATTATAGATTTCAATGGGTTATGTCTATAAGGGAAAGTAAAATAGCAATTTCTTAAATCATCTTCCTGAAATTTAAGGGCTAAACCATTCGATTGGCAATTAGTGTAAAAACGGGTGAAATGAAGAATCAGAGCGTTTCTAAACAATTTTTTCTTTAATAACAATACCCCGGCGTTCCACTCTCTTCGCTTAAAAAAATTGTTCTGCCGAAACTCAGCATGAAATAAATTGCTTCTCTTTTTGGTAGCCGAGAATACAAGGCTCTTAGAAGACTAAAAAAGCAGTCATATCTATTGTCAAAACGTTGCCATGTTTTTTTATGTTAAACTTGTCAGTATCACGAAGGTACTTCCTCCTTCAAGGCGAAATATTTGTTTCGGTACCAAGCCACTGGAATTTGTTTATGATCAACCTTTTAGGCTACCACTTCAGCTAAATAAAATTGGCCGCGAGATAGAGGTAAAAGCCGTTCTCTTCGAAGGATCAAAGTTTTCTTGGAAGTTATTACTTACATTTATACCAATGTAAGAACATTGTTAAGCTTTTTCCATCAAAGGGTCTGCGACAAATTTGTGGGTAGATTGACATTTGCGCCAGTCATCGATAAACTACAAAAGGGAGGATTTCAAAATGCTGGGAGGAAATGCGATGTTAAAAAATAGGCGTGTTGGTATTTTAGGAACTGGTAATATGGGGGAAGCCTTGATTAGTGGCCTTATCCACGGTCATGTTTGTCAACCGAACCAAATAATATGCTCGGACACGCGTCTTGAAAGACTTAAAATGATACGAGAAACTTATGGAGTAAAAGGAACCTCTCAAAATATAGAAGTTGTGAGGCAATCTGGTATTATTATTTTGGCAGTGAAGCCTCAAATTATGAAAGTTGTCATTGAGGCAATATCAAAATACCTTGATCTATCAAAATTAATTATTTCAATTGCTGCTGGGGTTCCTCTAGATGTCATTGAATCTTGCGCCAAGCAAGAACTGAAGTTAATCCGGGTTATGCCAAATATTTGTGTTTCTGTTCGTGAAGGAGTCTCGGCTATTTCTGGAGGAAAACACGCAAGTAAAGAAGACCTATCTTTAGCAAAAACTATTTTTGATTCAGTCGGAAAATCATTATTTATTGAAGAGAATCTTCTTGATGCAGTGACGGGTTTAAGTGGAAGTGGGCCAGCATACATATTTCTTATCATTGATGCATTGGCCGATGCCGGTGTTAAAGTGGGATTATCAAGGGTTGATGCTTTAATTTTAGCTTCTCAGACAGTACTCGGTTCTGCCAAAATGCTAATTGAAACAGGAGAACATCCAGGCAAACTGAAAGATTCAGTTACCTCTCCCGGAGGTACAGCCATCGCTGGACTCCATACACTTGAAGAAGGTGGATTGCGAACTACTCTTATTAATGCGGTTGAAGTGGCCACAAACAGGTCAAAAGCTTTAGGGGAGACGATTAAGTGTAGATGTTAAGATCTTCCCATACGGTTAACGGAAGAAAAGTGGCAGTCAGTTCCCTCTTTGGTTAAAGTGTTTTCGCCAAAAAAGACCGAACCCAGAGGGAGAGACATAACTGCCAAGAAGAAGATAGCACAAAAGAGACTGATATTGCCGCAAGTGGCTGAACGACTTCGGAACATTTCTGAGGCTGAATCAAGCCGGTACGACTATCCTCCTTGTAGAGCAGAATGCAAAGCTTGCCCTGATGATTTCCCCCCGTACTTACGTTCTGCAGGTAGGCAGGATCATCTTATTCGGATATTCAAAAGATCTCTTGGTGAATGAAGAGGTGCAGAATACCTTGGCAGGGTAACCTAAAAGTGTAATCCCCTCTGGACGGACAACATTGGAATCTCTTCTCGATGGTCGATCAATTGGGTAAATTTATGGAATGCTATCTTCGGCCTTTGTCTCGAACCATAGGCCGTGAAGATCTGGAGACAGGCGATATTCAATCCAAAAAAAAAGATGATGATAAGTCCGCCTCATCGTATATTCGAGCCAAACATTCCTGGCGGAGGGATCACTTTCTTGATCGGTATTGAGAAGGTGATGGTTAGAGCTTTCACCTATGTTCCGATCCCGGCTCCTTTTGATTATATGGAAATGGGCGGGCATAAAGAGAAGATACGGAAGCTAAAAGATGTGCTAAAGGAGATTGGAAGAAACACCAAATCCAAAACACCCATGAGAATGTTACACGGTGATTAGGTCAATAAGTCATTGGTCATTTGATGATTTTATTCACCCAATGACTTTATTGACTAAGAGGCTTTCATCAGTACGATATGGCAGGTACGAAGAGGCAAATGGCCGAGAAAAAATGCGGACATAATCCTGTGCAGGTTTTAACGGGTGGAATCGTTCTTGTGGATTATGGCCCGATGCATATGTTTATCAGTGTGTTTGAGAACGGGAGGCCCGTCATTGCACTGGCGAAAGAAGGAGCTCATTTCGCCATGAAGGTTCTTGAGGACTTAGCAATATTTCTTCCTGTAATAAAGAAGAAATCAGAGAGGCTGGAAGTCAAGGAAGCCTTTCCGGATGTTGTTCGAAGGATGATCGAGGCGACGAAGAAGATGGAGGAGCCAGATCTAACTCCTCTTGCTGCTGTCGCAGGAGCAGCTTCTGATGTGGTTGCTGATTTCATATTCGGCAAGGGGGGAACCAAAATCATCGTGGATAATGGAGGAGATATTGCCATTCGCTTGCGGGAGGGAGATGTGGCAAGGGTAGGAGTTAAAACCGAAATCAATTCGAAACGGCCTACTTACCTCATTTCAATCGACTCTGCCATGAGGATGGGGGGAGTTGCGACCAGTGGACTTGGGGGAAGGAGTTTTACGAAAGGGATCGCTTCGGCTGCAACGATCCTTTCTGAGACAGCTTCCTTTTCCGATGCGGCGGCTACGCTCATTGGAAACTTTACGAATGTCGAAGATGCCAATATTACGAGGTCTCTGGCAGAGGAAATCTACCCTGACACCGATCTCGCCGGAGAATGGGTCACTACTAGAGTAGGAGAGTTATCTCAGGAAAAGGTCGAGGAGGCATTGAAAAGGGGTCTTTCAAAGGCGTACTCGATTTGCCAGAAAAGACTAATCCATGGGGCGTTAATTGCCTTACAAGGGAAAGTGGTCTGGACAGAATCTCTGGAACCCTTGCTCAAGAGGCTATAAATTCAAAGCGCGAGCGGAACCGTAACTCCCAAACAGGCGAGAGCTATCCAATTTCAGCATGCCGGAAATGAATAGGCAAGGGTTTTGACAAACATGAGGACCAGAAAATTCTGTCACAATTTTATCACAATCAATAAAAAAGGGGTCAACCTTATGTTGGCTAACCCCTTGATTCTAAAGTGCCGGGTCGCGGAATCGAACCACGGACACGAGGATTTTCAGTCCTCTGCTCTACCGACTGAGCTAACCCGGCATCGTGTGTATTTAAAAAACTTATATTACAACCTCCTTCGATGTGTCAAGAGTTAGTTTTATTTTGAAAAAGGCAAGGAGATCTCCGGATGGATCATCCCGGCCATTGCTTCCAATCCTTCGACTACTCTGGGGGTCGGGCGATCGACTAAGTTCGAATCGATCACAAAGATTGCATTCATTCTTACAGCGGGGAGTTCTCTCCAAGATCGCCACATTTTCATCAGATTGAAATAATCCCTCTTGGTGTCCATGGAACTCAGGATGATGACCTCCGGTGCCTTCGATAGGATCGTCTCGACGCCATAGAGAGGGTAGCTCCCTGACTCATTCTCTGAGATACTCCTTCCGCCTGCCAGGCGGATGAGGTCATCTCCGAGCGTTCCTCTTCCCACAGTGACAATAGGAGAAGAGCCGACCTGGAAGAAGACCTTTGGCTTATGGAGAGACTGGGTGAGTTCGACGACCACCTCCTTCTTCTTCGTCATCTTACGTATGATTTCTGTTGATTTTTCCCGCCTTCGGACAACTTCTCCTATGTTCCCGATTGTTTTAACGACTCCGTCAAAACCCGTTGGGTCAACGACATAGACAGAGAATCCAAGGTCGTTCAGCCCGCGTATCGTATCCATCCGATTGCCGTCTCTAATCCCAAGGATCAAATCTGGTCTTAACGACACAATCTTTTCAATACTGGGATTTACAAAACCTCCGATCCTCTGTTTGGTCAAGGTGGCCTCAGGATAATCGCAGAAATCTGTCACCCCTACGATTTCTTCACGAAGCCCCAAAGTGAATAGGATCTCGGTGATGCTCGGGGCCATCGATACAATTCTTTTCGGAGAATGAGGAATTTTCACTTTTCTTCCAATCTCATCCGTGAATAGGCCTTCCTGCCCCTGCGCAGGGAGTTGGACAAGGAGGGATAATACAAAGGTCAAGAGAATCGATTTTCTGATCATATTTTTTCCGATACGCCGGCTTCTGCAAATGTCGCCATTTCGTCGAGGATCTTCAGACTGGCCTCAACCAAAAATATCCCCAAGGCGGCGCCGGTTCCTTCACCCAACCTCAGATCCAAGTTCAGCAAGGGCTTCAGGCCGAGATATTCTAATAGGACTCGATGCCCTTGCTCAGCCGACTGATGGGAGGCGATGAGGTAGGGCTTGACTTCAGGCGAAAGGGTGGTGGCGATCAAGGCTGCTGCGCCGGAGATGAAGCCATCAATGACCACTGGGATTCGGTATCTGGCTCCGGCCAAGATCACTCCCGCAATCCCTCCGATCTCAAATCCTCCAACCTTCGATAGGACATCGATCGCATCCTTTGGATCCGGTCGATTGATGGCAAGGGCTTTTTCAATCATCTCCACCTTCCGCTCCCATCCGTCATCGTCGAGACCGGTGCCCCTCCCTGTCACTCTAACGACATCGGCACCCGTTATGGCAGCGGTGATGGCGCTGGAAGCAGTCGTGTTTCCTATGCCCATATCTCCCGTTCCCAAAATATCAATCCCTTTGGTTAAGTCCTCTTCCACCAAATCAATCCCTGCTTCAATAGAGCGAATGGTATCCTCCTTACTCATGGCAGACCCTTCAGTCATATTCCGAGTGCCCACGGCCACTTTTTTGATTTTCAGATCAGGATGTGGCTCCAACGCTGAAGCAACTCCCAGGTCGGCGACGACAACCCTCCCTCCTATTTGTTTCGCCAAGACATTGATGCCGGCTCCTCCCCGAAGGAAGTTGTAGACCATCTGGGGCGTTACCTCAGAGGGATAAGCGCTTACCCCTTCCTTCGTAACCCCGTGATCACCGGCCAGTGTGAATATTACTTTATGGACGATTCGGGGCCTTGAATTTCCCTTTATCCCCGCTACCTGGATGGAAAGGGTCTCAAGTTGGCCCAATGAGCCCCGGGGCTTCGTCAGGCTGTCCTGCCTGATTCTCGCCTGTTCCATGGCCTTTTTGTCCAAAGGTTTAATGCCAGCAATTGTTTGGCTAATTTTATCCATCCTTCCTCCTCTCAATTCTATAACTGGATTGGTTCAAGAATGACCAAAAGGATGAGGCAAAGAAGCTCTGATAATTCATTTGCCCCCCCCAAAACATCGCCTGTGACTCCCGCCAACTTTTTGATAAAAAAATATCGATACCCAAGGCTGAAGAGGCCAATCGCCAAGAAAACCAGGATGCCTTTAACACCCATGGCCAGCAAAGCGATGCCAAAAGCCATGGCCAAAGATAAAGCCGTTTCACGGTATCCGAGGTATTCGGCGAATGGTTTAGCCAACCCCTCACCGGGTCTTGCATAAGGCGATCGGAAACAGACCAAAACCATAGAATTTCTTCCCATCGCAGCCATCAAGATGAGCGAGTAAGGAAGAGATACATTCGAAATTTGATCCAGCGCCAGATATTTGCCACCGATGAGGAAGATGAGGCTGACCACTCCAAGGGCGCCAATTCGACTATCCCTCATCACTTCGAGAATCCTCTCCTTTGAACCACCGGAAGCCAGACCATCCATGGTATCGGCAAATCCATCCAGATGAAGACCTCTTGTCAGGAAAGCAAGAAGTCCCACTATCGACCAGAGGATGATGGACCTGGGAAGGAAAAGGGAAAAGAGATAATAACCCGTAGAGAGAATGAGACCGATCACGATGCCGACGAGAGGAAAGAAAGCCATCGAGCGGGCTAATTCTTTTTCGCCTGAAAGCCGGTTTTGTCCGACCGGAAGAATGGTAAGAAATGAGAGGGCTCTAAGGAAATCTCTCACACTTTCCCCTTTAGAAATATCGGAATTCCTGAAACCATCAGGATCGCCGTATCCGCTGCTTCCGCAATCTTCTGATTGGCCGTTCCTGATAGATCTCTGAAACGACGGCTTAGCGGATCGGCCGGGACAATTCCCAGCCCAACCTCATTGGATACGATCAGGAACGAAGGTTGGCTCTGCCTCATCGTGTCAATCAATTTTTCTGTTTCTTTGATGATCCTCAAATCATCGTCCCACTTTGTCAAAAGGTTAGAGAGCCAAAGCGTGATGCAGTCCAACAGAATGACATCCGCCTCATCGCCATATTGCCTGATTTTGTCGACAATCTCTATGGGTTCTTCAATCGTCTGCCACTCTGGACTTCTCATTTTTTTATGATGCACTATGCGCTGAGCCATCTCTTCGTCAAGGGCTTCACTGGTCGCCAGATATAGTTTTTTTGAAAAATGTTGATTCGCATAGTCCAAAGCGAAGCGACTTTTTCCACTTCGACATCCTCCGGTGATCAAGATCGTCTTCTTCCCCATTCTTCCTCCAAGGTGATGAGGGATTTTTTGAGATCCTCAATCGAAAAGACCTCTAGAGAAACAATACCATGATAATTTCGAAGGTGCGAAAAAATTAATTTTAAGGCAGGCTTGGGTAGTCGGTCTATTGCGAGATGATCGATCCCGTTTTGAAAGCCATGAAGGTGGATGATCGAGGCTTTGGGGAGGTATTTGTCTGAATAGAATTTGAGATCCTGCCCGGAGATCAGGATATGACCGATATCAAGGCAGATCGAGAAGCCAGATTGTTCCACAATATCCCCAATCCATTCGAAGGGATATCCGAGGGTCTCGACGGCTATGCGATTCAGGTCGATCCCATTTTGAGCCATCTCTTCAACACTTCGGAGGAGACGCATCCGCCAGGCTTCAATATCAGTTTCCTCTCGTCCATCGCGATTCCTCAGGTCGAAATGGAGAACATAAACGGAAGGGTTTAGCCGAAGAGTTCTTTCCATCACTGTCTCCACGACGGAAATCCCTTGGGCTCTTACTTCTTCATTTTCGTCCCCGAGGAATATATCCATCGGAAGGTGGATATTAAAAGCGATGTCCTGACGAAGACAGAAACTCATCAGATCTTTGATCTGAGCATCGTCAGGATAATTATCCTGACTTTCACTTTCAAAAAGGACTAATTCTATTTCATCCAAAGAAGGGGCGAGCATCGCCACATTCGGAAGGATATGATCTGGATAGATGTAAGAGGTCGTGGACAATTTAAATGGAAACATCTTTTTGTAGCTCTTTGGAAGAGGAGCGTACGACATATTGGGCCTTCTTGATCCTAAAAGATGTAAGAAACCCCTCCAATGAAATTCCGCTTAGGCGAGGGGTAAAAGTATTTTTCTCCCCCTTCAAAAACACCGAATTCTGCATATTTTTGATTAGTTAGGTTATTGACACCGACGAAGGCCTTCAATCCCTTCCAGGTGTAGGAGAGCTTTGCGTTGATGGAATAATACCCACCCAATTTATCTGCCTGGTTAGCCCAATCACTGATAAAGTATCGGGACCCTACAAGATTGGCGCTGGGAGTGAAGAGTAAACCGTCGCATATTCTGCCCAGATCACCCCTTAGATCCAATCCTTCGATCAAGAGACGCCCTATTCGCACATCTGCCCCAAGGGAACCTTTATTCCTTGGCACCCCAGGGATGTCATTTCCTGAATAGGGTTCCGCTTGCAGGGTAGCCTTAGTATAAGTATAATTTCCCCAAAAAGTGAGCCATTGGAGAGGTTTCGCCTTTGCTCCCACTTCAATTCCCTCACGCCGCGTCTTAGGATAGTTTGTATTGCTAAATGTGTAGGGGTTATAGAAGATCTCATCCCTCATGTCGACCCAAAAGAGGGTCAGGTTGGCTTCGATCTGATCCGTAAAGGCATGACGAATCCCCGCCTCGTAGTGATATCCGATCTGGGGTTTTATTAATGGGTTCACTTGAAACGTAGGGAAGTATTGAATCAATTCGTCAGAAACAGGAAACCGGAAGCTTCGTTTAAAGCTAAGAAAAGCGGAAGATTTTTTCCCAAATAGATAGTCAAGAGAAAAGTTGTACGCGGGCTCATCAAGTCTTGCTTTATCTTCTGCTCTTGGCGTTTCCTGAAAGAGGTCGTAAGTTGCCCATTCGTGGCGGTAACCCACTGAAAGAATCAGATTGTCGAGAACCGAAAACTCGTCTAAGACATACGTGCCTATTGACTGTTTTGTGACTTTCACCCGATTCAAAAAAGCCTCTCCGAAAGAAACCGATTGCGAATCAACCGTAGAATCCGAATTATAGAAATCTAATCCAAGGGTGAGTTTATTCCGAAAGTTCCATAAATTCTTTTCGAGAATGTATTTTGGGGTAAATCCCCAGGTACTTATATAGTTTTGGGCTTTATAAGATTCGGATACGAAGAAATCGTCCACCTCCCGGTGTCGGTAGGAGACGTCCGCCTCGATTCGGCCAAAATCCCATAGTTTGGCCTTCATTCCCAGAACACCATATCCATCATCGGTTTTAGCGTGATCGTCGGGAGCAAGGGTAGCCCGCGGATGAAATCTATAAATGTTCTCCGGGAGAGCTCCAGGCAGCCCTGTGTCATCCACATGGAATCCCCCACTGAAATTGAAACTAATATCCTTATTCAGATCATAGATCACCTTTCCTCCAATATCTTCTGCTCTTAAGAATCCATTCTCACGATATCCGTCCGTAGCATTATGACTCGCGTTGAGAATGGCAGAAAGAGGTCCCCACTTTCCACTAACAGATGCGCTCTCCTTGTTGTAGTTGTAACTTCCTCCCACCACTTCTGCATCCGCAGAAAAAGGTTTTTCAGGCTTCTTCGTGATGATATTGATCACCCCTCCGGCGGCATTATCTCCATAGAGGACACTCCCTGAACCCCGGACGATCTCAATTCTTTCGATTTGATCGACTGGGATCTGGGTCCAGTCTACTCCGCTCAGATCGATTTCGTTTACCCGTCTTCCATCGATCAACACAAGCGTATTGAGGGGACCCGTTTCGCCAAAGCCCCTGATGTCGACGGTTGCGGTCTTTCCATTTCCGATATAGTCACTGACGACGACCCCAGCTTTATCCCTCATCAGGTCAACGGTAGTTTGAGCATTGGATTGTTCGATCTCCTCTTTGGTAATAACGGTCACAGAAGCAGGGATCTTTCTAATTTCTTCTTCGTCCCGGGTGGCAGTGACGACGACTTCGTCAAGCGTCACCTCCTTTTCCTGGGCAAAAGAAAGAAACGGTAATAACACGAACAGAGATAAAGAAGAAAAGATGGAAACGAAATGTTTCATAAAAACCTCCTTCCCCCATCAAATGGGTCTAAAATAATTTGTTGACCCCGGACCATGTTAGGTTCAGGACAGGCCCTAAACCAGCATCGGGTTTAGGGCGGGGGGAAGGGTCCAAAAAAAATCCCCAGCCTTCGCATTGAAGACTGGGGATTTTACCCGCATGCACCCTTCACAGTCTTATCCTCGAAGACCTTTACGTGAAGAACATCCAGGCAGGTTTTCTGACTCTCCCGACCTTAACTCGCCTTCCCATCCTTCGACGCACTCAGGACAGTGGCTTTTTTGTTAAGGCACTTACCCCAAAAGTATGGGGTCGGGACTACAGCGGCGGGTCCGTCCCCGATTTCTCCTCGGAGTGGAGTCACGGGGTTCCCTTTACCTGGACATCACCGTTTATATAGTTCCTTTTAACAAAATCGTAAACAGTCTGTCAAGTTTTCTACTCCGGCTTCTTGTTTCCTTTCTCCTTAAAGATGTCATCACCGAGTCCCACATTGATCCGATAATTCGAATAGTTGATTTCGACCTTGCCGGTGACCCTCTTGGTCTTCTGCCCGAATTGAGTAAATTCTTTTATCCCAGTTGGTTCTTCTGAGGGTATGTCAAGATCCAGGTCAATACGAGACGGAAGCTCGAAATTGCCGAATCGTCCGTAGTCGAGCGTGGCTTTGATTTCCCTGCCTTCGGAAGGAGGGATTTTTATCTCTCTGATCAGGCTGCGGTCCGTGTCAATCGTCAATACGAAGCCCTTGTTGAAGGTGGTCGTATCCATCGGAGTGAGTTTCAGCTTGACTGCCTTTCTACCGTCATAGATCAAACGCTTTACCAGTCTGATGTCGAAATCTTTTTTCTTGAACAGAGAGGGGTTGAAATATCCGCCCTCCTGAGGAAAGAAGAAGATTCTCTTGGACTCCACTTTCATCTTGTCGGGAGCCTTGTAGTAAAGGTTGGCTTGCAGGTCGGGTGCCTTAAGCGCCTCGATGTCGAAATGCACGTTCACATCGACGATGTAATCCTTCAACCCGGCGTACTTCTTTTCTATCGGATCGAGATAGCGGGAAGCGTCTTCCTGGGCTTGAATCTGCTCAGTCGAGAGCAGAAGGAGAACCCCCACCAGTAGTATGACTTTCTTCAACTCTTGATGTCCTTTCTGTTGAAGGCGATGAAAGCGATCAAAAACAAGCCAATACTGTGAAGACCGAGGATCGCGGCTGATCTGACGATATCCTGCCAGGGTATCGGCTGATCAAAAAACCGCTGCCAGAAGACCATATAGGTCGTAAAGAGATACGGACTCAATAACCGGAAGAAATCAAAGGGAAAGTTTCCGAGGACGAGGAAGACAATGACCACAGCCATCGTGCCAATGATCGGGCCGATCGAGTTCTCTGCCAGCGTCGAAAAAAGAAAGGCGAGAGAAGCCACGACCGCCATGGCCCAGACTGCCGCCGTAAAAGCAAGGAGCATTCGTAAAGGGACTTCCGTCTCGGGAATAAAGACGAGGCGGAACTTGGTTGTATAGTTCATGATCAAATCGCCGTTGCCAAACAGAAGAAGACCGAGAGTGACGCATATCAGCCCGAGAAAGATGACCAGCCCCGTCGTGTAAAAAAGAGTGGTCAGATATTTGGCTGTAATGATCTTGCTTCGCGAAGGGGGTCGAATCAACAGAAGCCTCACGGTCCCCGAAGTGGCCTCGTTTGAGACAATGTCTCCGGCCACGAGGGTAATAAAAAAGGGGATGTGGATATGGAGGCTGTTCATGATAAAGGCTGTAATGAACCAGCCGTTCAAGACATTCCCAAAGATGAGAAAGTCCTTCTGGAAAGATCTCATCATACGATAAAGGATCTCATTGGCACTTAACTTCATCACCACTTCCGTCATGATGACAATCAAAGCGATGAAGCCAAAACTGATGTACGTGCGCCATCGGCTGAATATCTTGTAGGTTTCAAACCAGAAGAGCTTCATATCTCAGAGGTCCCTTCGGTGATCTTCAGAAAAAAATCTTCGAGTGTTCGATGGGGATAAAAGGATAAGACCTCGATTTGATTCGATACCAGAACCCGGTTCAGCCTGGAAGCAAGACCGGGCTCCACACGCAATTCGATCTTGTTGTCCTCGGCGGCGAGAACCTCCACCCATGGGAGCTTCTCCAGGAGTCGGACCGCTGAATCAAGGGGCGAGACTTGGATGGAATACTCCATGGGTTCCTTGTCAAGCAGCTCTGAAACAGACCCCTGAGCAATCAGCTCACCCCGATTGATGACCGCCATCCTCGTGGCAACCAGTTCCACTTCTGAAAGGAGGTGGGAAGAGAGGAAGATGGTCATCTTTTTCTCGCTGGCAAGCTCTTTAATCAGCCCTCTGACTTCCTTCATTCCTTGTGGGTCGAGTCCCGTCGTCGGTTCGTCGAGGATGATCAGTTCCGGCTTCGTCAATAAAGCCTGGGCGATTCCGAGCCGTTGTTTCATCCCATGAGAAAACGTTTTGACTTTTTCAAAGGCACGGGATGTCAACCCGACCACATTGAGGGCCTCCATGATTTCTTCTTTCTGAACACGGCGGGTCATCGAACCGAGTATCTCGAGGTTCTTGTAGGCCGAAAGGTAGAGGTAAAAATCGGGCTTCTCGACGATTCCGCACACCCGTGAGAGGACGGCATACCGGCGTTTACGAAGGTCCATCCCGAAAATTTCAATCGAGCCGGCTGAAGGCATGAGGAGCGTCAGGATCATGCGGATGGTTGTACTTTTCCCTGCACCGTTTGGACCGAGGAAACAGAAAACGTCTCCTCGGTGGACCTCCAGGTTTAAATCCTTAGCGGCCCAGCGCTTTCCAAACTTCTTACTCAAGCCACGGGTTCGCAGAATAACTTCTTTGCGGGAATCATCTTCCATGATATCACATGAGCCGGAGAAACCTCTTCAACCCTCTCCTTTTCTTATAGCCCGCCCGACCCGTGGAGCTGAGAAAAAATTGGTTCAACGGGCCGCTTATTCCGGATGGAAACGGATTCCGATCTCAAAGGTTTCGTCGCTGAATTCTTTAGGAATAGGGGGTAGAGGTTCTGCCTTCTTAATCGCTCGCATCGCCATCTGGTCATAGTGGGCATTGCCGGATCTTTTTTCAAACCATGATTTTTGAACTTTGCCGTCCCTTTCTACGATGACGACGATGACTGTTTCCAGGTCCTTTTTTCCTTTGGGGAGATCTTCCGGAAGAGTCCATTCCTTTTTGATTTTTGCCCATATCGTACTGTAGTAATCGTTCAGTTTGGATTCCAATGCGGAGGAACCTCCGGAGGAAGACCCCCAGGGTGATCCGCCCGATGGGGAACCCACTGGTCCCGATCCGGTTCCCGATCCCGTTCCTGTTCCTGTCCCAGATCCGGAGGCCATCACCCCCTGAGATGGACGGGTCACTGGAGATTCCTCTTTCGCACCCCTCTCGGATCGCTCACGACGGGCTACCTTCTTCTGAATGTCTTCAAGGGCTGCCTTTTTATCAATATCCTCGATGGCCTCTTCAAGAGACTTCAGAGACTTTTTTCTTTTTTCCAAACTCCATCCCTTCTCTGCAGCCTCCACCTTCTTTTCCGCTTTTTTCTGACGCGATTTGGTGGCCTCGGTTTTTTCAGTCCCTTTTTGATTCGCAGCGGGCTTCGGCTTTTCACCCGGTGGAGATGAGGGGAGTTCCACGGTCCGGCCAGGCGGCCCCGGAATGGGGCTACCCAGCGGCGTTCCGTCTCCTTGGGGCGAAAATGACCGAATCGTGACCCGGTAAATCGATGGCCCGATTTTTGTCATGGAGGACCTGGCGCTGAGAATCAGCGTGACCGCTAAGGTAATGTGAAGGAGGAGCGAGAAAAATCCTGTCTTCAGCAATCGTCCCCTGCCGGGGACATCCGGATCGTTGAACCGAGAATGCTGGTGTCTTTGACCTCGTAATCTGTTCATTCTATTCGTATCGACTCTCCATCACGGGCACGACACAGTCTCAATATCGCTCATCCATCCGAATTTGGCAAGAATCATATTTAGGCTATTTGCCTCGTTTTCCCTTGTTAGCGGGGTCCTCGAAGAGATCGGACAAAACCGGTGCCCTTGTCGAGAAGTGCTTTTGCCTCGGGTATGCCAAAACCGGTTGCCACTCCGAAATAAGTAATACCATACATTCCCAAAGAGACGATCGCCAGCACGATCGGATGACTCTGATTCATCATCAGTTTGCCTCCCCAGCCGGCGGCCGCAGCAGCCCCCGCAGAAACCCATAGTTTCAGGACAAACCCGGCCGGGAGGCCGGTTTCGCCAATCCGCCCCTTCATTGAATTTCTGAGCAGAGCCAGCTCAAGCCATCCGCAGAATCCCGCCGAAGCAGTCAGCCCCGCCACCCCCCATCGCGGGTCCACGCCAAGAGCGGGCGGCAGTGGCAGAGCGCAAACATACCCGAGGACTGCGGTGAGGAATACCCTGAGCATCGCATAACGCAGTGGGGTGACGGTGTCTCTGAGAGCGTAATACATCGAAGCATACAGCCTTCCCAACGTGCTGGCTAAAAGGCCGATCCCGGAGCCGGCCAAGATCCCCCACACATACACGGAATCGTGCCGAGTAAATTGGCCTGTCTGGTAGATTGCTGCAACGATCACATCGCCTAAAGCGAAAAACGCCATGGCAGAAGGAACGACAAGGAAGGCGATCTGACGAAGACCGGCATTCAGCCGCCTTCGCAAATAAGCATTTACTCCATCGGCATCGCCCGTGGCGCTGGACAGAACAGGGAGCTCCGCTGCGGAGACCGACATGCCGAAGAGACTTACCGGAAGAATGTACAAAGTCTGGGCGTAGGTCAGAGCCGCGACGGCGCCTGTCGGCAAGAGGCTTGCCAGGAAGGCATCAACGTACGCGCTGATCTGGACGACACCCCGGCTAAAAAACACCGGCACAAAATTTCGGACCACCATTCTTACGGCTTCCATCGAAAACCCCAGCGAAAGTCGAAATCGATGCAGGAGACGAGCTACTGAGGGTAATTGCACTCCAAACTGCATGAGGCTGCCGGCAACGGAGCCCCATGCCAAGATCTTAGCAAGGGGAAATTGTTTGAACGAACCGCCGAACACGACTAAGGAGACGATCATCACAAGATTCCACACCACCGGCGCCGTATAGGAAATGAAAAATCGGCGGTGGCTGTTGAGAATGCCGAGGCACCATGCCGAGAGAGCCAGCAGGCCGGCCCCGGGAAACAGAATGCGCACGAGGTCGGTCGTCAATTCGCGCTTGACCCCCTTGAATCCGGGTGCGATGGCATCGATCAGGAAGGGCGTGACCAGGACTCCGGTCAAGACCAGAACGGAAATGACTAGAGACAGCAGGCAGAAAACGGCAGCGGCCACATCGTCTGCCCGCTCCCGTTCCTCTTTAGCCAGCAGGCCCGCGTAAACAGGAATGAATGACGCCGAGAGCACCCCCTCTCCAAACAGGTTCTGTAGGAAATTTGGAATGCGAAGGGCTGCCTTGAAGGCATCGGCGGCGTCAGAATTTCCAAAATAGTGGGCGAAGACGCGATCCCTGACCAATCCCGCGATGCGACTGAGCAGGATCCCTGTCGCCACGATCGATGCATGACGGCGCAAATCTGTCTGCGGGTGTTCTTCAGGCTGCAACGCTTTCGCTATCTCCTTCGTCCTTTATCTTGGGATATCATCACGTTTCCTATGCTGTCGTGTTGATAAATAGACCGCGGACAAAGAGAATGAAGACGGAGAGAAATAACCGGATGCCTCGATGGGACTCCTTCATGAGAATAAAGATTCGATTGAAATCGTTATGCGGAAGGGGATCGGGCCTTCTCCTTTTCTGACAGGGATAAATATCCATTGTCTCCCCGCATTTTTCAGTCCATTCATTTTTTTAGTTCTATTCCCAGACCGGGATTCTTCACGCCCGATTGGGTCAAGACGTCCATCACCTGTATCACAGAATCATATTTCACATCCTTATCCCCGTTCACAATCACAAACGCGTCCGGCCTGCTCCTCATCATTGCCCTCAGCTTGTATTTGAGTGCCTCTAAATCAAGTTTCGTATCCTCGAAGAAAACCTCGCCTTGAGCATTAATATTGATAATGATGTCTCGCGATGTGTCCTCGGATTTCGTTGCCTTGGGTAGCTGGACTTTCAGGCTGGATTGATAAATAAAAGGGGTAGCGATCATGAAAATGATTAGCAGAACCAGAACCACATCGGTGAAAGGGGTGATGTTAATTTCTGCCATTAATCTCGATCTTCTATTTTTCCTCTTCATGGATCTATCCCTTGCCTATGAGGTCGGTTAATTCGGAAGCGCATAATTCCATATCATTAATGAAACGTTCAACCTTTTTCATAAAATAATTGAAGGCGATCACGGCAGGCACGGCGACGAAAAGGCCCATGGCGGTACAGACGAGTGCCTCCGCTACACCCCCGATGACGATACTCATCCCGCCGGCTCCGGCTGCAGCAATGTCATGAAATGCCCTGATGATTCCCAAGACTGTCCCGAAGAGCCCGATATAAACGGCCGTGTTGCCAATGGTTCCCACAATGCCTGTCAGGCGCTCCAATTTTGTGGTTTCAACTGTGATCTCTCGTTCCATGGCGCTGGATATTTCTTTCTCATGGTGATCGTGGAGGATGAGTCCGGAATAGACAACGTTCGAGAAAGGAGCGTGACTCTGCTTGCAGATTTCCATTGCCTTTTCAAGACTCCCACTTTTCAAGGCTCTCTTGATTCTCGTCATAAATTCCGATCTTTTCGTCCTGGATCGTCTTCGGTAATAAAAGATCCTTTCCAAAAGAATGGTGATAGACAAAAAAGAGCAGAAGAGCAAGACATACATCGTGAACCCACCGATCTGAATGATTTCCCAGATTGTTTTTCCTGCAAACATCTCATTCCTCCTTTGAGGGAATACTTCTTCGTGGAACAATATTACTCATCCGTTAGGATTTGGCAAGCGCTATCGTCAATGCTGTTTCTGGCGGGGGTCAGATGGCATCAAGAAGTTTTGAATCTTTTTCAGGGTGGGAATTCCTTTTCTCCCGCCAAGCTCTCCACATTTGAGGGCCGCTGCAGCGTTGGCAAATCTCAAAATCTCGCTTACCTCCCAATTCTGTAGGAGACCGTAAACGAACCCTGCATGAAAAACGTCGCCCGCGCCCGTCGTATCGATGGCACTTATTTCGAATCCTTTCACATGAAGAATTTCTCCGTCGACGAAGGCGATGGCACCTTCATGGCCCAGGGTTACGCAGAGGAATCCGGGGATCTGTCTCTGCAATTCGACGAGGGCCTTTTCAGGGTCTGACATTCCCGTAAAGAGCGTGGGGAACGCCGATGAGGTAATGACGAAGTTAATGTTCTTAATCAGCTCAGACGTAAGCGGTTCTACTTTATCGAGGTCAACGACAATGGGAATTCCTTCTTCCTTTGCCCACGTTGCGCTTTGAATAGCAGCATAGACATCGTGTCCATCCAGGTGGAGGAGTTTTCCAGAGCAGATCTCCTGTTTCCGAAGTTCTCCTTTGCGATACATCAAGCGTTCGTCCCGGTCCCAGAGGATCGTTCGTTCTCCTGAACTGCGATCCACGATGATCGCGGCAAACTGATTTGTGGCGATGGGCTCAATGGTCACTGAAGAGACATCCACTCCCTCCTGACGCATGGAATGGAGAGAAAATTGACCCAATTCATCCTCTCCAACTTTTCCAATATATTTTGTTCTTGCACCCCACCGGCTCAGGGCCACCAGGGCCGTGGCCACCTGGCCCCCACCCTGTTTGGAAAACTGGAGCATCCTCATTTTTGAATTCGGAGCAGGGAATTCCGGAACCACACAAAGGAAGTCGACCGAATTGAGGCCCATCCCCACCACGTCAAAAGGTTTATCTTTTGAAAAATGAAGGTCGAATCGCATGCTTCTTTTTAAAAACTTTTAACCGGGATTTCAACGAATCCCAAGCATTCTCGGTCGGGTTCAGGGCATATACCCTTCGACTCCTTGAGCCCTGCCGAAAGGCCTGCTGACCAGTGCCAGTACTCCGTATTTTACTGGATGATCGGAGAATAACCTAAGGGAGAATAGATAGCTACTGAAGAACAGAAACTTGTCAATTTACGAATGTTCCCCCTGTTTTTCAAGAGACAAAATATTCCTTCTGTCGTTAACGATTCGTTTTAGAAGAGGAGACCTCCTTAACGAAGCTATCTGGATAATTTTTGAGAATCTTTTTGTCTTTTAAAAACTGGGCCGCCTCATTTTCATCCGTGAATTGTCCCACAAGGACTCTGTGTAAGCTTCCACTCCCCTTGCTTTTTATGGTGATCCAATAGGCTTCCAACCCTTCCTTCTTAAAAGCTTCCACAACCTCACGAACATTTTCCATATCGCTAAATGCCCCAACCTGTATGGCATAATATTTTCTCCGGGGGGCAGGTTTATTGGGTTTCACGATTTCCTGCGGTTTTGATGCTCCTTTTTCTGCTTCTTCTTGGGTCCTTTTGACCGCTTCCTGTTTTGTCTGGACCGGGAGCGATTGGGAAGGGAGCTTTGGGGACACAGCTGGGGATGAGACGACAGAGGGGGAGGGCGGGGCTGCTGAAGAAGTTGCAACGGCTGGGGGCTTTGGAGGTTCTGCCGAGGTCACAGCAGGAGGGGGTTTAGGGGCCGACGGAGAGGGAACGACCGCAGGGCGTTTGGAGAGTGCTCGAGGGGTGACAATCGTTGGCGGCTGTGTACTGCCCGTTTTCAAACGCTGGAGGAGGGTCATGGGGTCAAAGATTGTTATCGCGAAGATAGATGCCAATACAACAAAGAATACGGATGCCAGGATAATAATAGTGCGGTACGAACGCCTTTTCTTCTCTATCGGCTTTATCTTTAGAGGGGGTGGGGCTTGTTCTGCTTCTTCCTCCTTTTCGATATCAGCAACCCGCTGATACATCGTGTCCAATTCGTCGAGGAGTTCTTCTTCCGATATCTCTTTGTCTTTCATTTTTTAGTGTCTCCTTCTTGGGCGTGAGAGGGGAACTTTTTCTTTCTGCTTCTTTAGTCATGGATTCTCTTTAAATAACGACTTGCCACGACGTCCGCATCCAACCCCATGCATTGGGCGTAGGCCCTCAAGAAACCCTTCAGGAATATTCGGGATGGGGTTTTCTCAAACTGGTCGTTCTCGATGGCATGCAAGTAAACAATCCGAACCTTCACCATTTCTGCGATCTCCTCAAGGGATATCCCCAATTCATCCCTGATCTTTCTTAAATCGTTTCCTGATAGGACATCGTTGGCGAGAATCTCTTGGATCACGGGGTTTGAGGACGCGATCGGTTTCAACCTGTCTCTTACCCTTAACGCTGTATTCGCGGCAAAACGCTTCGCATCGTACGAGAGACTCACCCTTGTCCGATCCCCCTGATGTTGTGTCGCCTTTTCAAGGATGCCCAGTTCAATGAGTGATTGGTCATAGTGGGATCTTTTCCTTTCATCCATCAGCGCGGAATACGCCTCGTCCAGCTTCGCAAGTATCCCCTCTCTCTCCTCCTTCGAAAAAAAAGAATAGCTTGCCAAAGAATCGTCATGGTAGAGTTGAATCATTTCTTTGTATGCCTGATGGACCTCGAAAGGGGAGGCGTCGTATGCAATTTCCAAAAGTTCATAGTAGTTCAGATCCTCGGTTCTTTTCATACCATCATGACCTACTATTAATACCCGCTGAAGTGAAAGCCGGGGCTTACGAAGCCACGGCCTGCTCCTCTCTCATTCCCGTGATGGCTTTGATGACGACTTTAAGATCCAGAGTTGCCTGGGAGTAGGAATACTGATCGACAAAGGACTCTTTCTTACACACCGCCTCGTGGACCCGTTCGTCAAAACTTACATTGCCTATGAACTGAATTTTCATGCCGAGGTGTTTCTCTACGATCCTGCAGATCAGCGCTCCGGTTTTCGGATTATCCTGTCTTCTAACCTGATTAAGAACCAGCTTGAATTGGAACGCCTTCAAAATCCTTTCTATCTTACTGCCTTGCTCTGGATCGATCGTTTTCAGCACTTCGAGAAGATATTCGGGATGATGGACGACGGCATCCCGGTTCTGTCTTTCTGCTTTCTCGGCCAGGCTCCTGAAGCGATCGATCTTAAGCACCTGGCGGATCTTGCGAAGATAAACGGAGCGAATCAGCCTGTAAATATTTTCGATGGACGTGGGTTCCGGATTGCAAACAAAGATTCCGGAGTCCCATACGGTAAAAAAATCGATGGTATTAAAAGAGGTCCCAGTGCCAAGGTCGAGCAGAATATAGTCATAATCAAGTCTCGATATCGCCCGCAATACTTTCATCTTCTGCTCATGGGCGAGATTGGCGATGTCCAGTTTATTTCTGGCCCCGCTGATCAGAAAAAGATTATGAACCGGCATTTCGAGGACGGTTTCCTCGAGGGTTGCCACCCTCTTGTTGAGGAAATCGGAAAGGCTTATGGTGGGATTGGGCAGGCCGACGATCGTATGAAGATTGGGTGCGCCGAGGTCGGCGTCGATCAGAAGGGTCTTGAACCCATTCCTGGCTAGCAGAATCCCCATGTTGCTGGTGAGAAAACTCTTGCCAGTTCCACCCTTCCCTCCACCGATGGGCCATATATGAGGCGTAAAGTCCGAGCTATATTGATTGAGTCGACTCATTATCAAACCTTATGTTGATGCATTTTCCATACCAACCATTATCTTTATAGTATCGTGTTCCGGCAAACAATAACCCATAGAGGCGACCTTCCGTGACCGGCAAGTGCCCCGTCCTGAACGGGCGGCCGGAAGCTTCACTTATGGGGCAGAAGGTCCGTAAACCTTCTATTTCGCAAACTAATTTACACCCCTAAAACGTTCTTGTCAACCGTTTGCCCGGCTAGTGCCCCGTGCCGCCAAAACAGGATGGGGAAAGCTTCGCTTAGAAGGCGTCTAAGGTTGACGAAAAGACCCCTTCATAGTATAAATGAAGTCAAATGATTGCGAAAGGATAGAGGCTTGGAAAGTATTACAACCGTCATCCTTGCTGCCGGGAAAGGGACTCGGATGAAGTCGGACCTTGTAAAAGTGCTTCATCCCATACTGGGACTTCCCATGCTTTCCTATCCCATTGAGCTTTCCTTGAAAGGAATCAAATCCGGAAAGACGATTGTGGTGGTAGGCTATCAAGCGGACCAAATCAAAGAGAGGTTTAAAGACCCTCAGATTCAGTTCGCCTTCCAGGAAGAACAGCTGGGGACAGGTCATGCAGTGTTGCAGGCTATTCCATTTCTAAAAAGAGCCACGAGGACGGTTCTCATCCTCTGCGGCGATGTTCCCTTAGTGAAAGCAGACACCCTTCATTCCTTTATCGATGCTTATGACAAAAGCGACGCGACCCTCTCGGTGTTAACGACCGAGGTGGACGACCCGTTTGGATACGGCCGCATCGTCCGTAATCCCGAGGGTTGGATAGAAAAGATTGTGGAAGAGAAAGATGCCTCAAGGGAGGAAAAATCGATCCGAGAGATCAATTCAGGGATATATTGTGTGAAAGCCTCCTTTTTGATAGAAAGATTAACCGAGATTGGAAAGGACAACGCCCAGAGGGAGTACTACCTCACCGACCTGGTTGGGATTGCAAAGAAAAGAGGACTGAGATGTTCTGCCTATTGTTTGCGGAATCCAGCGGAGGTGATGGGAATCAACACAAGGGTCGATCTTGCCGTTGCCAATGAAGTCCTTAAACTTGAGAAACTGAAGGAGCTCATGCTTTCCGGAGTGACTGTTCTCGACCCCAAAACGACCTACGTGGAGAGAACGGTTGAGGTGGGAAGCGAAACAACTCTCTACCCGAATTGCTATCTCCATGGGATGACCAAGATCGGCGAGCGCTGTATCATCGAATCGAACTCAAAGATCACAGACTCCGTGCTCGGCAACGAGGTGACGATTCGCTCGAACGTTGTGATCACAGAGAGCAAGGTTGAAGATGGGGCTATCATCGGACCGTTTGCCCACCTGAGGCCTCTATGTGAGATTAAGACAAAAGCAAAGATCGGGAACTTTGTGGAGGTGAAGAAATCGGTCGTCGGAAAAGGTTCCAAGGCCAACCATCTTACCTATATCGGAGATTCCTTGGTCGGAGAGGGTGTAAACATCGGTGCGGGAACGATCTTCTGTAATTATGACGGGTTCGAAAAGCATCAGACGATCATCGGTGACCGAGTTTTTGTGGGGTCGAACGTGGAACTTGTAGCTCCCGTCAAGGTTGGGAATGGTTCCACGATCGGTGCGGGGTCCACCATCACAAAAGATGTTCCAGCAGGGGCGTTAGCGATCAGCCGAACGAAGCAGAAGAACATCAAGGGGTGGGGTAAGAAGATAGAGCATCGCCGCAAAAAATGAGAAAGAGGAGGAGTGAAAGATGTGTGGTATTGTCGGATATATCGGCACAAGAGAGACGGCGAAGATTCTGATCGACGGGCTCAAGCGACTCGAATATCGAGGATATGACTCTGCGGGCATCGCGGTTTTTCATCGAGGGAAGGTTGAGATCCGAAGGAAAGAAGGAAAGTTAACACGATTGGAGGAGTTAATCGGAAAGGAGACCTTTGATGGAAAGGCGGGAATCGGTCATACCCGATGGGCGACTCATGGAAGGCCATCGGATGAAAATGCCCACCCGCATAAGGCGGGCAAGGTCGCCGTGGTCCACAATGGCATCATTGAAAACTATCTTCCTCTCAAGGAAACGCTCAAGAACAAAGGTCATGTTTTCACATCTGAAACGGATACGGAGATCATCTCTCATCTGATTGATGAACTCGTTCAGGAAGGATATTCCTCCCTAGAGGCCGTGAGAAGAGCGTTAGATAAAATTAAAGGTTCTTATGCCCTGGGAATTCTTTTCGAAGGCAATGAACAGTCGTTGGTCGCCGCCCGCAAAGAGAGTCCCTTGGTGATCGGCCTGGGAAAAGGAGAGTATTTCATCGCCTCAGATGTTCCTCCCATTCTTCCCTATACCCGGGACTTTATTTTTATGGAGGATGGCGAGGTAGCCCTTCTCTCTTCCGAAGGAGTGAAAGTGTTTGATTCCAAAGGGACGGAGCTTTCGAAGGAACCAAAGCATGTGAACTGGGACCCTCTCATGGCTGAAAAGGGTGGGTATAAACATTTTATGCTTAAAGAGATCTTTGAACAGCCGAGGGCGGTGACCGATACCATCCGGGGCCGGCTTTCGGAGGAGAAAGGCGATGTCGTCCTCGAAGGCATTCACTTAGACCCACAGTTCCTGAAGAAGATTCGGAGGGTCCACCTGATTGCCTGTGGCACCTCATACCATGCCGCCCTCGTGGGAAAGTTTCTTATCGAAGAATTTTGCCGAATTCCAGTGGAGGCGGATATCGGATCTGAGTTTCGATATCGGGATCCAATTATAGGAGCGGATAATCTCCTTGTGGCCATCTCCCAATCCGGAGAGACGGCGGATACCCTGGCGGCGTTGAGGGAAGCAAAGCGAAAGGGAGCAGCGACATTAGCCATTTGCAATGTGGTGGAGTCGAGTTTAGCAAGGGAGGCGGACCATGTGATCTATACCCATGCGGGTCCTGAGATCGGTGTTGCTTCCACCAAGACGTTTGTCACTCAATTGGTCATTCTTTTCCTGATAGGTCTTCGAATAGGCAGAGGGCTGGGTTTTCTCACCCATGAGAAAGGTAAGGCCTTGATTGAAGAGCTGGTCAGGGTTCCGCACCTCATGGAGGAAATGCTGAAAGCTTCCGATCAAGTAGCAAGGGTCGCCAGAAAGTACCTCCAGGCCAGAGATTTTCTCTATCTTGGGAGAGGGATCAACTATCCCATCGCCTTGGAAGGGGCGTTGAAATTGAAGGAGATCTCTTATGTCCATGCAGAAGGCTATCCGGCTGGTGAGATGAAACATGGCCCCATCGCCTTGATCGACCGGGAGATGCCGGTCGTCGTCCTGGCCACCCAGAACGATGTCTACGAGAAGGTGATCTCGAATATCGAAGAGGTCAAGGCAAGGGAAGGAAAGATCATTGCCCTTGCTTCTCCGTCCGATCGAGAGATCGTCAAAAAGGCCGACGATGTGATTTACATCCCCGAGACGCTTCCTTGTCTCACTCCCATTCTCCTCACCATTCCCATTCAACTCCTGGCTTACTATATGGCTGACTTCAAAGGCACGGATGTGGATCAGCCGAGAAACCTGGCCAAAAGTGTGACCGTGGAATAGTAAGGAATTCAAACTCTAAATCCTAAACTCTAAATCCTAAATAAACTCCAAATCCAAATGTTCAAAACCCCAACTCTTGAGTTTTTTCCATTTTGAGTTTATTTAGAGGTTAGAGTTTTAAGTTTAGGATTTGTCGATTTATGTCTCTTCTCAACGATCTCAACCCCGTTCAACAGAAGGCGGTTTTGGAAACCGAAGGGCCACTTCTTGTTTTTGCAGGGGCCGGAAGTGGAAAGACCAGGGTCCTGACCTACCGGATCGCCTATCTCATTCAAGAAAAAAGGGTGCACCCATGGAACATCTTTGCCGTCACTTTTACCAATAAGGCAGCCGATGAAATGCGGGAAAGGGTGGAGCGGCTTCTTGGAGGGTCGGCGAGGGGGACCTGGATCTCGACGTTTCATTCAGCCTGTGCCCGCATCCTGAGGCAGCATATTGAGCCTCTCGGTTTTAAAAGAAATTTTGTGATCTATGACGATCAGGATCAGGAGCGGCACCTCAAAACCATCATGAAGGAGTTGAACCTCGATTTCAAGATGTTTCCTCCACGGGCGATCCAATCGGGTCTTGACCAATTGAAAAATGTGGGGGTCACTCCGGACCAGTATTCTCCTAATCCCTATAATATCTTCCAAAAGAGGCTGGCGGTGGTCTATCAACGCTATCAAGAAGATCTCTATAGAAACAATGCCCTCGACTTTGGAGATCTGCTTAGCTTCGTGGCGATTCTTTTCAGACGCTTTCCGGAGGTTCGCAGGTCTTATCAGGAACTCTGCCGCTATGTGATGGTGGATGAGTTTCAAGATACCAACCTGATCCAATATCAGCTCATCAGACAGATGGCGGAGACGCATCACAACATCTGCGTGGTCGGGGATGATGACCAATCCATCTACCGCTGGAGGGGAGCCGAAGTGGGAAATATTTTGAACTTTGAGAAGGACTTTCCCGAGGCGAGCGTTATCACCCTGGAACAGAATTACCGCTCCACGCAGAACATCCTCCAGGCTGCCAGCCATGTCGTGCGGAAAAACCGCTACCGGAAAGAGAAGAAACTCTGGACGGAGAATCCGGAGGGGGAGCCCCTCGCTTTTTACGTGGCCGAGGACGAAGAGGACGAAGCGCGATTTGTCGCACAGAAGATCATGGAACATCTCGCCACGGGGAAATCCGGCAGATCGTACCGTGACGTGGCTGTTTTCTATCGGATCAATGCCCAGTCTCGTGCCGTGGAAGATGAACTGGTCAAAAACCGGATACCCTATACGGTGGTGGGGGGGATGAAGTTTTATGAGCGAAAAGAGATTAAGGATGTCCTGGCTTACCTGAAGCTGATCGATAACCCCTCCGACGGTCTCAGTCTGAAAAGGATCATCAATGTCCCATCGAGGGGGATCGGGGAGAAAACAGTTGAGAAGATAGAGGCCTTCTCCAGAGAAAAGGGGCTTCCCCTTTATGAGGGATTGAAACAGGGGATTGAGGAAGATTGGCTGCCGCCGGCTGTCAAGACCAAGATGAAAGAGTTTATCCAATTGATAGAAGCGTTCCGAAAAGATGCAGGATCCTTCACCCTTAGTCAGCTGACTTTGGCGCTACTCGCCAGGACGGGCTACCTTCAACGCTTGAAGGAGGAAAGAACGGATGAAGCCATTTCAAAGATGGAAAACGTTGATGAGCTCATCAACGTGATGATGGGTCTTGAGCAAGGAGAAGAGAAGGTTTTGCTCGAAAGTTTTTTGGATAAGGTCTCGCTGGTGACGGATGTGGATCTTTACGAGGATAAGGGGAATCGCGTTTCCCTGATGACCCTTCATTGTGCGAAGGGATTGGAGTTTCCGGTGGTTTTGATCGTTGGAATAGAAGAGGGACTTCTTCCCCACTACCGGAGGGGCGAGGAGATTGAAGATATGGAGGAGGAGAGGAGACTCTTCTACGTAGGGATGACACGTGCGAAGGAGAGGCTCTTTCTTTCACGGGCGGAAGAACGGTCTACTTTCGGTGTAGGCCGCGCCAATCTTCCCTCCCGCTTTGTTGATGAACTTCCGGTCGAATTGATGGAATTCGAGGAGAAAAAGAGAAGAATGGAAAGCCTATTTTCGCAAGATGTTCCTTGGAGAGAGGAGACTCATCAGACCGAGATCGTGCCCGAAGACCTGTCCCAGGAGATTTTCTTTCCCGAGAGGCGTGGCCTGGTGCTGAGCCCAGAGGGGTTCTTCCCGCTGAAAATCGGGATGCACGTGAGACATCCAAAGTTCGGCGAGGGAAGAGTCAAATCCGTTGAGGGGATGGACGAGAATCAAAAGGCAACCGTTGTTTTTGGGACCGTGGGCAGCAAACGTCTGAAAGTCTGTTCTGCTCACCTGGAGATCCTGGAGTCATAACAAGACGCGGAGACACTAAGGCACGGGACGGGAAGAGAACGTCTTGGGCATTGACCGCGCCAATCCACGGGAGACACCATGAAAACCTACTTTATACTATCCGCAATGGGGAAGGATCGACCGGGCATTGTCGCCGATGTTTCGGAAGTGATTTATGAGTGTGGAGGAAACATCGAGGATTCGAGTATGAGCCTTCTTCGAAATCACTTCGCCCTTCTTCTTCTTTTTTCTACAGAAAGGGAGGAGGTGAATCAGAAACTGTCTTCCGCCCTGAAGCGAGTGGAATGGGAGAAGAAATTGACTGTCTTCTATTCGCCGATCAGCTTCGAAGAGGCTTATCCTAAGTTAGAGGAGCAAACTGACCGTTTTAAGATTACCACTTCGGGGGTGGATCACGCGGGAATCGTCTTCAAAATCTGCCGCCTTCTAGCTGATCGTAAGGTCAACATCATCGACATGGAAACGCGCCGCGTGCTTTCCGCAGAGAGCGGGACTCCTCTCTTCGAAATGGATACGGATATTAGCATCCCGAGATCGATTTCTGAACAGGGACTAAGGGAAGATCTTCACCGTCTGGCTAATGAACTGAGGATCGATTTGGTCCTAAGAAAAATCTAATCTTCCGGTAACTCCTCATTTCCCTTAACCCCTCTTCATCCCCCCTTAATTTAAGGGGGGATGAAGAGGGGTTACAAGGGGGGTCAAAAGGGGGGCTAGGGGAGCGTCACTTAAATCTGGATATTCCCTTTCTTCAGGGTCTCGGTGGGCATAAACCACTTAATGCCAAGCTTCTTCGAGATGGCCTCGCATCGTTCAGCCACTTTTGCCCAGCCCATTCCCTTGCCTAGGGTAAAAGGGCCAATGATGGACCCACCGCCATTCACAACCGCTTTGTCGATCTCCGCAACGCTCTTGGTAACGCCGGCTTCCAAGAGTTTAGTCCCTTCATTCACCTGAATACAGATAATATCCATGGGGTCAAAGTTGGGATCCGCCTTGCTTATATCGATCGTCGGCCTGGCGCCCCCCGGCCAGGAGAAAATACCTTTGCCGGTCTTCTTGCCAAGCGTTCCGGCGTCGTTCATCTTCTTGAGCCAGTTCGGCACCTTGAATTCAGGCGACAGTGTTTCAGAAAAATATTCCATACCGTGCAGATTTACGTCCAGTCCGGTGTAATCCATGATCTCATAGGGGCCCATCGGCGCACCAATGGACCTGATTTTGGCGTCAACGGCCTCAGGGTTCACGAGGCCTCTATCGTATAACACAGAAATATATAGCCCCACAGGTGCCCCAAGCCTGTTGTAAATAAAGCCCGGCGTGTCTTTTTCCACACCGACCGGAACCATGACGCCCCTGAAGTTTTTAAATTTGAGAATAAGGTCATGGCTCACCGTCATGGTCTCGTCAGAGGTCTTCTGGCCACGGATGACCTCAACCAGAAGCATCATGACCGGAGGGTTAAAAAAATGGAGGCCGACGACCTTGTCCGGTCTTTTCGTTGCGGCGCCCATCTTGGTAATGCTCATATTGGATGTGTTCGAGGCAAGGGTGGCGTGCTTCGGTGCGTATTGGTCAATTTCCTTGAATATCTTGACTTTAAGGTCGAGTATTTCAGGGGCAGCCTCGATCATGTAATCGATATCCTTCACCGCATCCTTTAGAATGATGAACCCCTGGATATTGTCCATCGCCTTATTCATATCCTGTGCGGTCATCTTCTGTTTTGACACCTGCTTCTCGAGGCTTTCCTTCATTTTGCTCTTACCCTTGTCCACAAATTCCTGCTTGATGTCGTAGAGATTTACCTTAAGGCCTGCCATGGCAGCGATTTCCGCAATGCCATGGCCCATGTCACCTGCGCCGACGACTGCGATCTTCTTGATGTCTTCTGCTTTCATAAATTTAAAGCTCCTTTCGATAGAATATTAATGAGAACCTTCCTCATTTCGTCGCTATGTGCCCGGGAAGCTTCACAAAAATTTGCTTTCGGGTGAATTAAATATATGAGAAAGGGAGTTGTGTGTCAAGAAAAAAGGATCGTTGTCGGTAATCCCTCGGACGGACTCCACCCTCAATAAATGAGGGCGCATGATTTATCATAAACTAAATTGGCGCATTCGGGCAAACCCGTCATTCCCGCGAAGGCGGGAATCCAGAGGAAAAACGAATCCACTCCTCGTCATTCATCTCTTCTCAAAGGTCTCGCCGGTATCTTGGTCATTTTCTGAATCACTCTTTCTTCTTTTCGGATAATCTTGATTGACCGGTAAATTGATAAAAAAGGAGGATCCCTTTTCCACCCGACTCTCCACATCAATATAGCCTCGGTGGTCTTGAATGATCTGATGTGAGATGGAGAGCCCTAATCCGCTCCCTGTACTTTTTGTGGTAAAGAAGGGATTGAAGATTTCCTCTATATGCTCCGGCGGAATTCCACATCCAGTATCTGTACACTCGATCTGAATGTAGGGTTCACCACCTGGTTTTATAAAGGAGCGGGTCTTTACCGTAATCTTTCCACTCGCGGATGTGGCCTGAACCGCATTCAACAAGATATTTAAAAGAACCTGTTTGATTTGTTCCCGATCAATCTGGACAGGGGGTAAATCCGAAGCATAGTTTCTAAGAATGTTGACTTGTTTCTTCTTCGTTTCTGTTGAAACCAAGAGAATCATTCCATCCAAAATCGTGTTGATATCCTCAAACTCCAGCTTTGGATCGGAAGGCCTGGCAAAATCGAGGAGCTCCTCGACTAACGAAGAAATCCGATCGACTTCCCCGGCGGCAATCTTGAGGAATTGGTCTCGAAATTCGTCATCCTCAAGCCGTTCCGGCAATAGTTGAGTTAAGGTCTTGATGGCCACCAACGGATTACGAATTTCATGGGCCAGCCCCGCCGTAAGGGTTCCCAGGGAGGCAAGACGGTCTGCTCTTCGGATATAGGATTTTGATTTTTTCAAATCTTCATAGAGCCTTGCATTCTCAATGGCGATTGCCGTCTGGTTTGCCAGGGTGCTGAGTAATTCGATATCTTCCTGGGAATAAATGTCTCTATTAAACTTATAGCCCAGGTTAAGCATCCCGATAAGTTGTCCTTTTGAAATGAGGGGGAGACTTACTTCTGCCCCTATCAGGGACATCATATTAACAATATATTTCAATTCCGGATTCTTATCCCCCTTGGTCAATTCTTCTCGGATGATGATCTCTCCAATTTTTTGCAGATAATGCGGGAAGGGGTCATCCTTAGGAAGTTGGGGGTTTGCTGTGGTCAGATTAATATTCTTTGATTCGAATAAAGAGTAGGTCCCTTTCTCCTCATCCAATAAAAATAGAGATGCCTTCTCAACCCCCATCGTCTGTGTAATTGTTCCGAAGACACTTTTTGCAAGGGATTGTAAATCAAGAATGGTGACCATCGCTTTGCTGAATCTCGCCAGGATATCCCGATAATCATACCGATTTTTGAAAAGAAATTGCTCGACGGCCCTTTCTGTTCGAGGCTTAATTCTATCAAAAACGATCGTTACTAACAAAAGGAGGAACGAAAGAAAGCCCAATAAAAGGTAGTGGATATCTCCATAAACAAGCTTTTGGAACAGGAGAGCTAAGAGAAAAGACGGAACAAAAAGGAGTAATATTAGGAGGGCATAGGTCGTCCCTTTTTTAAGGACAATATTGATATCCATCAACCGGTGTCTGACAATCGAATATGCTGCAAAACCAACATAGATTACCGTAAAAGACGGGCCGAGCCAATTATGTCTCGAAATCCCTGCCATTGGAAGAAATAGATTTGCACCCACTCCGACACCAGCAGTTAAAGACATGCCCACGAAGCAGTATTTAATTTGTAGTCTAACAATACCAATAGCCTCTCTATAAGAGCTTATTAGAAATATGAAGCCCAAAAGGATGTAACTAGGTAAATAAACCGAGAAAAGCGGGTAAAATCGGCCGTAATTAAACATCTGAGAGCCAGAACTTAGAGAGGAAACTATTTGATTAGTAAATGATAATCCGAAAAAAAATATTGAAGGCAACCCTAAGAATAATAGTTTTGTAGAACTCACATTCCTCCTTTCTTCAGGAAATATCAAGCTAAAACAAAGGAATGCAGCAGGTGTAATTCCCGATGTTGCAAAACTTATTCTCCCCCAAAATAACATCGAAGGAGATCCCATCAAAAGATATTCCATCAAAAGACTGAATGCCCACCCTGCACATGCCCAAGCTAGAACAGAAAAGGTTAAGTTCACTCGCCTGTGAGCTTGAGCTTTCCTGTAAACAAGCAAACCAAACCCCAAGTTTGTTAGGAAGGCGAATAACAAGGATATTTGAGGAATAAGCAACCTTAACCTCAATGCTATTGATTAATTGAAGCCGTTAAACCTTCCAATAATGACTACTGTATCGCTTCCGCCAAAACCCATCGCATTCACGAGGGCGACATTGACTTTGAGCTTTCTAAAATGATTTGGGACATAATTAAGATCGCAATTTGGCCGTGGGTTTGTGTGATTAATGGTTGGTGGAACTATACTGGTGTTAATAGCTAAGAGACACGTAATTATTTGGAGGACTCCGGTAAGAGCAAAGCATTGCCCAGTTATTGGCTTAATCGAAGTTACTGGAATCCGATATGCTAATTTTCCAAAAGTCTTCTTTATAGCAAGAGTTTCATTCAAATCAAATTCTGGCTGGGCATTACCATGCGCATTTATATAGTCGATATCTTCAGGCTTAAGGCGGGCATTCTCTAAAGCCTTTCCCATCACAATCGACCCTGCATCTCCGCTTGGATCTTTTTCAAACATATCGTAACATTCGTTTCCCGAAGCGTAGCCTAAAATTTCCCCGTAAATTCTCGTTTTTCTTTTCAGGGCATTTTGCAGCTCTTCCAGCACTAAAACAGCCCCGCCCTCGCCAAATACAATTCCATCCCCAGCGATATCAAATGGTCTCAGCGCAGCCTTAGGTTCCTTATTTTGTTTACTAAGAATTCCCCCCGCACAAAAAAGACCGACGTTACAGGGAGTGATCGGTGCCTCTCCGGCTCCGGCAAGCATGATATCAGCATCGCCCAATCTGATTGCGTTGTGAGCTGAGTAGAATGCGTCGAGACCAGAATTGCAGGCGGCAGATATTGTTGTATTCGGTCCTTTAAGCCCAAACTTCCTACTTATTATCCCGACAGCCGAATGAGTGCAAATAATCATTGCACCATGTGGACTTAGTCTCTTCATTCCCTTTTCTAAGAAAATGGCATATTGGCTTTCTATCCAGTCTCCCCCTCCAATTCCTGTTCCGATGATTACCCCGATTCTGGATGGATCTGTTGAATTCAAGTCTATCTTCGAATCTTCAATTGCCGCTTTTGACGCTGCTAATGCAAATTGAGCGAATCTCGCCAATCTTTTTGCAGTTTTGGGGTCCATGTAATCGGTGGGGTCGAAATCTGGAACCTCGGCGGCTACTTGACACGGGTAAGAAGAGGCATCGAAATGGGAGATTCTTCTAACTGCAGATCGGCCCTGAACTAAGGATTCCCAGAAATTCTCTATTCCTATACCGTTGGGGGCAACTACTCCCATTCCAGTTATCACGACTCTTCTTTTATCCAAGTGGGACTCCTATGTATTACAGGGAAATAATAGATTGAATGTTTTTTAAATAATCCAAAAGACTCATGTATTATTATTGAAAATTCTGAGTTTTGTCAACAAATTTGTATGCTTTCTTTTTGGTTGACAATGATGAGATTTCTTGCTAAACGTAATCACTGCAAATCAGGCTCTGTCATATTTTACTACCAATATTCACTGAAAAAGGAGGTGAGATGCAAGAGGAAAGGGGTTTTTTTTCATCCTGATAGATTTGACGTAACAATTTAAGAAAGGGGGTATTATCGTGTTTAAGAACAAACGAATCTTTTGCTTGTGTTTAATTTCTGTTTTCGTATTCATCCTTTTGGCACAACCTGCCTTCGCTCAAAATTTAACTCCGGCGAAGAAAACAGCCGTCACTTGGGTTGACGGTGCAAAGGCAACTTATGAGGAAATTGCAAAATATATATGGAACAACCCTGAATTAAGCTTGGTTGAGTTTAAATCTTCTGGGAAATTACAGGAATATCTGGTGAAGAATGGGTTTAAAGTCGAGAAGGGTGTTTCGGGAATGCCCACAGCGTTTGTGGCCACGTGGGGTTCCGGTAAACCTGTCATTGGATTTCTCGCAGAGTTTGATGCTCTTCCTGGCCTTTCTCAAGTTGCTGGAAAGGCAGTAAGGGAAGCGATGATCCAAGGGGGACCCGGTCATGGATGTGGCCATAACCTTTTTGGCACTTCAAGTGCCACGGCGGCCATTGCGACCAAAGTAGCCATGGAGAAGGAAGGTATTAAAGGCACTCTCAAGGTCTTTGGCACTCCGGCTGAAGAAACATTAGTGGGCAAAATTTTTATGGCCCGAGATGGACTATTTGATGGCGTCGACATAATGATTTCCTGGCATCCTTATGATAAGAACGGGGCTCCCAATGAGTCGAACTTAGCAATGACAAGTGTTAAATTTCAATTCAAAGGGAAAGCAGCCCATGCCGCAATTGCTCCTCATGCTGGCCGGAGCGCTTTGGATGCTGTAGAACTTATGGACGTTGGAATGAATTTTATGAGGGAGCATGTCATTCAGGAGGCGAGGATTCACTACGTCATCACGAATGGAGGCCAGGCTCCAAATGTGGTGCCTGCAGATGCAGAGGTCTGGTATTTCATCCGGGCACCTCGAAGATTCCAGGTTGATCAAATCTGGAATTGGATGCAAGACGTTGCAAAAGGTGGAGCATTGATGACTCAAACTACAATGAGTTACAAACTTTTGTGTGCGACCTGGGAATCTCTTCCGAACAAAGTCCTCTGCAAATTAGGAGATACCAATGCAAGAGCGATTGGTGGCCCGCCTTTTACAGCTGAAGACCAAAAATTGGGTGAAGAGATCATCAAGTCGATGGGCGGACAAGTTAAGGGAGAAGCATTCGATAGTACTATTACGCCACCTGATCTCAGCAGAACATTTCCCAATGTCTCTCTTTTGATGGGTTCAACAGACGAAGGAAATGTCAGCTGGATTGTTCCAACTGTATCCTTCCGCATTGCAAATTTAGCAAAAGGGACCCCTCTCCACACATGGCAATCAGCTTGCCAAACGGGCACGACAACAGCCATGAAAAGTGGTCTGACGGTGAGCAAATGGATGGCTGCAACCGCCCTCGACTGCTTGACCAAACCAGAAATTATTTCAGAGGCATGGAAAGAGCATAACCAATACCTTGCTGAGACAAAGTATTACAACCCCATTCCTGCCGACCTTAAAGTGCCAACCTTTAAAGATCTGTATGGAATTGAGCCTGAAGCTGTCCCAGGCATGAAGAAGTAGGGTAAAGGAATGCAGTATCGAGGGGTGCACCCCTTGGGTGCCCCCCTTTTTTTTACGCCAAAAAGTTTTTCTTGACCTTCAAAACAACACAACACAATCTGCAGTTTGCCTTGACAACCCAACACTCTTACAATATATTATCACTCGCTCTTACTTAACGCAGCAGCGAAAGTACTAATACAAATGCAACAAATGAAATGACGTCACCCCCATCCTCACCCTCCCCCATCGAGGGGGCGGGGCGGCTGGGGGGGAGAAAGGGGGATCAATCCATGAAGAGAAGCTTTCTGGGTATACTGATGGTTTTGCTGCTGGGGATCTGTCTATCCAGCAATGTCTGGGCCGCAGACGTGATCAAAATTGGGTTTAATATTGAATTAACAGGAGATATTCCGAAGGTGGGGGAAGCATCGAAGTACGCCGCCGAGATGCTCAAGGAGCAGATCAATCGTGCTGGCGGGTTGAAGGTAGGAACCAAATCCTATCAGTTGAATTTCATCTATGAGGACAATGAGGCCAAGGCCGAATCCGCTGCGGCCGCGGCTCTGAAGCTCATCACTCAGCATCAGGTCCTAGGGTTCGTCGGACCTCAGGCGAGCAAGCAAGCCATTCCGGCCGGAGAGGTTGCCGATACGAATCAAACGGTCATGATTACCGGCTGGTCGACCAATCCGAAAACAACTCTGAATCGCCCCTGGGTCTTCCGCGCCTGCTTCTTAGATCCTTTTCAGGGCCCTGTGCTTGCCAAGTTCGCCACCGAGGAATTAAAAGCCAAGAAGGCGGCCATTCTGTACGACATTGCCAGCGATTATCCAAAAGGCCTGGCAGAATTCTTCAAGGAAGCCTTCGAGAAGATTCACGGAAAGGGTTCTGTCGTGGCCTTTGAAACGTTTACTACCAAAGACCGGGACTTCAGCGCCCAGCTCACCAAGATTGTGGCATCAAAGGCTGACATCCTGTTTACACCTCAGTACTACGATGAAGTGCCTCTGATCGTGAAGCAAGCCCATGAACTGGGTTGGAAGATGCCTATCCTGGGGAGTGATTCCTGGGGCTCGGCCGAACTCATGAACCTCTGCGGCAATGATTGCAAAGGTCTCTTCTTCAGCACCCACTATGCAGCGGCTGGGGCCAAGGGAGCGACCAAGCAGTTCATCGATCAATATAAGGCCAAGTATGGATACGAGCCTGATGATGTGTCCGCTTTGACCTGGGACGCCACCCGCCTGCTGCTTCAGGCCATTCAGAACACAACGGGTCTGACAGGCGACTTGAAGAAAGACAGGAAGGCCGTCCGCGATCAGTTGGCCAAGATCAGGGAGTTCGATGGAATCACCGGCAAGATGTCCTTCGACGGAAAGACAGGGGATCCCATTAAGTGCGCAGTGATCGTCAAGATCAGTCAGGAAGGAAAGTTCGAGTTTTATAAATCCGTTTGTCCGTAGAGACCTTCGGGTAAGCTCCTTCATGGAGAGCGGAGGCGGGCGGGTCAATGGCTTCCTCCGCTCTTCTTTTAGTCCAGGAGATAAGAGAATTGACTCTCTCCATGTTCATTCAGAATATCATGAATGCCCTCCAGTGGGGAAGCTTTTATGCCCTTATCGCCCTGGGTTATTCAATGGTCTACGGGGTCTTGCTTCTCATCAATTTTGCACACGGAGATATCTTCATGGTGGGGGCCTACGTTGGGTTTTTCATCTCAACCTTTCTTCTGGGAGCGTATGGTTTCCAACTTCCTTGGAAATTGTCGGGTGGCCTGGTCATTTTTCTGACCTTTCTTCTGACCATAGCCATCACGTCCGGGGTCGGGGTGACCATCGAAAGGGTTGCCTACCGTCCCCTCAGGCGTAAGGGAGTCAGCCGGCTTTACCTGGTGATCACTGCTCTGATGGTAGGATTGTTGCTTGAGAATGGGAATCTCGCCCTGCTCGGGGCCAGTCGCAGAAACTTTCCTGAATTGATTCCCAAGGTCCTTTACAGCGTAGGAGGGGTAAACTTCTCCAACACAAAGATCATTGTCATCGTCGTGACACTCTTGGTCTTCGTCTTCCTTCAGACGGTGGTGCTCAAGACCAAATGGGGTATGGCCATGCGGGCCATCTCTTACGAGCGAATGGCCGTTCCCTTGATGGGTATTCCAGTGGATACGATCATCGTCACGACCTTTGTGCTGGGATCTTCAATGGCCGCCGTGGCCGGAATCCTCTTCGCCGTCTCTTACCCGGTCTTGGAGCCTTACATGGGAGCGCTGGTGGGATGGAAGGCCTTCATTTCAGCCGTGGTGGGAGGAATCGGTGACATTCGCGGGGCCATTGTGGGAGGATTCGTTTTGGGGTTCACGGAGATTTTTGTTGCGACTCTATTCCCTTCCACCTTCCGGGATCTCATTGCCTTTGGGGTCCTCTTGTTAATTTTGACCCTCCGTCCCAATGGAATCTTCGGCATTGCGAGGAGAACCAAGGTATAACTCTATTGCGGAATGGGGAATGCGGATTGCGGAATAATGGTGAATGACTCAATGACGTAATGACCCACTGACTCTATGACTTAAATATAATGAAACAGTATTCGTTGACTATTCTTGCGTTTCTTCTATTCGTCTTGGTGGTGGGGCTATCCTGGAGCGGAACGATAAGCTCTTATGTTCAGTTGATCCTCATGTTCGTCGGCGTCAACATCATGATGTCGTCGAGCCTGAACCTTGTCAATGGTTACATGGGCGAGTTCTCCTGCGGACACGCGGGTTTCATGGCTGTAGGGGCCTACGCGGCTTCGCTCGTCAGCATCTGGTGTTTCACGGCCGGGTCCGTCTTTGGCCCTAACCTTCTGCCTCCTGCCTGGGCCGTTGTGCTTTTTCCTTTCATCCTCCTCTTCGGAGGGCTCATCGCAGCCCTAGCAGGGCTCTTGGTGGCCATTCCCTCCTTCCGTACCCGTGGGGATTACCTGGCCATCATTACCTTGGCGGTCAACTATATCGTCAAGTCCGGCATTGAGAACATCCAGCCCATCGGCGGAGCCCGGGGCTTCATGGGCATGGCCCGGGTGGTCAATGGGATGAAAGAGGTGGCGGATATCCCGTGGATGATGATCTGGACATGGATCTTTGTTTTTCTGACCGTTTTGCTCATCAAGCGTTTCGTCTCCTCCACATACGGTAAGGGAATTATTGCTATTCGTGAGGACGAGATCGCTGCCGAGATTATGGGGGTCAATACTCGAAGGGCAAAGATGGTGGCCTTCATGCTCTCTTCCGGGCTTGCGGGGTTGGCGGGCGGATTGTTCGCTCACATCCTGGGCTACATCAACCCCGGCAGCTTCGGGATTATGAAATCTACCGAAGCCCTCGTGATGGTTTATTTGGGAGGGATGGGATCGTTGAGCGGGTCCGTGCTCAGTGCAGTCCTCTTTACGCTTCTCCTTGAGATCCTGAGGCCGTTGCAGCTTTATAAGTGGGTGGTCGTCCCATTGATCCTGATCCTCCTGATGCTCTTTCGAACGGAAGGGTTGCTGGGTCATCGAGAGCTGACGGACGTTTTTCCACGTCTGAAGCGTGTTTTTGGGTCGAGGGAGGAAGTCCATGCCGTTCTTTGAGGTGCGCGGGCTAACCCATTTTTTTGGAGGGCTGAAAGCCGTTTCCGACTTTAACCTCATCTTTGACGGTGGAGAGCTGATGGGCTTGATCGGACCCAACGGGGCTGGAAAGACGACGGTCTTCAACCTGGTGTGCGGGGTTTACCATGCTACTCATGGAGAAGTAAGAATTGAGGGGCGAAATCTTGGAAGACTCTACCCCCATCAGGTGACAGCCATGGGAATAGCCAGGACGTTTCAAAACATCCGTCTCTGGCCTGAAATGACAGTCCTGGACAACATCCGGGTCTGCCATAATTATAGGTTGGGCTATCGATTTCTCGACACGATCTTTCAGACCTCCCGATACCGTACAGCCGAAAAAGCGATCTGGCGAAAGGCGAGAGAGGTCCTCGAGATTATGGGACTCCGGGATCATGCCGAAGAACTGGCGAAGAATCTTCCTTACGGCCTCCAGCGCAAGGTAGAAATTGCTCGGGCTCTGATCCTACGCCCAAAACTGCTCCTTCTGGACGAACCTTCTGCAGGCATGAACCTGGGCGAGAAGGAGGCGCTCATCGGGCTCATCCGATGGATCCGTAAGGAGTTCAACGTGACGATCTGGCTGATCGAGCACGAGATGAGAGTGGTGATGAACCTTTGCGAGAGGATTCAGGTCTTGGATTTCGGACAGACAATCGCCCAAGGGACCCCCGAGGAAATCCAGGGCAACCCTCGCGTGGTGGAGGCTTACCTGGGGAAAGAGATGGATTGATGTTTCTCTCCGTTGAAGACCTGCATGTTGGCTACGGCCCTATTGAGGCCCTTCATGGGATCACCTTTGATGTGAGGGAAGGGGAGATTGTTACCTTAATCGGCGCCAACGGTGCTGGAAAATCGACAACCCTGATGAGCATCATGCGCCTCCCTCCTCCAGAAGCTCCGGTCTATCACTCAGGGAAGATGATGTTTGAAGGGAGGGATCTCACGCAGTTTTCGCCCCATCACGTTGTGAGTCGTTTGGGAATCTCTCTGGTGCCGGAGGGGAGGCGGATCTTCGGGAATCTGACGGTATGGGAGAATTTGAAGATTGCAGCCTATGCCCATGAGGATCGTCAACAGATTCAGCAGAAAGCAAGAAGGATCTTCGGCCTCTTCCCGAGGTTGGAGGAGCGCCGGCATCAGACGGCGGATACCCTGAGCGGCGGAGAACAACAGATGCTCTCCGTTGCCCGGGCCATGATGACCGGAGGCAGAATGATGCTTCTGGACGAGCCCTCCATGGGACTTGCTCCTTTCTTGATGTATGAGCTCTTTCACGTCTTGAAAGAGCTCAATCAGCAAGGGACGACGATTTTACTGGTGGAGCAGAATGCAAGGATCGCTCTCAAATATGCGCACCGGGGTTATGTCTTGGAGACGGGCAGTATCCTTTTGGAAGGAAATGCAAAGGATCTGGCCAAGAATGAGGAAGTCAAAAAGGCCTATTTGGGAGAGTGAAACTCTCAGATTAGAGAAATCTGGATATCCGGAACTCCCTGATTAGACCAACAGTACCTTGTGTCAAGAGTCCCTTTACTTTGTTTGTCATTCCGGACTTGATCCGGAATCCAGTCTCTTCAACTGGGTTCCCGCTGGAGTTTACCCCGTATCGGATACGGGACGGGAATGACACCTTGAGAAATAATGTAAAGAAGTGTTGGGCGTACCGCACGAGTGAAACAATTTTGCAGATCAGAAATGTACTGAAAATAGAGAGGGCGAGCTTAAGTGCATGTCTATCCTCTAAGCGGTCATCAATATTCCGTTAGAGAAATTGAGATAAAGGATTATAATTGAAATTGGGTCAGTTCACGATTCACGCCCGCCTGCCGGAAAGGCAGGGAACACGAGCACGAATCACGTCATTTTCTGAATAGGGGGGTGTATCATGAGATTTCCTGAAGATTTGCTTTACGCGGAGAGCCACGAATGGCTGAAAGTCGAAGGAAGCCGGGTGACGATCGGGCTGACGGACTATGCTCAGAGTCAGTTGAAGGATATTGTCTATGTGGACCTCCCTGAAGTTGGCTCTGAGTTTAAGAAAGGGGATAGCATTGGAGTGGTCGAGTCTGTGAAGACCGTTGCTGATGTTTACTCTCCGGCGACGGGTAAAGTGACGGATAGAAACCTTACCCTTAAGGATCATCCCGAATTCATCAACGGAGATCCCTACGGGAAGGGATGGTTGGTTAAAATGGAGATTCAAGACAAGGAGGAGTTGAAAGAACTTTTATCCTCCAAGGCCTATCAGGGGTCTTTAACCGAGGAATTGTAGATGCAGGGCCATAATCGTTACATTCCCCATACGGAAGAAGACATCCGAAAAATGCTCGACACCCTTGGCCTCGAAAAGATCGAGGATCTTTTCCAGGCCATTCCGAAAGAGTACAGGCTTTCCAACCCGTTGAACCTTCCGGAGCCTCTTTCCGAACCGGATCTTCTTCGCCACTTCGAGGGACTCCAAGTTCCCATGATGAGTAGTTTTCTTGGAGCAGGGGCTTACCATCATTTCATCCCTGCCGTGGTTTCTCATTTGGTCTCCCGTTCCGAGTTTTCCACTGCGTACACCCCTTATCAGCCCGAGGTTAGCCAGGGAACGCTTCAAGCGATCTTCGAATACCAGACATTGATGTGTCAGTTGACAGGGATGGAAGTCTCAAATGCGTCCATGTATGACGGCGCTTCGAGTCTGGCAGAAGCCGTTTTGATGGCACATCGGATCACGAAGAGGAAGAAAATCCTTCTCTCACAGGCGGTCCATCCCGAATATCGAAGAGTGGTTCAGACGTACATCGATCCTGACCAACAAGAGGTCATTCCGGTTCCTTATCAGAAGAAGGAAGGCCGAACGGATGAGAGGGTTTTGTTTGGACTCCTGAAAGAGGATGTGAGCGCGGTCGTGATTCAGAGCCCTAACTTTTTTGGCGTCGTTGAAGAGCTCCAACCTCTTGGGGAAAGGATCCACAGCTGTGGAGCGTTGATGATCGCAGGGTTCAGTGAAGCGGTCGCCTATGGAATTTTGCAGCCTCCCGGTGCGATGGGAGCCGATATCGTTGCAGGCGAAGGCCAGAGCCTGGGTATCCCTGTGTCTTATGGTGGTCCTTATCTCGGAATCTTCGCTACTGTTGGAACATTTGTCAGGAATATGCCCGGTCGCTTGGTTGGCGAAACGATTGATCTGGAGGGGAAGAGAGGGTTCGTCCTCACCCTGGCGACCAGGGAGCAACACATTCGGAGAGAGCGGGCTACCTCTAATATCTGTACGAATGAAGGACTTTGTGCCCTGATGGCAGCGGTTTTTCTATCCTGCCTTGGAAAAGAAGGTTTGAAAGAATTAGCCATGATGAACCTGAGCAAAACGGAATATGCAAAGAAGGTTATTTCCCGAATTCGTGGCTGCAAACTAAATTTCACTGCTCCCACTTTTAACGAATTCGTCCTGCGGGTTGAAAAAAACCCTGAAGAGATTTTGGAGAAGCTAAGGAAGAAGGGGGTTTTAGGCGGCCTTGCTTTAGAAAAATTTTATCCTGAACTCGATCATCATCTCCTCGTCACTGTAACCGAGATGAACAAGAAAGAAGAGATCGACCGCTGGGCTGAGTTTTTAGAGAAAGCATAATCCCCCTCTTTCCCCCTTTAGCAAAGAGGGATGAAGGGGGATTTGATAAGGTAGGTAATAGAATGAAGAAAATAGATGATACCGGGCTTCTCCAAGATGAACTTCTGATATTTGAGCAAGGAGGCAAAGGAAGAAAAGGATATTCTTTGCCCCGGTGGGATGTAGAGGAAGTGGAAGTCCAGAACTTTTTTCCCCCCGGTCTCTTGCGCAAGGAGCTCGAAGGATTTCCGCAACTGAGCGAGGTCGATGTGGTGCGCCACTTCACACGACTTTCCCAATGGAACTACGGAGTGGATAGCGGGCTTTATCCATTGGGTTCTTGCACGATGAAGTATAATCCGAAAGTGAACGAAGAGATTGCGAGGATGAGCGGATTTTCGAAAATCCATCCCTACACTCCCGAAGAACTTTCTCAGGGAATTCTGAGATTGATGTTCGGGCTTCAAGGCTTTCTTGGCGAGATTACCGGGATGGATCATGTCACATTACAGCCTGCGGCAGGAGCGCACGGGGAATTGACTGGGATGATGATGGTCAGGGCCTGTCTTCAAGCCCGTGGGGAGAAGAGAAAAAAAGTGTTAGTGCCGGATACCGCCCATGGAACCAACTGCTCTACTTCTTCGGTCGCCTCTTATCAGATGATCGAGATTAAATCGAACGAAAATGGGGTGATCCCTCCGGAAAAAGTGAACGAGGTGATGGATGAAGAAGTGGCAGCCATCATGGTAACGAATCCTAACACGCTGGGCCTATTTGAAGGACATCTGGACAAGATCGCCGGGATTGTCCATGGCAAAGGAGGGTTTGTCTATTGCGACGGTGCCAATCTCAATGCCCTGATGGGTGTGGTAAAACTGGGTGAATTGGGGGTGGATGTGGTCCACATCAATCTCCATAAGACCTTCTCAACTCCTCACGGTGGAGGAGGTCCCGGAGGCGGCCCGGTGGCCGTCAAAAAGGAGCTTGCCCCCTATCTCCCGATTCCGGTGATTGAAAGACGGGGAGAAAGTTATCGGCTGAACGATGACCGGCCTCACAGCATCGGAAAGGTGAAGACCTTCTACGGGAACTTCGGAGTCTTGATCAAAGCTTATGCCTACATCCTCTCGATGGGAGCGGAAGGGCTCAAGAAGGCGAGTGAGATGGCCGTGCTTAACGCCAACTATCTGATGAAAAGGCTAAAGGACTATTATCATCTTCCCTATGATCGACCTTGCATGCACGAGTGTGTCTTTACTGACCGGATTCAAGAAAGATATCAGGTCAGCACCCTCGACATCGCCAAAAGGCTGATTGATTACGGTTTTCATCCTCCGACAATCTACTTCCCCCTGGTTGTGAAGGGTGCGCTGATGATGGAGCCTACAGAGACGGAGAGCAAGGAAAGCATCGATCGATTTATTGAAACGATGATTATAATTGCTAAAGAGGCAGAAGAAGATCCGGACCTCCTTCGACAGGCGCCTCAGAAGGTGAAGGTAAGGAGGCTCGACGAAGTCCTGGCTGCGAGAAGGCCGAAATTGAAATGGACTGCTCCCTCGCCCTCTTCTCCCCGACGGGGAGAGAGATAAGGTCAGGGGGAAATCCCAAATTTCAAATCCCAAGTTCCAAATAATGACCAATTATCAAACTCCAAAAGTGAAAATTGAATATACCCCCTCTCCCATGGTGGGAGAGGGCGACGGTGAGGGGGGCCATACCATACCCTCCCCCACCTTGATCCTCCCCCATAAAGGGGGAGGATAGGCTTTGGCCTGCATGCGCGAAGTCCCGCGTTGCGGGACGGAGGCAGGTGCTCGGGATTTGGAATTTTAATGTGACGTCTCATAAATTATTTTACAGAGACTGTCATTCCGGACTTGATCCGGAATCCAGGCTTTTCAACTGGATTCCCGCTTTCGCGGGAATGACGACCGGCATCATCATTGTAATGAAGTGTTAGATTCACTACACTATTGCATAGAGCGAACCATGGAAAGATCTGGTTACATCATCGATCTTGGCCTGCTCGATTACCAGAAGGCATGGGACCTTCAGCATCAACTCTGGTCGAGGCGGGTGGAAGAAGAGCTACCGGATGTATTACTGATCCTTGAACATCCCCATGTGATTACTCTTGGAAGGCGTGGAGACCGATCCCATCTGATTGCCTCTTCAGAAGTCTTGGAGGAAATGAAGATTCCCGTTTTCCATGTAGAGAGGGGCGGGGACGTCACCTACCACGGTCCCGGACAGATGGTGGTTTACCCCATCCTCAATCTGAAAGAGTACGGGTATCGGGTTGTTCGATACGTCGGTCAGCTAGAAGAGGTCATTCTGCGCGTCCTCAGAGATTTTGGGATCGAAGGAAGAAGAGACCCCTCGAATCGGGGTGTCTGGGCGGGTGAAAAGAAGATTGCGTCGGTCGGGGTAGCGATAAAAAGAAGGGTATCCCTCCATGGGATTGCTCTTAACTACGAGACGGACCTAAAATACTTTAATCTCATCAACGCCTGTGGGCTTGAGGGGAAAAAAGTAACCTCCGTGGCGGAGATTCTTGGGACAGGAATCTCTCGAGCGCGGCTGCTTGAGAGGGTGATTTTCCATGTCAAAGAGATTTTCGAAAGAAATTGGGAAGAGAAGAGCCTGGAAGAGTTGATATAGACAGTTATGGATAAAAAGGAAGAAGGTGGCACAGGCTTCCAGCCTGTGAGTTCCTTCAGAATTAGCAGAAGAAATCTCCCTCATTGGCAGGAACCTGACAGAGTATATTTTTTGACATGGCGATGCCTGAAGGAACAACTCTTATCACACGAAGAGCGCACAATAACCTTGGACTGTCTATGTTACTGGATTGGACAAAAGTGGACTCTCTATGCGGCCGTGGTTATGCCGGATCATGTCCATACTTTGTGTCAACCATTGGCCAAGAAGAAAAGCGGCACATATGACTTAGGAGAGATTTTGCACAGTGTGAAGAGTTTTAGTGCACATAGAATCAACCAGCAAAGAGGAACGAAGGGATCGATCTGGTTAGATGAGCGGTTTAATCGCATTGTGCGTGATGAGAAGGAATTTGATGAAAAGTGGCAGTATATAAGGAACAATCCAGTAAAGAATGGGCTTTCTGAAAGGCCTGAAGACCACCCCTGGTTTTATGAGTCGGTTTTATAACACACAGGCCGGAGGCCTGTGCCACCTGTGCTTTGGGAGTTTAAATAAAATGAATATGGATCCTAAAAAGGTGGTTGTGATCGGAGGAGGACCGGGTGGCTATGTGGCGGCGATTCGAGCTGCCCAACTGGGAGCCAGAGTCACCCTGATAGAAAATGATAAAATCGGAGGAACCTGTCTCAACCGGGGTTGCATTCCAACCAAGGCGCTTCTCTTTGATGCGAAAATACTCCGATCACTGAAACGTTCCACAGTTTTTCAATCCCTTTTTAATGAGAGATTTAATCCCTTCAAGTCAATGATGGACCGGAAGGAAAAGGTGGTTCAGGAATTGGTGAAGGGTGTGGAGATACTTCTCGAATCCCATCGTGTGACGGTTAATCATGCCCGGGCCGACCTTTTGGGATCTAATCGAGTGGGTTTATTATATAGTGATGGAAAAAGGGAGATCGTCGAAGGCGATGCGATCATCCTGGCACCTGGCTCAAAATCGAAAGCCCTCTCTCAAATTGCGCCTGATGGTGAGAAAATCATCACCAGCGATGAGGCATTGCAGATCAAAAAGATTCCCCGTGAGATGGCCATCGTGGGGGGAGGGTATATCGGGGTTGAGTTCGCGACGATATTCAATGTTTTAGGTTCACAAGTGACAATCATTGAAATGCTGGATAATCTTCTGCCCGGTCTTGAAGATGAATTGGCTCGGAATCTTCGAAGGTTCTTGGAGAGGGACGGGATAAAGATTTTGACGAAGTCGAAAGTCGGAGCTCTCCATCTCGCGGAAGATAAATTGAGATTAACTCTCGACACCCCGCAGGGAATTCAGGAAACTGCGGTTGAGAAGCTGCTTTTGGCTGTCGGGAGGAGCCCCAATTTAGACATCGATTTTCAAAAAGCTGGCATTGAGATCTCGCCGACAGGCATACGAGTCAACCGCCGGATGGAAACCACGGTTCCGTATATTTATGCGGTCGGTGATGCGATTGGAGGGACAATGCTGGCCCACGTGGCGATGGAGGAAGGAGTGGTAGCAGCTGAAAATGCGATGGGGATTAACCGTGAAATGGAAGATCGTTTCATCCCTCTCTGCATTTTCTCTTATCCGGAGATCGCCTCCATCGGATATACCGAAAAGGAGGCAAAAGGGAAAGGGGCAATAAAGATAGGCCGCTTCCCCTTCCGTTCCAATCCAGCGGCGTTAATCTCCGGTGAGACCGATGGTCTCATCAAAGTGATTGCTCGTCGAGAGGATGACCAGGTTTTAGGGGTTCACATCATTGGCCACGACGCCAGCACTCTGATTTCAATTGCTTCCTCTCTGATGGAGCAGCATGCCAAGGCCAAAGAGTTTGGCAGGCTGATTCAGGCTCATCCAACCACTCCGGAGGCTCTGAAAGAGGCGTGTCTCGATGTGGCTGGCTCAGCCATCCATCTCCCGAGGCCCCTGCGGAGGTTAAGCGCATAGCGCAGAGCGTATACTACAAGACCAACTAATATCTAACATTTTGCATTTTCCAATTTGCAGTTATCAATGATATGAGAAAACCTCCTTGGCTGAAAAAACGAATTCCCCCTTTTCAGGATGTTCAGAAAGTCAGATCGATCCTGGAGCAGACAGACCTTCACACGGTTTGCCAGGAGGCCCGCTGTCCAAACCTGGGTGAATGCTTCGCCAGGGAGACGGCCACCTTTCTGATTCTGGGAAGGGTTTGTACAAGAGATTGTGGTTTTTGTGCTGTGGAGCGTGGTGCACCTGGTCCGCCCGATGAAGCAGAACCCCAGAGGGTTGCCCAGGCTGTTCAGAAGATGGGTCTTCATTATGTGGTCATCACCTCGGTCACCCGGGATGATCTTCCGGATGGGGGAGCATCTTCTTTTGCTAAAACGATTCGGGCCATTCGAGCATTGAATCCAAAGATAAAGGTTGAGGTATTGATTCCGGATTTCAAAGGAGATCAAGACTCCTTGAAGACCGTTCTAAAAGAATCACCGGAGATCCTGAACCACAATATCGAGACCATCCCACAATTTTATCCTAGAGTCCGCCCCCTTGCGGACTACAAAAGGTCACTGGATTTGCTTAAAAAATCAAAAAAGGATTGCTCCCACATTCCCACCAAATCGGGTTATATGCTTGGATTCGGAGAGACTCGGGAAGAGGTCTTAGAACTCCTTCGAGATTTGAAGGAGGCAGGGTGTGACTTCTTAACGATCGGCCAATACCTTCAACCCCGTCAGGATCGTTTACCGGTCATACGATTTGTTCCTCCGGAGGAATTCGAAGAGTATAAAAGAATTGCAGAAAGGATGGGTTTTAGAGCTGTTGCCTCAGGTCCTTTTGTCCGAAGTTCCTTTCATGCCGCCCAGATGTTTGAAACAAATGCCATTCGGTAGCCTTCGAGCAAGAATCCCCTCACCCCCTCCCTCTCCCAGCGGGGAGAGGGGAAGGGTGAGGGGGCAATGGATGATATGGTAGATATCTGAAGGAGGGAAAAAGAATGAGTCTAAATAAGTTATCTTGCATTCTTGTCGTTTTAGTACTGGCATTCACATCCTGTACCCTGAAGGAGACTCAAGCTCCTCCCGTGGTTCAGCCACCGCCGGTTGTTCAACCTGCTCCTATACCGGCCAAGATCGCTTTGGTCTTAGGGGCAGGCTCATCAAAAGGGTTTGCCCATATCGGGGCGCTCAAGATCCTCGAAGAGAATAAAATACCGATTCACCTGATCGTGGGAACCAGTGCGGGGAGTGTCGTGGGGAGCCTTTATGCCTATGGCATGGATGCCTTCTCGCTTCAGAAGCTTTCTTTCTCGGTACAAAAAGACGATATTGTTGATCTTCTCTATATTCCGAGCAACGGGTTTATTAAGGGTGAGAAGCTCGAGGAATTCATCAACAAGACGGTGAATTATACTCCAATGGAAAAGTTAAAGATCCCCTTTTACGCCGTGGCTACGGATTTGGAAAGAGGTCAGGAGATGATCTTCGGAAAAGGCAACACGGGGACAGCGGTCAGAGCGAGTTGTTCCATCCCGGGGATTTTCAGGGCGGTAAGAATTTCTGATCGAATTTATGTGGATGGGGGGGTTGTCAGCCCGGTGGCTGTGGAGGCGGCAAAGAGACTTGGAGCGGATGTCGTCATTGCGGTGGATATTTCTTCGGCGGTTGATCGCACCCAGCCGGAGGGAACGATTGATACCATCCTGCAATCCATCAATATCATGTATTCAAAACTTGGTTCGATCCAGCTTGCCAAGGCGGATGTGGTCATCAAACCGAAAGTGGCCTACATCGGGTCAGCCGATTTTTCAAAAAGGCACGAGGCAATTCTGGAGGGAGAGAGGGCTGCGATCGGAGCCTTACCGCAAATTATGCAAATCATCACTCAACTCCGGCAGGAAGGAAGATTGGAGTGAAAAAGGCGAGCAGATAAAGACGGCAACTGGAGAGTTTCGGGTTACTACATCAAATGACGCCTTGGCTCACCGGGAGCCGGGTTTATTGCCGATTCGACGCACGGACTCGTTAAGCCCGGCTTTAGTCTTGAGTTCCCCGTATCTGAAACAACCCACGACATGATCGTTTACCATGCCGACTGCTTGCATGAATGCATAACAAATAGTTGTCCCAACAAACTTGAATCCTCTTCTCTTCAAATCCTTACTCATGGCATCAGATTCTGGAGTGCTAGAGGGAATATCCGTTATCTTTTTCCATGAATTCCGGATTGTTTTTCCTTTAACGAACTGCCAAATGTAATTGTCAAAACTTCCAAATTCTTTCTGTAACTGCAGAAACGCTCTGGCGTTAGTGATCGTCGCGCTGATTTTAAGCCTATTTCTTATGATCTCAGAGTTGTGCAGTAACCTAGGAATGTCAGCCTGTGAGTATTTGGAAATCTTCCGGGCATCGAAGTTATTAAAAGCCTTTCTGTAGCCTTCCCGCTTCTTGAGAATAGTAGACCAACTCAACCCCGCCTGCGCACCTTCTAAAATAAGAAACTCGAACAGACTTCTGTCATCGTGGATGGGTACACCCCATTCATCGTCGTGATAGGACTGTTCGAGCTCGCCCCTGTCAGCCCACTCACAACGTCTCATCTGCCGCCCTCGCTTGATTCCTTTGATGAATGACGACTGGAGTCAGCGGTGGCTTTTGGCCGTCCGCTGCACCTCATTAGGCAAGTGCCTTTCGATTTGCTCATAAGACAGAGAAGGAAGGCTTGCTTGCTTTCTGGCATGCTCAATCGTCATGGCAACCAAATTGCCAGAAGTATCGAGATCGATGCAAATATTTTCATTTATCTCTTTGGTTTCAGCAACTTTACGGTCAGAAAACTCAACTAAGGCCGTATCGGTATCAGAGAAATACTTTTATCTTCATTTCATTCCTCCCTTAAATCTCCTATCAAAAAAGCATTATGAACGGTTTCGCCATCTGGAAGCAAGATCACGCGGAGAAACCTACCCTCCTCCTTGATCTTTTTCCACTTTCGGACCCTCTTATCCGATTGAACCTCCATAAAGTCCGGATTCCTAATCGTCTCTTCAATCCATTCCGCCATTATTTCCAATCAGCCCACTAAGACCGCCTTATTATCATTTTTTACGTATGCTGTCTATAAAATACTTGATTGTATTCTGTAAAGATGTAACTGATATTGTCCTCATCTATCATCTCTTGCGAAAACATATCTTTGTTAAGGGGATAAAGGACACGTGGACTGAAGTTAGCTCCAATCTAACCACTTATTGGAAAAACACGCAGAAACAATTAATGGTCTATCAAAGGGGAAAGGCGAGGGATTCTGGAAAACTCGACCGTGTGAGGATCGAGTTGACCGTATCCCGTGACCTCTTGAGAAAAAGAAGAATCCTTACTCTTGAGGACATGATTCGAGATATCAAATTCTCCGAAGCATGGCAGGAGGTACTCCGTTTTGAGCATTTCACGTCGCCCAATATGCCGGAAGATCGCAACTATTTAGCTAAAGACAGAGAAGGTAATTTTGACGCCTTCCAGCTTGAATATTTGGAGAGAAACAAAAGTGAGAAGGACATGGCAAAGTGTATGGAGAGTTTGAAGGAATTGGATTCATTTAAAGATCGCCTTTCAAATGTTGTAAAGGAATTCGATGAGAAATGGAAGTGGCCAGAATATTTATGTGTCCTTAACAGTAAGTAATTTGCAAGAAACTGTATCATTAAAGATTCACCACCTCCGTGGAGGCAGCGACCTCAAATCAATCAAATCAATAAGAGTCTTGACAACATTGCTCTTTATTGTTTTTCCTTTATAAATATATTGAACATAACATTCCAGCGTGTATGAACCAGACACCATAGCGCCAGGAGTCTTAGTTTGAACTTGAATCTTTCCTGCTGCCACATAATCTTCATCTGTTACATTAACACAGTATGGACCGTCACCTGACCAGAAGAAACAAACTGTTTTTATCTCTCGTTCGTCGTCTGCCTGAAAACTAACATTAACCACAAAAGGAGTGGTCATCGTGACAGAATCAGCCGCCGGCACCTCTATTCTTAATAATCTAACCTCGCCCTCTGCGAGAGGTCCGGTGGGCACTGAGGCGCAAGAAGAAACTAATAAGAAGCCGCAACCTACTAAAACAGCAATTAAAGTAGACCTCATAGCTAAAAATCTTGCCCATCTCAACATTACCATGAATGCCTTCATAGTGAGAGAAGATACCAGAAATGTTCAAAGAAGTCAAATAAGTAACAATCTGTTTTGTGGAAATTATCCTTTTATCAATTCCTTTTTCAAAAGGGAATCAGAGCAATGAATTTATCGATCTGGTAGGGATTGATTTAAGACACTGAATATACCAAATGTATCTATTTTAGGGCGTGTGTTTAGTTAAAGGGGTGAGAGAGAAATAATAAAGGCCATGAAATTTCGAGTAAACGTTTCATATGAATCACGACAAGATAAGATGCTATTTCCCACGGACCCTTTTTGGACGTTTCCTCCCGCGCAAAGGAACCTTCTTTTCAGCCCTCTGTGCCGCTTTATCTTCGAGAAGCTTTCTTGCCTCACGACGGCCAAACTTTCGAAGCGCCACGATCGCCGCTTTCTTTTTCATGCTTGGCTTAAACTGACCGCTCTCCCATTGATGCACTGCTCCGACGGTGACATCCGTCAGAACGGCCAACTCCTTTTGAGTGATGCCTAAATGTCTCCGCAGGCTTCGGATCAAGCGGGGAGAGAATCGCGACACCTGTACCTCTTCCGGAGCCGCCTCGAGAGGTTTCTTTCCTTTTTCCAACTCTTTTTGCTGACTGGTTGTAATTCGTTGAAGTGTTAAAACCGCTTTGCGAAGTTGCGAGACCACAGTTTTTAAGGACCGGACATCACGGCCCAATGGAACAGAGATCTTTCGCACTTCCCGCTTTGCCAAACGGACAATTTCAGATTTGATAATTATCTCGAACTTTGCCATAAGTCCCCCTCCTTCGATTTTTCAATGAAAACCCGTCCATTCTCTAAAACCATCTAATCCATTATAGAAACAGGAACCTTTTGTCAAGCATTTTTTGTCCCCTGTAAGGATAAACTTTACCATTCAAAAGAATTGTTAGCATAAACGATTATGGGTGAGACTGTCGAAAAAGTCCCCAGGCAGATTCTTGGGTGAGATGCAGAAAAAAATGACCTCACAGAATGCACCACAATCAACGATCCCATAATTGCGAGGGGTCATGAGCCCCCCGAAAATCACCCATTAACTATGCTGGAGGGTTTTTCGACAGTCTCGGTTGTAATCTGCACTATTAAGGCAAAATGACTTGCAGAAGATTACAGGGCAATCTTCGGACAAGTGACCCCAATATTCCGCCGAAAGATATTCAGGCAGGTCATGACTTCATGGATAGGTCGCTAAAAACAGATGAGTTCGAATAAGCGTCATTCCGCAACTTCGCTACGGAATGACGCTTATTCGAAAGCGAGTATAGCAATCAAACTTAGAGGTGTGACGGTAAACCCCCTCTCTTTGGACGAGAGGAAGGGGTTAGTAGGCTGGTTTGGTAACCTAAAACTGGGGAAATTATCGACATAACTTCCAATATAAGGCTCCTATTGAATGCTCTTGCCACACAGGAACCCACTCTTCCAGTTGTCGCCTGTGTATGTTGCTGAAAATAATCCCACCTTCTTCCGAACAAATCATATAAAATCTCCTGCGACACTCCTTTTTCTTACAGTTTATTTCAGAAACGTTTATTTGGTACGCAGCTTTCTCGTATTCACTTCTTGTGAATCCCGAGGATCTCAATTCTTCTTTCGTATGGAAGACTTCTTTCCACCAAACTCTTATGATATTTTCTGGCAACCTATTAACGGTATCAGAGTCATAAAACAAATCGGACTCTAAATCGTGCGAGAAGAATATCCAGTTCCAACTTTCTCCATATGCTTTCGTTTGAATCACTACGAGACCGATAACCACAAGCATGATTCCCCATTTCATCCGGAATCGTCTCTTTTTGCTCATAACCTTTCCCTCCTCTGTTCGGATCTGTTTGTACGAGGTGACCTTAAAACAAAAGTGAATAAGAAGAGGTTAGGAATGACAAAAAATTTCCGAGAAAGTTAAAGCAACTAAGATAATTACCTTTTTTACCGCCTCCTTTTTTCTTGAGAGTCAACTCTCATTCTTTTAGGTATTCACTTTTTTACTGTTCTCAAGAATCGAGCCAAAGCTGAAAAGATTCAAGAAAAATTTTTGATAAGAATAGAATGAGATGGAATTACATTGAGTTAGAAAGAAGTAGGACAAAGACCAAAAAATATTATTCCTCAAGAAATGGATATGATAATGCTGAATATTTCTGCAGTACTCGTTAGCAGAGTTTCTTAAATGCTTAAGAATTATGCATATTTTATTGTTGAAAATGTAAACATTGCTCTGTTAATATTCTCAGCACTTTTAATTGGCAGTGTTAGTGTGTAAGTCTCAATTGAAAGTTTTTCTCTACTAGAAAAGATAATACTTATTTTTTATGCGGTTAGATTGTTAGCGGGGTATTGATGAACGGATTTAACGAACCGATAACGGGGGATAGGGGGTCAAAATTCTCGGATGATGGGCCTTGTTGTTATGCTAACCCTCACAAATTTTTTATGTCATTTTTGATATTGAAATGTGAGGTTGTAGCTTTATCTCCTTGTTTGATATGAGGTTTAAATCAAGGGTTATACAGTGGGTAATGCCGAGGAAGGGAAGGGCTAATGTCATATTGCAACCTTCAAGGAGGTGCGTATAGTGGCAAGAACATCGGGCCATCGTAGGCGGGGAACTTCACATGATTTGAATCGGTAATCACCGGTGCTACTTTTCTTGACATACTAGTCCCTTTATTTTATATTGCCTCTGTTTTTGGCGGGCTTATCCATGGCAGCGGATGTTCTGGCTCCTATCAAGCGGAGGCCCAGGCATTGCGGTGCGCGCCGTCTTCGTGAAAACCGGGCAGTTGGGTCTAACGAGGGTCTGGTGCGGCATTTCCAAAATAGTTCGATATGATGATTCGGCCTAAATGGCACTCAGCAGCCAATCATGGGCACGCTTCATATCGGAAACTTACGAGATGCTGCGCTGGAGAATCGAGGGATTTTCCCTGTCATTAATTTCAATGGAAGGAGGGTACGTCAATGTTAGCCAAAAGTGCTAAGTCTATCATTATGTGTCTGGTGGTCGCGGGGTTCTTAATGGCAGCCATTAGTGCTGATGCTGTTGCAGCCGACCAGAAGGCAAAAATTCCGACTGAGCCGATCAAGATAGGTTTTGTGGTTCCCCTGTCGGGAGTTGCTGCCACGCTTTCACCTAATGCCGGGATAAATGCCGGTCTGGCCGTCGATTATATCAACAAGTACGAAAAGGGTATATTGGGCCGCCCTGTAAAGACGATCATATACGACGAAAAAAATGCTCAGAACGCAGTCGAGGTATTCGGAAAGCTGGTCGAGAATGACAAGGTTGAGGCGATCTTAGGGCTCCTCTCCTCCAGTAGCGGACTGGCCGTTGCCCCGCAGGTGGAGACGAAATGGAAAATACCGACTCTTTTCCTTGAATCGACGACCATGGCTCTGTTTACTAAGGTTATTCCCAATCCCACGTATGTTTACAGAATCGGGCCCGATGATGTCATGCAATCAATGGCCCATGTGACCGCAGTCCTCAAGGAGAAACCCAATTTAAAGACGATCGCCATAGGCGCTCCGGATTACGAATGGGGCCACGATGTGGTGAAACGTTTCCAGGAAATTATGCAGAAGTTCAAACCCGACGTGAAGTTCGTATACACGTTCTTTCACCCGTTCGGGGAAGCAGGTCCTAACTTTTCTGCCTATATCACCAACGTCATGCAGCATAAACCCGATGTCTACGTGGGATACTCTTGGGGTTCGGATGGAGTGGCCTGGCATAATCAAGCCGAAGCGATGGGACTCTACAAGAGGGTACCCCTGGTATTCGATGTCTTCAGTGGAACCGCCAAGGGAGAGATGGCGAGGGAAGGGGTACTGGGAGAAACCAGAGCAGGGAATGGTACCTTCCCTCCGTATGTCTTGGGCTATCCGAACAGTAAGCTCACCCCCATGATCCTTGAGAAAACTGGCGTTCTACCCACATATGGAATGGACATCCATATGCTGACGGGTCTGCTTTATCTGAAGAAAGCGTACGAGAAAGTGTATGATTTAACCGGTCAATACCCTACGCCTGCAATGGTGGCAAAGATGCTGGATGGGTTATCCATCATGGGTCCCGATGGACTATCGTCGATGATCAATCACCAGTCGTCTGCTCCTGGCATGGCTGTCGGTAGACTTCACAAGGAGAAAAACGTCTGGGTTATGAAGGATATGATCTTTGTTCCCGATTATCTGAGGATTGTGCCGCCCTGGATGACTGTGGAACAGTTCATCAACAGTTTGGACAAGCTCGGAAGGTAGCGGCGGTACTCAAGCGATCATTGCCTGTGCTGTGGCATGGCGCAGGCAATGATCCCCCTCATGGCACGCAGAGTGGCCCATTTTGAAAGACAGCCAATGCTCAGCACACTCTTTTCGTACGTCTTCAATTCCCTACCCATGGTCTCATACATCATCATGTTATCCTTTTCGTTAAACTTCATCTTATATATCTCCGGCCGGGTCTCCCTTACCTTTGCCGGAATTTACCTGGTAGGAGCATACCTAACCGTTTCACTAAGTACGTTTTTATTAGGGAACAGTTTCTCTTTTTTGGCTTTTCTTGGGATTCTGCTTCTTGTAAGCCTATTGGGAGCAGCAATAGCGTTAGTCGTATACGGGGTATTTGAACGCTACCTGAAAACGGATGTTCACCGGATGATCGCTACTTCCTCATTGCTCATGGCTTTTAGCGGTGCAATCAAACTGAAATGGGGAACCACTCCGATTACCTATTCAGCTCCTTTCTTAGAAATGGGGACAACCGAAGTGCTCGGGAATTTTGTTTCCAACTATTACTTTTTCATGTTTGGGTTTGCCTTGGTGGTGATGCTTGTGCTGGCACTTTTTCTTCATAGGACCTCCTGGGGCTTGAGATTTCGTGCAAGTTCGCTGGACGGTGACAGGACAATGGCCCAGGTTTGTGGCGTGAACCAGAACGTCGTGACCATTATCACCTTCGCAATCACCGGGATATTGGCAAGCCTGGCCGGAGGTTTGTATGCTCCCATCGCTGGCGCTTCTTACGGAATTGAGGGCAATGCCCTTCTCCTGGCAGCACTCACGATCATCATCGGTGGGGTCGGCAGCATAGGCGGAGCGGTCCTGACTGCTTTTATAATAGGAATCGCCAGAGTCGTCACCGCTGTTCAGATGCCAGTACTCGAACTTGCTATCCCGTTTATCATAGCCTCTGCAACATTGATGGTCAGGCCCTTCGGCCTATGGGGCAAAGAGTTCAAACATTGAAAAACCCCCACCCAGCCGCTCCCCTCGAGAGACTGCGTCACAATCAAGCATGCGAGGGAGGAGGCAGTCGGGTTCCAAAGCTTTAGAACGCGGGTCTTTTAGGTATGGGAGACCGGCGTTGGATGAAGCTAAGTCAAGCAGATGAACCGTAAAGGAAGTATGGCGATTCGTTCTCGGGGCAGCAACGCCAAATTGATCGGAACACTGCTGTTAATAGCCATAGCGGTGGTTATCCCTTTTTTCATCAGCGGGTATCAGCGGACCTTGATACAAAAGTTCTTAATATGGACACCGGCAACCTTTGGGGTATATTTTCTGTATAATCTTTTGCGTCAGGTTCATTTCGGTCAATCGATTTTTATCGGCATCGGCAGCTACATTATTGCTTTTTCAGCAGGAAAGTACGCGATCACCAACGAACTCATGATATTGCTGCCCGCAGCCGTGGTCATCAGCATCTTCGTCGCCTACATATTGGGAATTTTCATCACCAAGAGGACGGGCTTTTACTTTGCGGTCATGGGTATTGCTGTCACCATGGTCTTCTGGTCACTCGTATACAAAGCGAGAGAAATAACCGGCGGCAGCGATGGTATCTCGCGTATCAAGAACCCGACCCTATTTACGGTACCACTAAACGATCTTGCCCTGTATTACTTATGCCTGCTCGTCTCAGTAGGGATGATCGTGCTGATGCTCCGGATCCTGAATTCGGCCTTTTCCCTTCAGCTTCGGGCAATTGCCGGAGACCTGGAAAAGGCCGAATCGATCGGTATTCCGGTGGATAGAATACAGAGGTTAGCATTTACGATTGCAGGAGTAAACGCTGGAATCACCGGTGCTCTTCTTGCATTCACTTACAGCTACGTGAGCCCATCGACATTCGAGTGGGGGTATGGAGCCAACTTCGTTCAATCAGCCATCATTGGAGGCGTCAATTCCGTCGCGGGTCCGATCGTTGGCGCATTCGGTTTTATCCATTTGGAATTCTTTATTTCTACATGGTTCGCCGACCTCTGGGAGATCATTATCGGACTCAGCATAGCCATCATCGTTTTGACGGTAGGGGAAGAAGGGGTCACCGGCATTGCGCAAGCCGTCTTTGGCAAGATCAAAAGCAAATTGAGAAGTCAGCAAGAGAGCACCGACGAGCATGTCAAATCATGAACAGAAGCCGCATTTGATAAGCGTAAGTAAGCTGAGAAAACATTACGGTGAAGTAAAGGCCGTCGATGATATTTCTCTGGAAATTTCTGGAGGCCAAGTGATCACCCTCGTCGGCGCAAACGGCGCAGGCAAGACGACTTTGTTGAACCTGCTTACGGGCTTGATCAGACCGGATCGCGGAGAGATCAGTTTACTTGGCGAAAAGATCACCGGGGTTCCGGCCGATCAAAGGGCCAAAAGAGGGGTTGTTAAAACTTTTCAGCTCGAACATGTATTTGGGGAAATGACGGTTTTTGATAATATGAGAGCTGCCTGCGTCTCAGCCGCAGGGAAGCATTATTCGATGTTCAAGGACATCCAAAATGAAAAAGAGATCAATGAAAGAACCGAACATTTACTGGAGCTATTCGATCTATCAAGCGTGAAGGATAGTCTTGTGAAGAACCTGGGGCACGGTTATAGAAAAGTCATTGATATCGCCATGTGCTTTGCGATGAAACCCAGAATTCTATTGGTTGACGAGCCTACAAGCGGCGTGGGTGAAGAAGAAAAGTATCGAACCATGGGTCTATTGATGGATCAAATACAAGCAAACAATCTCGCAGCGATCATCGTAGAACATGATCTTCAGCTCGTAAAGGAATTGTCGAAGGAGACGATTGTTATGTGTGATGGGGAGTTCATCGCCAGAGGAACACCGGAACATGTATTCAGCCAGGAAAAGGTCATCGAGATCCTTGTTGGAAAAGGATTTTAATTGCTTGAAATAGATAAACTCACGGTTTCTTATGGGTCTGAGAGAGCGGTCAACGAAGTCTCCTTGAAGGTATCGGGCGAAGTCGTCTGCCTGTGCGGCCGAAACGGCGCAGGCAAATCCACTGTGCTGAAAGCGGTTGCAGGGGTAGTGGATGTAGGTTCTGGTCGGATATTGATGGATGGGCAAGATGTCATCACCATCCCCCTTTTCAAGCGGTTGGAAAGCGGTATTGGTTATGTTCCGGAGGATAGAAAGCTCTTCAAAGAGATGACCGTGAGGGAGAATATAGAAGTAGCCAGAATCGGCGGAAGAGTCTCAGGAAGAAAAGAGATGAATATTGATGAACTCTTGCCGGAACTGGCACGCCTCTATAACAGAAAGAGCAAATTATTGAGTGGAGGGCAACAGAAAATTGTCAGTATTGCCAGAGCGATCATTACCTCTCCCGGTGTCCTGTTATTTGATGAATTGCTGGAAGGACTCGCACGGTCAATGATGATTAGGATTTCTGAGATTGTGGTGAAACTAAAGGCGGAAGGAAAAGACATTCTCTGCGCCGAGTCAAGCTTGGATAAGGCGAGTTATTATGCAGATAGAATCATCTGGTTAGAAAAGGGTCAAACCGTCGCAACAGGAAGCCCTGCCGAAATCAAGAAACAAATGATGGATGCCATTAGAGCAAAATAAGACGCATCTCTATTTGGGCTGAAGCAATCTATACTTGGTAAGTGAATTTCACCGTTGATCGGAAATATGAGGTTTTCTGAAAAATGGAAAAAGAAGAAGTTGAATCTTTTTATAAAGCCTTAAGGGACACTCATCTTTCCACGATGGAAACGCTTGTGAAGGAGTGCATCGGGAAGGGAGCGTCGCCCATGATTATCCTGAATGAAGGGCTCATCGGTGCCATGGCGATAGTCGGCCAGGAGTTCAAGGCGTGTCAAGTCTGGGTGCCAGAAGTCCTTCTGGCTGCAAGAAACATGAACCGGGGAATCGAAATCCTCAAGCCAGAGCTCCTCAGGGAGAAATTGCCAAGCAAGGGCACATTTGTTATCGGGACAGTGGAAGGAGATATTCACGACATCGGGAAGAATCTTGTCACCATGATGATGACGGGCGCTGGATACACGGTGATCGACCTGGGAATCAATGTTCCGAAAGATCGATTCCTGGAAGTCATTCCAAAGGAGCAACCAGACCTGGTTGGCCTCTCCGCCCTTCTCACCACGACGATGCTCAAGATGAAAGATGTCATAAGGGCGATCCGCCAATCCGTATCTAACCCTCCGAAGATCATTGTGGGTGGCGCCCCGGTTACCCAAACATTTGCCGACGAGATTGAAGCAGACGGCTATGCGGAAGATGCGGTCAGGGCAATGGAGTTGGCCAACCGTCTGCTTTCAAGAGGAGGATGAGGATGGAAAGCGGTCTTCGATCTACGCCCAAGCGTCGATTCCTTTCAGGTCTCCTCGGAGGGAGGAAAGGAAACCGAATATGCGTAGCCAACCCCACTTCAATCGTTTCGGTTGAATTGATGGAGAAAACAGGTGTCTATTTCCCGGAAGCTCATCTGGATCCTTTAAAAATGTCTCAACTCGCAGCAAGTGGATGTGAAATCCTGGGTTTTGACTCCATTATGCCGGAGTTTAGTGTCCAGCAGGAAGCTGAGGCTTTGGGATGTGTGGTCGATTGGGGAAGTCCCACCATGATGCCAGATGCTAAAACGCATCCTGTGAAAGAGGTGGAGGACCTTACCATTCCTGACAATATTCTTGAAAAACCTTCAATGGCGGTCGTGCTCAGAGCTCTGGAAATCTTGAGCCGAACCTATGGAGACCGCGCCGCCATTGTCGGGAAAGTGATGGGCCCATGGACGATTTCATATCATCTGTGCGGTGTCCAGGATTTTCTGATTTGGACCTTGACTGAGCCAGAAAAGGTGAAGGAGCTTCTCCGTCAGCTCAAGGAGGTATCGATAACATTTGCCAATGCCCAATTTCGCGCTGGCGCGGATGCGGTCGTGATTGCGGATCATGCGACAGGAGACCTTGTTAGCCCCAAGGCCTATCAGGATTTTCTCCTTCCTGTTCATCAGGAGATGAATCGGCGGATTGGAGGACCAACCATCCTTCACCTCTGCGGGAACTGCTCTGACCGACTGAGGCTCTTTGTCGAGGCTGGTTTTGACGCCTACCATTTCGAATGGCAGGTAGAGGCCAAGATGGCTGTTCAAGAGGTCAATCATGAAATGTCTCTCATTGGTAATATTGCTAACAAAAATGTGCTCTTCGGAGGAACTCCGGAGGACGTTTATAAACAAGCCCGTTACAGCATACAGGCTGGTGTGGATATCCTTGCTCCGGAATGCGCTGTTCCTCTCCAAACTCCACTTGCAAACCTGAAGGCGATCGTCGAGGCAGCCAAAGAAGGTTACGGAGCTCAGGGGCTTCAGCCCTGATTAATAGCCCTAGAAGGTTGAGTTATGAAAGCCGATCGAACTCAATATGCCGAGCAACAAGAAAGTCCGCTATTTCTGACGGCCTTTTAGATCCCCACTTTCGCCAGGAGAAGCTTTCATCTTGGCAACGTCCCACTCTTCCGCACAGTTACCCATGCAGTCCCATCGGCGCTGAAGAGCTTAACTTCCGCACTAGGGATGGGGATGAGTATGACCCCTTGGGACAACTCGTGATCTTATCCTTAAGTTCAAGATAGTTGGACTACTCAGGCTTCGGTCCTACTATTTGATCAATCATTTGGCATTGACAATCACATATTAGTAGAATAGATATCAATACTATGTATCAGAAATTGGGAGAGCCATGATCTGGGAGCTTCTTTTTATTTGTTACCATTTTAAGAAAGGAGGATAGAGATGGAAAGGACAAGGCGTGAATTTGTAAAGTTAGTTGGAGGGGCGGCTTTGGGTGCAGGCGTGATACTTGCAGGTCAAGGCAGGGCAAGGGCGCAGGCCAAAACGTTTAAGGGAGTACCGTCAGAGCCGATAAAGATTGGGGCGATGCCAGGTTTGGCGGGTGTGATCGCTGTACCCGGTACCGCAGCCTGGCGCACGACCCAGATGTGGGTGGAAGAGGTCAACGCAGCCGGCGGCATACTTGGAAGGAAGATCGAGCTCTTCATGGAAGAGGAAACGAGTGCCAAGGACTGCGTGGAACGGTTCAGAAAACTCACCCTGGAAAAGAAGTGCGATGTGATTGTAGGTCTGATGTCGACTGGGAACGGACTCGCCGTCGGACCGGTGGCAGAGGAAATGGGCCAATTATGGCTCTCTTGGGACGCCACAACCCAGAAAGGCGTTGAAGAAACAATGCCCAAGACCAAATTTGTTTTTAAAAGTACTGATAACGAGGCAGAAGCCATTGGAGGCGCGATCCTGACAGCGAAATTTTTCCCCAATATTAAAACCGTCGCTGGAATTAACAATGATTACTCCTACGGTCGAGACTGCTGGGATACTTACCAGGCAGTTCTCAAGAATTTTCTTCCCAACGTAAAATTTGTTGAAGCCCTATGGCCGAAATTGGGCGAGACTGATTTTACTTCCCATATCGCTGCCCTCAAAAAGGCCAATGCGGATTTGATCATGACCAGTTTTTGGTCCGGAGATGTACCCGTTCTAATGAAACAGGGAACAGCGGCTGGCCTTTTTAAGAAGAGCAAAGCCTGCTTTACCACCGGGGGTGGTGCCCATTATACCCTCAAGAAAGAATTCACCCCGGAAGGGATTATCCTCGGGTATAACAGCTACTATTTCAGGTGGACGGATACCTGGCCATTGCTCAAGAAATTCAACAAGTCGTACCATGAAAAATACAAGGAATACCCCGTCTATGAGTGTGACCATGCCTACTTTGTTCTCCAGGCCTACAAAGCTGCGGTGGAGAAATGCTATAACCTTTTTGGTAAATGGCCGACAAAGGAAGAGATCGGGAAGGCCCTGAGTGGTATCGAAGTGCCATCGATTTCCGGCTTAAGGGGATACAGGGAAGATAACATTATGACCTGCAACTTCTTCCAGGGTCTCACCACATATAAGAATCCCTACGATTTCGTCACCATTAGTCCAATAGAAGTTCTGACACCGGTACAGATTATGAAACCCACTGCTGGAGAGAAGTTGTACGATTGGATTAAGGGATGGAAATCTTAGAATCTTTTCAGGCCCCCTCGCTCCCTTTTCTTCTAAGGGGGGGATCGGGGTCGGCTGGAAGAAAAGGAAGCGAATCATTTTGACGGGAAGATGATCGAGACAATTCTTAACATACTCTTTAGCGGCGTTTTTAATGCATCAACCCTTTTTCTGGTTGCAGCAGGGCTTCAAGTCGTCTTCGGTGTGCAGAAGGTCTTCAACCTGGCGTGTGGCACGTTCTATGCCCTCGGAGCCTATGTTGGTATTACAGTGGTAAAAAGCCTTGTCGCGGGGGGATTCCCAACTCCGCTATTCATTGTTCCGCTGATTATGGCTGGGTTATTGCTGGGCTTCATCGGGCCTATTTTTGAACGTGGGCTGATCAAGTTTGTCTATGACCGGGATGAGACGTTCCAGCTCCTCTTGACCTTTGCCATGGTGATGATGATTGAGGACATCATTAAGTTCATCTGGGGGACGTCTCCGCAGACCATGGGAGGCATTGACCTCGTTTATGGACAACTGAATATTTTGGGAGCCACGATTCCGGTTTACAACCTCATTGTCATCGGATGTAGTTTCGGCATGGCGATCCTGATCGGATACATTCTCTTGAATACGAAGTTCGGCCGGACTATTCGTGCGGCCGCAGACAAGAGGGAGATGAGTGAGGCCCTGGGCATCAATATGACCTGGATCTATGTCAAGGTTTTCACCCTGGGAACAATTCTTGGGACATTGGGTGGCGCTTTGGTCATCCCTGCTGGTGCGGCCGTCTCAGAGATGGGCGTGGAGTTGATCGTCCTGGCTTTTGCTGTTGTTGTTATTGGCGGGCTTGGAAGCATGAAGGGAGCCTTTGTCGGTGCCCTGGTAGTGGGAGTGTTGAAGTCGATCGCCATTTCAACTTATCCGGAACTCGAAATGCTCACGATCTATATCATCGTGATTGTCGTTCTAGTGATCAAACCTCAAGGACTGTTCGGAGGTGGTAGAGTTTAATGCGAAATCGGCGGGAGGTAACGGCCCTTAAGAGTTTTAGGATAGTGTCACTCGTTGTGGGCGGCCTTTTTTTGCTTGGGTTGCCGCTGTGGACAAGTCAATTCATCAGTTATTTGATGCTGACGTTCTTTGCTTATGCAATTACCGTGATCGGTTTCAATCTTCTCTTTGGATATACTGGCCTCTTGTCTTTCGGCCACGCCCTTTTTATGGCCGTGGGCGCTTACACGGCAGCCTTCCTGACGTCAAAATTTTCATTCCATTATATGGAGATCATACTCGTTGTGGCCGTGATCGTGGCTTCTCTCCTGGCTGCATTGATCGGGGCCATTTGCGTCCGGTACATCAAAATTTACTTTGCAATGCTCACCCTGGCTTTCGGGATGCTCTTTTACACATTCCTGCTAAAGTTCTATTACCTGACCGGAGGGGACGAAGGGATGCGTGTCTTGAGGCCTTATCTGTTGGGGTTCAACTTTTCTGAGATTCCCAAGATGCAATTTCTTACGGGAAGCTATTATCTTTATACGTTTGCCCTTCTGGCCGTCCTTACTTTCGTCATGTGGAAAATTGTCTCTTCGCCTTTGGGGCTGTGTTTGAAGGCGATCAGGGATAATCCCGAGAAGGCTGAATACCTGGGGGTGAGTGTCAGGAAATACCGATGGTTCGCATTTGTCATTTCCGGGGCTTACGCTGCGATTGGCGGAGCGCTCCTGGCTCCTGCCATCGGCCAGGTGGATCCAGGGCTGACTTATTGGACTCATTCGGGGACTCTGGTTTTTATGACGCTCCTCGGGGGCTTTGAAAACTTTCTCGGCCCTCTGATTGGCGGCGTCGTCTATATTTTCCTTCAGGACAAGGTAATGTCTCTTACACAGTATTGGAGGTTTATCTTTGGAGGTATCCTTGCGTTTATCGTCATTGCGGCACCGGGGGGTATCGCCGGGATGATCAGTTCTTTGGTGAGAAGGAGAAAGAGTTGAACGAAGCAAGGGGGAAGATGATTCTTTCTGCAGAAGATCTTCATAAGCACTATGGGGAGTTCTGTGCTTTGGGTGGAGTCAGTTTTCAGGTCTACGAAGGAGAGTTTATCTCCATCATCGGACCGAACGGAGCGGGGAAGACTACTTTGATCAATGTCTTGACCGGCCTGCTGAAACCGAATCGAGGAAGAGTCTTTTTTAAAGAAATGGAGATTACGGGGATCGGTCCTGAGAGGCTTTCCAGATTAGGACTTGCCCGGAGTTTTCAACTGGTCAACATTTTCCCAAATTTTACTGTCCTTGAATTTCTGATGGTTGCCATTGTTTCAAGACTCGGCAAAGTAAAGAACTTTTTCTCATCGCTCCTTCGTGACCAGGAGGTAACCGAAGAGGCGTTGGTAGTGGCAAAGCTCTTCGGGCTCGACGAGAAAAGGGATATGCTCACTAAGAATTTGCCCCAAGGGGACAAAAAGATGCTCGATGTGGCGTCTGCCTTTGCCCTCCATCCGGAGGTCATCTTACTCGATGAACCGACCAGCGGCGTGAGCACGAGCGACAAGAACAAAATTATGGAAACGCTAGTATCTGCATCGAAGAAGATTGGGATTAAATCGATCATCCAAGTGGAACACGACATGGATATCGTCTTTTCGTACTCGGATCGGATCATTGCCCTGCATCAGGGGAAGATCCTTGCGGATGGCGCCCCAGAAAAGATCGAAAAGGATGAAGAGGTGGTATGCACGGTGGTGGGGCAGAAGGAATGTTTCAAGATCTTCAGGGCCGTATTGAACAGAGAGAATTGAAGGCAACTCACGATGATACTCGAAGTTAAAAACCTCAATGTATATATTAAGGCCAGTCACATTATCAGAGATGTGGCGATCCAAGTGGGGGAAGGGGAGGTCGTCTGTCTCATCGGAAGAAATGGGGCGGGGAAAACCACCCTTCTCAGATCGATTATGGGATTTCTGAAACCTGAGGCAGGTACCGTCAGGTTCAAAGGGGAGGAGATGAAAGGATTAACTCCTCATGAGATCGCTCTGAAGGGGATGGGCTTTGCTCCTGAGGAAAGCGAAATTTTCGCTGATTTAACCACCTTAGAAAATATTGAGATCGCGACATGGACTCGAAAAACGTCTCGTTCAGCAGAAGAAAGGATCAGGCTTGCTTATTCTGTATTTCCATCTTTGGAAAGATATAAGGCGAGAAAGGGGACACAGATCAGTGGAGGAGAGAGAAAAATGCTCTCCATCGCGAGAGCTCTTGCCATGGACCCTCACATGTTGTTGCTCGATGAGTCCTTCGAAGGGCTCTCACCTGGCATCATCCCCCAAATTGCGGAGAGCATCCATGAGATTGCCAAGATGGGCCGCTCGATCTTTCTTGCCGAGTCCAACATCTACCATGTCCCTGATTTCACGGATAGGGTTTACGTGATCGAGCGAGGCGAGATTATTTTTTCGGGAAAACCTGAAGCGTTGATAAAGGATAAAGCCGTCCTGAAGATTGTGGCAGGAGCTGCTTAATAGAATAGTAAAGGGGAGAGGGGAAGGGTGAGGGGAGGTCATTTGGAATTAGAATTTACGCGGAACGGTTTGAAACCGTTCCCTACAAGGATTTACCTGCCTGCTCTGTACCATATTAGGTTCAGGGCCTGCCGGTAGGCAGGGAATTTGTGATTTGGGATTTTGAACGCTGTGCGCTCCGCGCTTAGCGCTATGCGTATCTTCTAAATGAGGGAGGGTTAACATGCCTGAGACGACAACTGTGAAAGAGGAACTTAAAGAGGCCATCATCAAGGGGAAGCGGGATGCGGTCGAGCCATTGATTCGAAAGGCCTTGTCCGAGGGATTAAGACCCGAAGAAGTCATGGATAAGATGATGATCCCCGCCATGGACGTGGTAGGAGACCGGTTTTCCCGAAATGAGATTTTTCTGCCGGAGATGATGATTGCCGCCCGGGCGATGAACACAGGACTGGATATCCTCCGCCCGATGCTCGTTGCACAAGGACTTTCGAGCAAAGGGAAGGTGGTGATCGGTTCGGTGAAAGGCGACATCCACGATGTGGGGAAGAGCATCGTCTCAATGGTTCTTCAAGGGGCCGGGTATGAGGTCATCGATTTGGGAATCGATACTCCGCCCGAGAAATTCGCCGATGCCGTGAGGCAGCATCAGCCCAGGTTTGTGCTGATGTCCGCTCTTCTCACTTTGACCATGTCGATGATGGAAGAGACGATCAAAGCTCTCAAGCAGACAGGGCTAAGGGAAAAAGTGAAAGTTGGCGTGGGAGGAGCTCCACTCACCCAGAGTTTTGCGGATCGAATTGGGGCAGACTTTTACGGCAAAGATGCCCGCGCCGCTGTGATAAAATGCAACGAGTTAATTTGAAATGATGGGGGATAGAACATGAAACCAAGGGAAAGAATTCTAACCGCACTAAGGAGAGGGACTCCGGATCAGGTTCCCTGGATAGAGAATGATATTGAAGAAGGCCTTCAGGAAAGAATCATGGGCACGACCGACTTCACGCCCGGTGACCTCTGCGAGAAGCTCGGAATGGATGGCTTTGGGTATCATTTCCCGATGGGCGGGAAAGCGACTGCGGGCCAGGCCATGCAGGCAGCTGTGGGGTTCAAGGAAAGTTACTATTATCCGCAAAAGGTGACCTTCGATTTCGTCCCTCCCTGGATTTCGGAGATGGGAGTCACTGAAAGCGGTCGGACGTTTATCAAAAAGGGGCTCCTTACTTCCAAGGATTCCTTAAAACTTTTTGATGAATATCTTCCCGACCCGGATCATCCAGCCCGGTATGACAAGGTGTCTAAGTGGATCGCTCAATTCAAGAGGGACTATGCGGTCTTCGCGAGAATCCGATTGGGTTCCGCTTCGTTGCTTGAAAGTATGGGAGTCGTCGAGTTCGCTTATAATGTCTACGATAACCCAGACCTAATCAAAGAAGTCCATCAAAGGTTCTCAGAATGGTCGGCGAAAGTCGTGGAACATCTGAACCAAATGGATTTTGATTATTACTGGGCAAATGATGACCATGCCGATACGAAATCGACCTGGATGAGCCGGGAACAGTATCGAGAATTTTTCTTGCCCTATCAAAAGATTGTGGCGAATGTCATGAAGAAACCCTGGGTTTTTCATAGCGATGGCAATCTCATGCCCATTCTGGACGACCTGCTTACCTTGGGGATGAACGGACTTCACCCCATTCAACCCGCCGCCATGGACATCAAAGAAGTCAAAGCCAAATACGGGCAAAAGGTCTGCATTCTTGGTAACGTCGATCTCGATTATACCCTTACCCTTGGAACACCCGACGAGGTGGATAAGGAAGTGAAGGAAAGAGTCGCTGTCGCTGGACCCCGAGGTGGGTACATTGTGACGAGCGCCAACAGTCTGACAGATTACTGCAAGACCGAGAATGTTTGGGCCATGGCCCGTGCCATCAAGAAATACGGGAAGTACCCATTGGACCCAAATTTATTCAAATAGTTTTTGCCCCTCATCTTGTCCGTCTTCAGCCCTATTTCCTCCCCCTTGACGGGGGAGGGTGAAGGTTGGGGTGAATGAAGGTTGAATCCATGCTGATCGTCGGAGAAAGAATCAACGCCTCTCGAAAGCCTATTGCCGAAGCCATCGCCTCACGTAACGCCGTCTTTATTCAGAATGAAGCAAAGGCTCAGGCCATTGCAGGAGCTAACTATCTCGATGTCAACGCCGGGACGTTTGTGGGAGAAGAGGCGAGACATCTCCAGTGGGTTATCGAAACAGTTCAGGAAGCCGTAGCCCTTCCCTTATGCATTGATAGTCCGGATCCTTCTGTGATCAAGGCGATGATTCCTTTGGCAAAGAAAACTCCGATGATTAATTCCATCACACTGGAGCCCTCACGGTTGGAAGGAATCCTGCCGTTAATTGTTAAGCATAAGACCAAGGTCATCGGTCTTTGCCAATCGGGAGACGCTATTGCTGATACCGCAGAGGCAAAAGTGAAAATGGCTGGACAGTTGATTGAGGGCGTGAAGGCTGCGTCCATTCCTCTGGATGACCTCTACATCGATCCCCTCGTCTATCCCCTCGCGACGAATGACAGGTCAGCGTTGGCCACACTTAATGCCATGGAGCAGATCATAACCCAATTTCCGGGTGTTCATACCACTTGTGGCCTAACGAACGTTTCTTACGGACTCCCGAACCGAAAGCTTGTCAATCGAACCTTTCTTGTGGCGGCCATCGCTCGTGGTCTGGATTCCGCTATCCTGGACCCTACTGACAAAGAGCTCTTCGGCGCTCTCAAGGCCGCTCTTCTGGTTTCCGGCAAGGATGAATTCTGCATGGGATATATCTCAGCCTTTCGCGAGGGAAGGTTTGAGTAAATTTATTGACTGATCGCGTATAGCTGGTCGCGGATGGCAAACATAAAATACCTGGTGATCGCCTGTAATATTATGAAGGACGAGATTCTCCGTTTTCAGGCCAACGGAATCTCCTTCGTTTTCTTGGAGCAGTCCCTCCATCGAACGCCCCAGAAGATGAAGCCGATCATTCAGGCGGAGATCGACAAGGCTGAAGAACAGGATTGGGATTACATTATTTTGAGCTATGGGCTTTGCAGTAACGGGATCTTGGGTGTCAAGTCGAAAAATCATCCCATCGTCATTCCTCGTGTCCACGACTGCATTGCTCTTTTTCTTGGCTCGTGGGAAAAATACATTGAGGAGCACAGGAAGGAACCGGGCACCTACTATTTGACCAAGGGATGGATCGAAGAGGGCAAATCGCCTCTCGGAATATTTCAGGAATATTGTCAGCGCTACGATAAAGAGACGGCCGAATGGGTGATCAGGGAGGAGTTGAAGAACTACACGAGAATTGTGTTGGTGGACATGGGTGCCGAGTCGGAGGCCCTTCGGGAACATGCGAGGGAGAACGCGCATTTCCTCAATTTGAGGTATGAGGAGATGAGAGGGTCTTTGGAATTTTTTGAGAAGATGCTCCAGGGATGCTGGGATAAGGATTTTATCATCTTGAAACCCGGTGAAGAAGTAACACAGGAATTATTTTTAGATCTTTAGCCGACTTTTGTCTTACTTTGCTTTTTATAAGAAGAATCGATGAAAAAGTTTGAAATAATCTTTCAACCTTCGGGGGTGAGAGGTGAAGTTTTGGAGGCAAAGAGCATCCTTGAAGCCTCGAGGGAATTGGGGGTCGAAATAGAATCTCTCTGTGGAGGGAAGAGGGCCTGCGGCAAATGCAAGGTTAAGTTGGTGGAAGGGTCCCTTTCGGCCTTCACGGATGATGAAGCCAAGTTCATCACGGAAAGAGAAAGAGTTGAGGGTTATCGACTTGGATGCGCGGCTCAGATTAGAGGAGATGTTTCAATTCTTGTGCCCGAGGAGAGCCGTCCCGGAAAGCAGGTGCTCAGAAAGGCGGCTACCGGAAGATCAATTGAACTGAATCCTGCGATCCATCCCTACTATGTCGAACTCTCCCTACCATCACTCGAGATCCTCATGGAGATCTTGATCGGCTTAAAAAGGGACTTTTCGAAAAGTATCATCTCTCCTCACTCCGTATCGATTACCATGCCTTGTTAAGGCTTCCGACGCTTCTGCGGCAGGGAAATTGGAAAGTCACTGTTGCCGTATGGATGGAGAAAGAGATTCTGGATGTCAAGCCTGGAAAGCTAGAGGATGCTTATGGGTTGGCTGTCGATGTTGGAACCACAACAGTTGCTGCCTATCTCTGCAATCTCAGAAGCGGAGAGGTGATAGCGACTGAATTGATGATGATTCCTCAGATCAGTTACGGTGAGGATGTGATGTCAAGAATCACTACTTTGACCCATCCAGAGGACGGTCTTGAAAGGATGCACAGGTTGATTATTGACGGACTGAACCAATTGGTCAGAGATATCACCGGAAAATGCCACCTCGGCGCAGAGGATATTTTAGAGTTGACCTTTGTGGGTAACACTGCCATGCATCATTTCTTTATGAAGATCGATCCTCGGTACCTAGTGTAGTGCGTCCAACACTTCTTTACAAAAGTTCAGAAGCTATCATTCCTGCAAAAGCAGGAATCCAGTTGAAATCATTGGATTCCCCCGTGTCAAGCACGGGGCAAGCTTGGTCAAGCCCGGAATGACATTCAAAGTAAAGGGACTTCTGACGCAGTAAACCAGTTGCATAACCTTATCTTCCCATTTATTCTTCGTAAGAACTTAAAATTAGTATCCGGCCGAATTCTCCTAGTGTTCTAAACCACTTTTTAAACAATCCCGCAGGCGTATCGGTCCCCATCCTCCAGTGCCCCCTAACCACCTAAATCATTTTGCTTGTATGGGATGGCAGGAGCTGAGACCCGGGTCGCTCGTCGGAACCGCTGCGTTTTGTGAAGCCTGCTGAGCAATCCTTCATGACGCGAGCGTCATTCCTGCCTGCCGGTAGGCAGGGCCGATGGTGGGGCAGGCAGGCTCAAACCATGAAAAACATAAATCCCCCCCGTCCCCCTTTAGTAAAGGAGGGTTGGGGGGATTTGCAAATGTATCTTTCAGGCAATAATGTTACCGTTAACACAAATGTCCATGTTACAATTAGCACAACCGTGTTTATTTCGAGTCAGGCGCGGCATCAAATAAAATATATATGAGATAATATATTGAAATAATTTAGAAATAAATTTTACATTCACTTTGATAAAAAATTCACTTTTTTGTTGAAACTTTAGGTTATTGGTTCTATAATTATGGCCAATTCATAACTCAGAACGGAGGAAATTAATATGGGTAGAAAAGGCTGGTTAGTCACTTTCTCAGGAATGGGTTTGAATCTGGCTTTAGGCGTCTTATATTCATGGAGCGTTTTTGGCAAGCAGTTTACAGAGGCTATTGATAAAGGCGGTTTTGGCTGGAGCAAAACCAATGCGGCTCTGCCATATACGATAGCCATAGCTTTTTTTGCCGCGATGATGGTTCCCGCCGGTCGGCTTCAGGATAAGTTTGGTCCCCGGATTATAGCCACGATGGGTGCCCTGCTAACGGGTTTGGGGCTCGTCGTAACGAGCTTTGCTTCACCGGGGAATATCTTACCTGCTCTGATCGGGTTCGGTGCTATGGCCGGGACAGGAATTGGTTTAGGATATGCCACCGCCACCCCTGCGGCGGTGAAATGGTTTCCTCCGGAGAAAAAAGGCTTGATTACGGGTATTGTTGTGAGCGGTTTTGGTCTTGCTTCTGTTTATATCGCCCCTGTCAGCAGATCTTTTCTTGCTGCCTATGGGGTGAAAGGGGCGTTCTTGATTCTCGGCATCGGTTTTGCCGTGATCACCTTCATCCTGGCCCAATTTATAAATAATCCTTCCACTCCTGCCGTGAGTTTGAATCAGAATGCCTCTAAGAACAAGAACAATTATAAGATTGATTATTCCTGGTCAGAAATGCTTAAGACTCGAACCTTCTACCTCCTCTGGATTGAGTTCGCATGCGGGGCCATGGCAGGCCTGATGATTATTGGACACCTCGCCAAGATTGTATCTGTCCAATCGGGAAATGCCATCCAGATCGGGTTCATCTTCGTTGGGCTCCTTGCTATTTTTAACGCCGGAGGTCGTCTCGTTGCCGGTTTGGTATCGGACTATATCGGCCGATTAAAGACAGTGCTCATTATCTGCTTAAGCCAGGCCGTCGTCATGTTTTTCTTCTCGAGGATTTCGACGGTCCCGACCTTCGTCTTAGGGTCTGCGGTTGTGGGATTTAGTTACGGGGCCTGTCTCTCTCTGTTCCCCTCGACCTGTGCCGATTATTGGGGAACAAAAAATCTGGGCATGAATTACGGGATCCTTTTTACGGCATGGGGCGTCGGAGGAGTATTCGGGCCTATCCTCGCTGGTAAGATTGCAGACGCTTCGGGCAATTATAATACGGCCTATATCATCTCGGCCGCTCTGATGATTTTTGCCGCTCTCCTCACCTTTTTCACCAAGGTTCCCGAAAGAGAGACGGTAGAGGAATTCTCCCACCCGGTTCTTGCAGGAAAACTACAGACGACGGATTGAGACTTGATCCTTTCGGAAAAGCCCCCCGCATGGGGGCTTTTTTTTTACCTACTGGCGTTATACTGGTTCCCCAAGAGATTCTCTCGTAATCATGATGGAGAAGAGAGGCGGGGACGGAGCAGGCGGTCAGATTCCTCAGCTTTAGGGTCCGGCCATTTAGAGGTATAGGTAATGGAGCTTCTTGCAAATGTAATCTTTTCATGGGCCTGCAGCCCGGTAGTTGACCGACAAAAGGTTTCAGCCCTAAAGCTTTGTTACCTGACAGCCCGCTCCGTAATGTTCGGAGAGCGGTTTCTCGCTCATTACAACACAGTCTCGTTGGGGAGAGGAGAGAGGGTCTGTTGCTTCCGTTTCAAAACTCGCTTAAAATGGATATTTAGATCAAGAAAGGTTTTTGTAGGCCCTATCCGAACGAGGAGAGTTTGAGCATGCCAAAAGACTTGAAGAGGACGGCCCTTTATCCCTGGCATAAGGAGCACGGCGGGGAAATGGTCGAGTTTGCCGGTTGGGAAATGCCTGTTGCCTATCAACAAGGCATTCTCGAGGAGCACTTGAGGACAAGGAAATTCGGGGGGCTGTTCGATATCTCCCATATGGGACGTTTCTTGATTCGGGGAATAGATGCGGTTCCTTTTATGCAGCATTTCCTGACCAACAATGTGACGGCTCTTGATCCGGGTGTGGCCCAGTATACGTTGATTCAGAATGAGGAGGGAGGCTTGATTGACGATGCTTACGTCTATCGGCTGGAAGAAGGGGATCCCTCCCTGGAAACAAATTATCTCCTTGTTGTGAACGCGGCGAATAAGGAGAAAGATTGGAATTGGTTTCTCGATCATAAGAAACGGTACAAGAATGTGGTGATGGACGACAAAACCGATGAAATCGGAATGATCGCACTGCAAGGTCCTCACGCCAGGAGGGTTTTAGAAAAAATTCTCTTAGAAGATCATACAAAACTTCCTGACCCGTGGAGAAATCGATTAAGGGTGTGTGAGTTAGAGGGAGAGCACGTCCATATCACGATCTCAAGAACAGGATACACGGGTGAGCCCATCTGTTTCGAACTATTTTTGCCCGGGGAGAAGCTAAGGCTCATATGGGAGAAGATCCTCGGCACGGGAGAGGAAGAGGGGATCGTTCCAGTGGGCTTAGGGGCAAGGGATACCCTGAGGCTGGAAGCAGGACTTCCCCTTTATGGTCACGAGTTAGGGCTGGATGCGCAAGGAATCGATATCCCGATTTACGCGGTCCCTTCGGCGGCAAGATTGGCCATGAGTTTCTCTCCCCTAAAAGGAGAATTCATCGGAAGGGATATCCTGAAAAGGCAATTTGAAGAGGTGACGGCAAGAGAAAGTGGAAAACCTTTACCTCCTAAAGAAAGACAGTTAGTTCCTAAGAGGATATTCCCGATCACCCTCACCGGCCAGGGGATTGCCAGACAGGGCTACGAGGTTTTTGCAAACGGGGAGCTGGTTGGACATGTGTCGAGCGGGACGATGGTTCCCTATTGGGTCTTCTCGGATCGAGGGATCCTTTCAGAGCCCACAGACGAAAAAAAAATGAGATCGATCGGCCTTGCTTATATCGATTCAGATTTGAAGGAAGGCCAGAAGGTAGAAATTTCTTACCGGGGGAAGAAGGTCGAAGGGGTGATCGTAGAAAGGCATCTTTCCAGCGAAGCTCCGCCTTATGCTCATCCCATCCTGATACAAGAACCGAGGAAGATGCGTGCTCCGACGGGAAGCTTAAAAGACTTGTCTGAAAGACTTGTCCGTCGTGTGGCGGAGAATACCCATTGGAGACAGAGAGAGACAGTCAATCTCATCCCTTCGGAATCGACCCCTTCTCTTCTTGTGAGACTTCTCACGGTTTCAGACCCATCGGGCCGATACGCCGAACACCGGTTGATGAAGGCCTTTAAGGAAAGCGATGTCTTCTATTATCAGGGGACCAAGTTGATCGGAGAAGTGGAGGCTCTGGTTGCCGATGAGCTTCGACGCTTCATCGGATGCTCGGAAGTCGAGGCGAGGGTGATCAGCGGCCAGATGGCCAATACCGCTGTCTTCAGCGGAATCGTCGATTACCTCAACCGTTTGGACCGGAGAAGGGAGCCCCGCAGGATCAGAAAGGTGATGAACCATCATATCGGGAGGGGAGGGCATCTGAGCGCTCAGCCCATGGGCGCCTTGAAAGATTTTATCGCTAACAATCCAACGACAGAAAGGCCGGCGGCCGTCCCTTTCCCAGTGATGAAGGATGACCTATACAGGATCGATCTTTTGAAGACCCGTGAACTGTTGGAAGAGCATAAGCCCGAATTGATCGTAATGGGCAAGAGCATGGTCATCTATAAAGAGCCTTTAAGGGAGATTGCCGAAATGATCTCCCATGTCAATCCAAAACCGATCCTTCTTTACGACATGGCCCACGTCCTGGGACTGATCGGACCTTATTTCCAGGAGCCCTTTAAGGAAGGTGCGGATATTGTGACAGGGTCCACCCATAAGACTTTCTTCGGGCCGCAAAGAGGGATCATTTCGAGTAACATGTCGGAGGAGACGGAATATGAGGAGCTCTGGGAAGCTATCGTCCGTAGGGTCTTTCCCGGTAGCGTCAGCAATCACCACCTGGGAACACTGGTGGGCCTCTTGCTCGCTGCCTATGAAATGAATGCCTTCAAATCAAATTATCAGAAAGAGGTGATCTCCAACGCCAAGGCATTTGCCCGTGGCCTAAAGAATCAGGGATTAATGGTGGAGGGAGACCCACGCCTCGGATATACGGAGACACATCAGGTGATCGTCAGGGTTGGCTATGGAAAGGGGCCATGGGTGGCCGAACGATTGGAAGAAAATAACATTATCGTCAATTACCAGGGTGCGCCGGATGACGAGGCCTTTACGACAGCGAGCTGCCTGAGGATGGGGGTTCAGGAAATGACGCGGTTCGGGATGAAAGAAGACGATTTTGCTCAACTGGCGGAGTACATGGGTCAGGTCATTCTGAAAGATCGACCCGTGGCCAAGGAGATTTCTCAATTCAGAAATAAATTCGTAGAAATGAAATACTGTCTACCCGAGGCAGAGTCTCGATCTTTGGTAGAGAGATTGTTGGAGGTTATCCGGTAGTGGCTTAATACACGCTACGGTTGTATTCCAGCGGCGGTAAATGTGCTTCCAAAAACATTATAATTGTAGTTTTTTATGAGTGTTATGGAGCACGGTGAATTGACGAGAGTGGCCTTTCCAATTCCTTGGAGACTGGGTAGTGAAATGGCAAAGGAGCCGCTATAAAGTTTTCTTCAGCACATTCACCCGCCTCTCGCAACACATATTTTTGCCAAGGATGGGTTAGAATCCCCCTTACGAGACGGAGCGTTCGATATGATTGGCAAAAACGATATCATTGAAAAAGCCTACGAATGCGGTTTTGGGGATATTGGTTTCACCACCGCTGATCCTTTTGACTCCCAGAGGAAGCTTTTGCAGGAAAGGCAAA